>JAJTGL010000042.1 GCA_021297795.1 Planctomycetaceae bacterium
ACCCATCTCCTCGAGGATCGCGCGCGACGGCCGGTCCTCGAGCACGATCGGACACTCCTCGAGCATCGCGTGGATCGGCTCCGGAAGTGTGTCGAGCACTTCCTCGAAGAGTTCGTCGAAACGCTCGCGTTCGCGTCGCCGCATCGTCAGGCCCTCGCCACGCTCAGGACTTCGCCATGCCGACCAGTTCGCCGATGGAGCGGCAGCCCTGGCGTGCGACCCAGGCATCGAGCCCGTCGACCACGCGCACCGGCGATCGTGGATCGATGAAGAGCGCCGTCCCCATCGACACCGCCGTGGCCCCCGCGAGGATGAACTCGGCGGCATCCCTCCAGTTGGAGCAACCTCCGAGCGCGATCACCGGCACCTTCGCATCGCGCGCGATCATGCGGAAGACGTCGTGGACCATGCGCACCACGATCGGATGGATGCCGGGGCCTGATAGCCCGCCGCGGCCGCGCGAAAGGCGGAATGCACGCGTCTCGACGTCGATCGCCATCGCGGTGAAGGTATTGGCGACGACAAGCGCATTGGCGCCTCCGTCGATCGCCGCCTTCGCCATCGCGACGATGTCGCCGACGTTCGGCGAGAGCTTCACGACGAGCGGCTTGCCGCCGACCGCCGGCTTCACCTCCGCGAGGAGCGCACGCAGCGCCTGCGGATGCTCGCCGAACTGGAGACCGTCCGAGGTGTTCGGGCAACTCACGTTGAGTTCGACCGCCGCGATCTCGCCGGCCTTCGCGAACGCCGACGCCACACGCAGATACTCGTCGACCGAGTGCCCGGCCACGGAGCCGAACAGTCGGCACGGGAGCCCGCGGGCCTCGGGCAGTTTCTCGGCGAGGAAGCGATCGAGGCCGACGTTGGCGAGGCCGATCGCGTTCAGCATGCCGGCGGGGCTGTCGATGATGCGCCACGGCGTGTTGCCGTCACGCGGCTCGACGGTGATCGACTTCGTCGTCACCGCGCCGATCCGGTCGAGCCGGATCGCGTCGGCCATCTCGCGCACGTAGCCGCACGTCCCGGCCGCGAGGATCACGGGGTTGGCGAGTTCGACGCCGGCGATGCTGGTGCGGAGGTCCGCCACGGGGCCGGATCGTAGCGGAACCCGAGCGTGCATCCCCGGTGCGTCGCGTCGGGCGCGATCGAGGCGGGAATGAACAGGGGCCGCCCTGACGGGCGGCCCCTGGAACGAGCGATTCGAGAAGGGAGGTGCTGCAGAGCCTTCGAGGCATGCACCCCTTACGGGCACGTGCCCCACGAGCTGAGCATCGTGGCGAGGTCACTCGCGCCGACAGTGCCGTCGCCGTCGAGGTCGTACTTCGCTCCGCCCCACGCGCTGAGCATCGTCGCGAGGTCACCCGCGTCGACCGTGCCGTCGCTGTTGAGGTCGGCCGGGCAGGCGGGCGCCGAGACGCACTCGCTTGCCGAGAGCACGAACTCATCGAGGCCGGCCTCGGTCACCGAGTCGTTCGGGGTGTCGTTGACGAAGAGGCGCACGCGCACGGTGCTGTTGAGGGTGACGAACGAGCCGAGGTTGTAGGTGCGATTCGCCCACTGCTGGTTCGTCGTGATCTCCTCCATGAGGACCCACGGACCGCCATTCGAGACCTCGACGCGCATCTTGTCGGCCTGCGTCGGGGTCGTGAGGATGTCGTCGCAGAAGAACCAGATCGCCATCGACACCTGCGCGCCGGTGACGGCCGAGAGGTCGTAGGTCGGCGACGTCAGCGTGGCCGGTCCACCGTCGAGGTCCTGGCTGCCTGCGGTTCCGCCGGCAACGCCGAGGCCGGTCATGAAGCAACGCGTACCCGAACCCGGGGTGGCGTCCGCGGATGGCGAGGCCGCGCTTCCGCCGCTCGCGGTTCCCACGGGCACGCCAAGCACCCACTGGCCGCCCGTCGTGGCGCCTTCGGTGGCCGGAGCCCAGCCGGTGGCAGCGCCCTCGAAGCTCTCGGCGGCGATGGTTGCCGAGCCGGTCTGCACCGGAGCGGTGAAGAACGCGGAGGGGGCGGTGGCGGGGTCGAAGGTCGGTCCGCCGTTCGAGAGCGTCGCGCCGACGTAGTAGCGGACGACATCACCGCAATCGACGTCGGGGAACGTGGCGAGGTACGAGGCCGAGCCCGTCGGTGTGAGCGCGGTCGAGGTGTACGAGCTGCCACCGTTGGTCGAGACGTAGAGCTTCGCGGTGCCGGCAACCACCGAGCCGCCGCCCTGGATCGTCACGTTGACGGCGAACGAGTTCGTCCCATCGGGGTTCAGCGTCGCCGGGCGTCCCGACGGATAGCTGAAGCTGAGGCTGAGCGGCGGACGGTTCATGAACACATCGATGCCGCCGCAACGGCCGATGACCATGTCCTTCCACCCGTTGCCGTCGATGTCGAAGGCCGCGATGTCGAAGACCGACGAGATGTTCGCGGTCGGGATGATCGAGCTCTGGTTCGAGAGCATGCTCCCGCCGACGACGCCGGTGTTCCGGTAGATCTTCGTCGTGCGACCGGACGACGGGCAGAAGGGCCCGAGGTCGGCATCGACGTCGCAGATGATGACGTCCTTGAGGCCGTCGTTGTCGAGGTCGACGACGCTCACCGCGTTGCCGAACTCGCTCGGGCTCGCGGCAATCGTGTACGAGGTGAAGTTCGCGAAGCCATCGGTGCCGTTGCCGGCGTTGATGAGGATCTTGTCCTGGCCGTCGTCGACGACCACGAGGTCGAGACGACCGTCGTTGTTGAGGTCGCCCGAAGCGATGTTGTACGGGGCTCCGGCGGTGGCCTGGTCGGGGCCGTCGAACGAGTTGCCGAGGCCGTCCGTCTTCGAGTAGATCGTGGCGACGTCCTGGCCGCCGGTCAGCGTGTTGACGCGCACGACGTCGAGCTTCCCGTCACCGTTCATGTCCGCGGCGAGGGTGGCGTTGCCGAATGCGGACGCGAGTTGGGTCGCCGTCATGCGGGTGTTGACCGTATCGACGAAGTGGCCGGGATTCGCGGCGCCGAGATTGACGAGGAACTTGTTGTTGTAGTCGAGGCTCGCCGTCTCGCCCGGGCTCTGCTGGCACTCGCCTGCGTCCGACGTGTCGCCGTCGGCGTTGAGGTCGATGCAGATCGTGCCGCTCGTCTCGGGCGTGTCGTAGTCGGTGTAGAAGAGGTCGACGAAGCCGTCGCCGGTGAAGTCCCCGACCGCGAGTTCGCAGAAGCGGGGGTTCGCAGCGGAGCCGGTGAGTGCGACCATCGTCGGGATGCGGGCGTCCTCGAACCGGAAGCCCTGCCACTGGCCGCTTCCGTTGTTGCCGAGGTTGCGGTAGACGCGCGGCTGGCCGAGCACGGTCGAGACGTGATCGCTCATCGTGGTCGCGGTGACGAGGTCAAGCCATCCGTCGTTGTCGACATCCACGGCCTTCACGTCGCGGTCGTTGACCGAGTCGAGCATGCCCTGCGAGCCTGCGACGTCCGAGGACGTGCCGTAGTCGGCGGTGCGGTCGACGAGCACGCCGCCCTGGTTCATGAAGAGGATGTCGCGGAAGCCGCCCTGGATCGAGCCGGGGAACTTGCGCATGCAGATGAGGTCGGTGTCACCGTCCTGGTCGAAGTCGCCCCAGGCGAAGTCCTTCTCGAGGTTGTCGTTCACGACGAGGCCCGAGGCCGCCGACAGACGGGTCGAGGTCTCGTTGACGTAGTTGAGCCACTGCGCGCTCGCAGAGCCTGCGAGGAGGGCTGTGGCGCCGGTGCCGATCAGGAAGGACGAGAGGGAAGTGCATCGCATGCTCATAGACTCCAGTTTGGCTCCAGACGAGTTCCTTCAGCGTGGTCTGCCTCGGGAAATGTCGCGTTCAGTTCTGTCTGTCGGTCGGGCGCGTGCGGGAAGTACCGAGATCGGTCGGGAGAACGCGGCGCGCACCGCGTTCGAGGGATCAGGGGCAGGCGCCCCACGAGCTCAGCAGTGTGGCGAGGTCGCCGGCGCCGGTGATGCCGTCGCCGTCGAGGTCGAAACTCGGGCTACCCCAGCCGCCGAGGAGGGCGGCGAGGTCGCTCGCAAGCACCGCGCCATCGCCATCGAAGTCGGCGACGCACGGCGCGCAGTCGTCCGGCACGCCGTCGAGGTTGCGGTCGGGCGAACCGTTGAAGATCTCGACGAGGTCGACCGTGCCGTCGTTGTCGCAGTCGAGCGAGGTGTCGATGCCATCGCGCTGTGCGGCAAGCAGGAAGCCCTGCATGTCGGCGAGGTTGATCACGCCGTTCTGGTCGATGTCGCCGATCGCGCAGGGGCTGTCGGCGTTGAAGGTGGAGCCCTGGCAGTTCACGAAGGTCGTGAAGTCGTCCATCGTGATGTTGCGGTCGCCGTCGATGTCGAACTCGTCGCGGCCGAGCGAATCGAGGAAGGCCACGAGCTTCGCCTTGTCGTTCGCCGAGAGCGCGGCGAACGCGGCCGCAGACGCGGCGCCTTCGCCCAGCGGTCCGTGCGCTGCGATGGCGGCGGACACGCGGTCGGCGAACGTGCCGCCGGCGGCGGCGCCGTTGTGCAGCATCGGGTCGCGCGTGCGGAGGTTCCACAGCGTCGGCGTGCGCATCTCGAGTTCGTTGGCGTCGCCATCCTGCACGCCGTCGCCGAGCGTTCCCATGTCGTGGATCAGGAAGTCGGAGTAGGGGCGGATCGCCTTGTTGCGGATCGCCGTCTCGAGCGCGGGCGAGTTGGAGGTCGTCCAGTCGCGCACGTGACAGGCGTTGCAGCCGATCGCGTTGAAGACGAGTTCGCCCGACATGCCGCTGCGCGGAGTCTGAGGCGGCTGCGCGAGGTAGCGCTGGAAGTTGGTCACGCGCTCGATGAAGGTGAAGCCCGACGCGTCGGGCGTGTCCTCGGGATCGGCGACGGTGTCGCACGAGGCGAGGAGCGCGGCGTCGCCGTTCGGTGCGTTCTCGGTGCCGATGAGGGCGTTGGTGATGCCCATCTCCATGAGCGTCGCGTCGCCGGAGAAGCTGAGGACCGTGGCGATCTGCGCCTTCCAGCCGAAGCGGCCGGCGCGCAGCGGACTCGAGGGCGAGGCCTCGAGCGGAAGCACCCAGTGGACGCGGCCGGAGATACCGTCGCCGTTCGAATCGTCCGGGTCGGCGTTCGCCGCGATGGCTGCGTCGGGGATCGCCTCGATGAGGCCGAAGGCCATCGACGAGTTCGTCACGCGCACCGAGGTGACCGTCGCCTCCTCGGGGATCGTCTCACGGCATGGGTCGCTGATCGCGAACGCCTGCAGGAGGCTGCCGCCGAGCGATTCGAGCGGATAGAACTCGCCCTTGTCCTCGATGCCGAACCGCGTGACCGAGATCGAGCCCCAGCCGCCGACCGGATTCGAGTGGCAGCTCTGGCAGTTCGACTTGTTGAACACCGGGCCGAGGCCGGTGGCGTTGCCGAAGGGCGTCATGTACGAGACGCGCCCGGCCGCGAAGCGACCCTGCTGCACCTTCGTGAGGCCAAGCAGCGGGTCTCCCGCCTTCGGCTGCAGGGTCACGCCGCCCGCGAACGCCGGTGCGGCGCACGCGACGGCGAGCGAGAGCAGGCCGAGGTGCAGTGGAGAAAGGTTCGACTTCAGGGTGTTCGTCCGCATCTTCGAGCTCGTCTGCATGAAGGACCTCGTCTGACGATGTGCACACGACCGGTTGACGTCTCTTCGACGTCTGTTCGACGTCCGGTCGGAACCGGGGCGTCGGGGACTCAGCATCTCGGGCAACACGACAACGCCGCAGCGACGGCGACTCGGGCTCGATGTACGTGCGCTCGCAGCGATTGGTCGCAACGGAATGCACGGATTGCCCGCCGGAGGGGCGCGCAAGTCTTCCCAAGTTATCGGGGGACCGGGCCGATGGAAGCCGAATCCCCGGAGGAAGAGGGAATTCAAATCAATATGGCGGCCGCGCAAATCTCTCGGACTTCAGGGGTTCCGTTCGATGAGATTCCGGACCTGTCCGGTCGACCGATCCTCGGCTGAATCCTCGGCCGGGTCCGTTGGAGAGGTCCGGGACATCGGGTGCTCGAGTCGGGATTCGGCTCGAATCGGGTCGGGTCGACCGCAGGCGTTCTTATAGTGAAACCCCGATGCACGCTCCTCCGCACCACCACCGCCAATCACCCGCGTCGCGGGACCTGAAGCCGGTCCGTCGTGAGGGTGACCGCGGGGGCCGTGGGTTGGCGCTTGTCCTCATGGTCGCGGCGTTCGCGGGATCCGGAACCCTCGCGCAGGTCGTCCCCCCCAACGCCCCGCCGGCGTCCGCGACCAACGCGGGTCCGCAGGCGCCGGCCGCCGAGGTCGCGGACTACCCCGATGATGCGCGTCTCAAGGTCGCCCTGCGCATGCTCGGCTCGGGAAGCACCGACCTCGCGCGCATGACCGCGGCCACGGTGCTTTCGGAGAAACCCGACTGTGACCGCGCGGCGGCGATCCAGGGCATCGCGCTCAACAAGTTGAAGCGCTACGAGGAGGCGAGGCCGCTGCTCGTTCGCGCACGCCGCTCGAAGCAGGCATTCCCGGAGCAGCGCCACGCCGCCCACTTCCTCGGTTGGTGCTGCTACCACCTCGGCGAACTCGAGCTTGCGCGAGAGGCGTTCGAGGCGCACGTCGCGTCGGTTCCGAACGAACCCGACTCGACCTTCGGCCTGGGACTGATCGCGCTCGACGAGGATCGTCTCGACGATGCCGATCGGCTCTTCGGGCTTGCGCTGCAGGGGTTCACGACGCCGAAGGATCGGCCGACCGACCGAGCGCGCGTGCTCGTCCGAATGTCCGATCTCGCGCTGCGCCGCGACGACGTCGCGGGCGCCGAGGCGCTCCTGCGCCGATCGGTCGAGGCAAGCGCGGTCCAGCACGAGACGTGGTCGAAGCTCGCCCGCGTGTACGACCGCCTCGGCCGCACCGGCGAGGCCGACGCCGCGCGCGCCAACGCCGATCGCATCCTGACCGCGCTTGGTCGGAAGACGGGGGATGCACCGCCTCGCGACGCGAGTGCGCCCGGTGCTCCCGCCGCGCCCGCATCGGAATCCGCTCCCGCAGCACCGCCCTCCGCGCCGAAGAATCCGGCCGAACCTTGAAGGAGGCCGCCGCCGTGAATCGATTGATGCCTGCCGTCGCGATGATCTCGCTCGCGATGTCGCCTCTTGATCCGTGCGAAGCCTTGGCGCAGGCTCCGGCGCCGACGCAGTCGCCCGCGGCAGCCGTGACCTCGGGCGCGATTCGCTTCACCGACGTCACGGCCGACTCCGGCATCGCGCTCGTGCCGGCGAGCGGTGCGAATCCCCCGAGCCTGATTCTCGAGGTGAAGGGAGGAGGTCTCGCGCTCATCGACTTCGACAACGACGGCGATCTCGATCTCTTCGTGCCGAACGGATCCACGCTCGCCGATCCGGAGCGGGGCCCGGGCGCAAGGCTCTTCCGAAACGACGGAGGGCTGCGCTTCACCGATGTCACCGCCGCGAGCGGCATCGCGCATCGCCGCTGGAGCTTCGGCAGCACCGTCGGCGACGTCGACGCCGACGGTTTCGACGACATCTACATCGCCTGCTTCGGCCCCGACGTCCTGCTGCGGAATCGCGGCGACGGAACGTTCGAGGACACGACCGCGCGCGCCGGTCTCGGCGACCCTGCATGGGGTACAGGCGCGGCCTTCGCCGATCTCGATGCCGACGGCGACCTCGATCTCTACGTGTGCAACTACCTCGACTTCGATCCGACGAAGCCGCTTCCGCCCGCGTCGTTCAAGGGCCAGGCGGTGATCGCGGGGCCGCGCGGCTACGCGCCCGCGCACGATTCGATCTACGAGAACCGCGGCGACGGCACCTTCGTCGACCGGAGCGCCGACAGCGGCATCCGCGCGGTGAAGCCGGGCTTCGGGCTCAACCTCGCGATCCTCGACTTCACCGGCGATGGAAAGCCCGATGTCTTCGTGGGCAACGATTCGCAGGCCAACAACCTCTTCGTCGCGATCGAGCCGTGGCGCTTCACCGACAACGGCCTCCGCTCCGGGATCGCGGTGAATGGCGAAGGTCTCGAGCAAGCCACGATGGGCGTCGCGGTTACCGATGTCGATGGCAACGGTCGTCCCGACGTCTTCACCACCAACTTCTCGAGCGACACGAACACGCTTCACCTCAATCTCGACGGTCGGAGCTTCGACGACCGCACGAACCAGTTCGGGCTCGGCGCCCCGAGCCGACCGCTCGTCGGCTGGGCCGCGGGGTTCGTGGATCTCGATCATGACGGCGACGAGGATCTCTTCTCCGTGAACGGACACGTGTATCCGCAGGCCACGAAGCTTTCGATGGACTCCGAGTATGCGCAGCCGCCGCTCCTGATGGAGCGGCGTGGCGCCCGCTTTGTGCGGCTCACCGAAGCGGGCAACTGGAAGCTCGAGCCGCGCGTCGACCGGACGGCGGTCTTCGCCGACCTCGACCGCGACGGCGACGTCGACGCGGTGCTCGCGGGATTGCACGAGCCGATTCGCGTCTTGCGCAACGATCACGACGCGAAGGACGACTGGATCGTGGTCGTGCCGCGCGACGCGCGCGCCGGTCGGGGCAATCGCCACGCGCTCGGCGCCGAGGTGCGCGTGACGCCGGCGCGTGCGGGCGGCACGCAGCGACGTTGGCTCGTCGGCGGCGGGCCGTTCCAGTCGAACAACGCACCGGAGGCGCACTTCGGACTCGGCGCGGGCGACGAAACCGTCGATGTCGAGGTCGTCTTCCCGGATGGTCGCATCGAATCACGCAAGGGCGTTGCGCGCGGTTCGCGCGTCGCGGTTGAACGCACCACCGACTGATGGCCGGCCGTGCGTCAGTCGTGCGTGAACGTGGCGCAGATTGTCGTGGAAGCGCCCGATCAGACTTCGATGGCAACGATCGTGAAGCGCTTCGCGCCCCGCGGCAGATCGACGCGGATCGTCTCGCCGATGCGGGCCTTCATGAGCGCCATGCCCATCGGGCTGGTCGTGGTGACCTCGACGTAGTCAAGGTCGAAGCGACCGGTCGCCTGGCCGACCAGCCTGTAGAGATCGTCGTCGCCGCGATCCTCGTCCTTGAGGCGCACGACGGCGCCGACGAAGACCATGTCCGCCGGAAGGGCGCTCGAATCGGCGACCTGGGCGCGCAGGAGGCGCTCCTCGATCTCCTTGATCTTGGCGTCGTTCATCGCTTTGTCCTCGCGCGACGCGTGATACTCGGCGTTCTCACGGAGGTCGCCGAGGGCGCGGGCCTCGGCGATGCGCTGGATGAGCATCTTGTCGAGTCCACGGAGCTCGGAGAGCTTCTCCTCGAGCATCGTCTTCTCTTCGGCGGTGATGAAGTCCATGAGTATCGATCCCTTCGTGTCCGTCCGGCGCGGTCAACGCGTCCGTCGGAAAAGTCGCGACGCGGGAGATGGCTCCCGCGTCGCTCGGCGGAGGATACCCGAAGCGGGGAGAACGGTGGGAGGGCCCAGGCTCGGTCCGGATATCACGTGTTCGAGGGCTGCGTCGCGGCCGACCGGCGCTGCAGCGCGGCGACGACCGCCAGGGCAAGCGCCACCGCGCAACCGACCATGGCGTGACGCAGGATGACCGTGTCCTCGGCGGATGTCGCGAGCGGCAACGGGCGCGCCAGATGCGCGAGCAGTGCGGGTGCGCTGGCGGCCGTGAGCGCCGGCGGCGTCCCGAGTTCGACGAGCGGCTCGGTGCCAAAGGCTCCGGCCAGCATGCCCGCGAGGCCGACCAGTCCTCGGAAGATCGCCGGTCCCACCGCGAGGCCCACCAGAAACACCATCGTGATCGTGCGCGTGCGTTCGTTCCGCGAGCCGGACCCGAGCGAGAGAAGGGCGCCGATCGCAACCGTCGAGAGCGACGCCGCGAGGACAAGCGCGATCGTGCGTTCGAGCGACCACGCCGTCACCAGCCGGAGCGGCCAGAGCACCACCTGCATGAGCACCACCATCGCGATCGCGTCGAACAGCGACTGCGCCAGCGGCGTCTTCGACGCGCGGCCCGACAACCGCAGCATGGGCCAGCCGATGCCGATCCCGACACCGATCGTGGCGAACAGGAGTTCGATCGAGGGGCCGTAGCTCGCCGACTGCGCCTGCACGGGTGGGCGGAACCCGAAGAGCGAGACCCACGCGGTGAAGATCCAGAGCGCGGTGAGGACGACGAGACCGCGAGGCACGAAGAGACCTCGCACGTCCGGATTCGCCTGGGCGTCGCCAACCGTGGAGAAGTCGACGTCCTTCGCGGCGTGTCCGCCGTCGCGGGTGACTTCATGGTTGGGACCTCGCCCCGCATCGGACATGGCCGCAGTGTAGGGACGCGGCGTGGCGCGGCGGGGACGCCGTACTCAGCGGGTCTCGGTTTCGGTCGAGCCTTCGTCGCCCGTCGCGGTCCGCGCATCGGCACGCAGCGTCACGAGGTCGCCGCGAAGGTCGATCGCGCGTCCGCCGCCCACGTCGATCCGTCCGTTCGAGCGGAAGAGGTAGTCGAGCGTCGCGAGCTTCGTCTCGGTGGGGACTTCAGCCACCGAGCGGTCGTCCGGCGCACGGCCCCAGACGACCGTTCCTCCGGCCTGCGTCACGAGGACGAGCGCGTTCTCCGCCGAGAAGCGCGAGAGATCGATGCCTGCGACCTGCGTGAACCACGCCTCGCTTGCGATCGTGCGCGCGAGCTCGAGGCCGGCGGCCAGGTCCGCGCCCTGCCAGCGGTCGCCGATCGCGCCCGGGGCGGGCTGCGACGCTCCGAGGATCGCCACGTAGTGCGGCTGCGCCGGGCGGTGACCGGCGCGCCATTCCATCGGCATCAGGCGTGCTTCCGGCGTGACGAGGAAGTCGAACTCTCCGTGACGCACGATCGCGAACGGAACGAGGAACTCGGCGTCCACGAGGAAGCCACCGCCGTCGGCGAGGCTGATCTGTCGGATCTCGTCGAACCAGCCGGTCGAGAGCATCGCGTCCTTCGCTCGACTGAGCCGGGTCTGATCGATGGTCGAGAGATCGCCGACCGCGCTTCGCACGCGCGACGACACCTGCGCCTGGCGCTTCTCGTCGAACCACGCCGGGAGTTCGGTGTAGCTCACCGAGCCGTGCATCGTGTCGTCGGTCGCCTCCGCCAGGGCATCGACCGTCTGCGTGCGCAGCCGCTCGCGCAACTTGGGCACGCCCCAGGCGGCGAGGCCGACGAGTCCGAGCGAGCATCCGATCGCGGCGATCAGCGGAAGCCGCGAGCCTTCGCCGAGCGCGCGCTCGCGCAGGCTTGCGAAACGGTCGGAGAGGCTGGGTGAGTTCTTCTTGCGCGGCATGGTGTTCGTCGTTCTCGTGTGATGCAGGCCGTCGGCGCGCAGGGCGCCGCACGTCAGGTGCTGGCGGTGGGGTGGGAGGACGCGGTACTGGTCGCGCGTCGCGCGCTGGCGCGAGCGGACGCGCGACCGCGCGCGAGCGCCGCGCGAACGAGTCGCGCGCAGAGTTCGGGCATGTCGACGCCGCGATGGCGCGAGGCCATCGGGACGAGCGAGTGGGTGGTCATGCCGGGCGCGGTGTTGATCTCGAGGAACCACGCGCCGCGGTCGTCGACGATGAAGTCGGCGCGTGCGACGTCGCGGAGCCCGAGCGCCGTGAACACAGCCTTGGTCGCCGCGCGCATCTCGTCGGCGATGCGCGCGGGCATCGCCGGATCGAGCACGTAGCGCGTGTCGTCGCGGTGGTACTTCGCCTGGTAGTCGTAGAACTCGACCGCGGGCACGATCTCGATGATCGGGAGCACCTCGCCGTCGATGATGCCGACCGTCATCTCGCGGCCGGCGATGAACTCCTCGGCCATGAGATGCTCGCGCTTCGGCTCGAGCTCGGCGCGCGCGGCATCGACCTCGGCCTGCGTGCGGCAGATGCGCAGGTCGACGCTCGAGCCGTCGTTCGAAGGCTTCAGGACGAGTGGCGGCGTCAGATCGAGCGACTCTCCGCGACGGATCTCGCGCGACCGCGGCGTGCGCACGCCGACGCTCGAGGCGATCTGCTTGGTGGCGAGCTTGTGCATCGCGATCGACGCGGGATGCGGCTTCGGCCCGACGTAGCCGATGCCGTGCTCGGTCGAGATCGACTCGAGGATCTCCTGCAGCGGGCCGCCTTCGCCGAAGGGGCCGTGCACGATCGGGAAGATCGCGTCGGGCCGGTGCACGAGGATCTCGGCGGCGGTGGGGCGCTCGACGGTGACGGACACGACGTCGAACTCGCCGCTTGCGGCAAGCGCGCGCGCGACCTCGGCGCCCGACATGAGGCTGACGTCGCGCTCGGCGTCGGGCCCGCCCATCAGGACGACGACGCGCGGAAGACGCGTGGCGTCGGCTTCGCCGGAAGAGGTGTTGGTCGTGCTCGGCGTGTAGGTCATGGGTATCACGGCTGGTCGCCGCGCCTCCAGAAGACGACCTCGGTCTCGAGCTCGACGCCGAACTTCGCACGCACCGCCGACTGCACGGTCTCCACGAGGCGGCGCATGTCATCGGTGCGCGCCGGCGTGTTCGCATCCTTCTCGAACGCGAGGAAGTTGCCGTGCTGCGGGCTCACGACGGCCGCGCCGACGCGCGTTCCCTTCATGCCCGCCTGATCGATCAGCCTGCCCGCGCTCTCGACGCGGCCGTCGGCGAGCGTCGGATTGCGGAACATGCAGCCGGCGCTCGCGGCGCCCATCGGCTGCGTCGACTTCTTGTACGCGAAGATCTCGAGTACGCGCTGCCGGCACGCGACCGGATCATCCTCCGCGACGCGGAAGACGACCCACGCCACGATCCCGGCAGGGAGCGACGTGTGGCGATAGCCGAAGCGGATCTCCTCGCGCGGGTAGACGCGCAGCTCGCCGTCGGTGCCGATCACGGCAACCGCGTCGACCGCATCGCCGACCGCACCGAACTTGCCGCCCGCGTTCATGCGGATCGCGCCGCCGACCGACGCCGGGATGCCCGACATCTGCTCGAGCCCGCGGATGCCGCGGCGCGCGCACTCCTGCACCAGCTTCTCCATCGAGGCGCCGCCGAAGGCGCGCATGCGCTCGACGCGGCCGTCGGCGTTCCACTCGACCGCCCTGAAGCAGGGTGCATCGAGCTTCACCACGACGCCGTCGACTCCCTCGTCGTCGACGAGGAGGTTGGCGCCCGAACCGAGCACGCGCAGCGGAACGCCGTCGCGATGGCAGCGTCGCGCGAGCGTCGCCAGTGCCTCGATCGACTTCGGGTGAATGAGGACATCCGCGCGACCACCGACGCCGTACCACGTGTGCGGTGCGAGCGGGGCATCGAGCTGCCAATCGACGTCGAGGTCGGAATAGAGACTCGAGGGACTCGCCACGGTCATGCCACCGCCTCGCTCGTGCCGCTCGGGAAGGCGTGGCGGAATCCGGGGATCGCCGCCTCTCCCGCGCGGGTGAGCGTGGTGTCGGCGCCGCCGCGGCGGAGGAAGTCCTTCGCGATCCTGTTCACGGGGCCGGCGCCCATCGTGACGACGAGATCGCCGGGGCGGCAGTGGAGCTCGAGGTGCTCGACGATCTCGTCGAAGCTCCCGATGTGGCGTGCGGTGGTGCCGCGCGCCTCGAGACGATCGACGAGGTCCTGCGCCGACACGCGGGTCTTCTCGACCTCGGAGTCGCGCACGAAGTAGATGTGCGGCACGATCACCTCGTCGGCCTGCGTGAAGCATGCGGCGAACTGATCGAGGAGGAAGCGCGTGCGGCTGTGCTGGTGCGGCTCGAACACGCAGATGAGCCGCGTGGGCTGCTCGCTCGTGCGGAGCGCCTTCAGGGTCTTCTCGCACTCGGTCGGGTGATGGCCGTAGTCGTCGAACACGCGGACCGGCGCGCCCTTGCCGAGACGGCGCTGACCGAGTTCCTGGCTGCGGCGGTCGAGGCCGCCGAACTTCTCGAGCGCGACCGCGATGTCGTCCCAGTCGGCGCCGAGCCAGCTGTTGATGATGCCGGCGGCGGCGCTGTTGAGCGCGTTGTGGCTGCCCGGCATTTGGTTCGTCCATGCGGCGAGGACATAGCCCTTCCACATCACGCACACGCGGTTCACGGGCGCGTCGTAGACGACCTGGTAGTCGGCCTCGGGCGAGAAGCCGAACGTCGCGACCTCGCAGTCGAGACCGGCCGTCACCTCGCGGCGGTGGGCGCCGTCCTCGGCGATGAGGAGCTTGCCACCGGCCGAGGCCGGCGGAAGGATGCGCGCGAACTCGTGGAAGCTGTGGATGATCTCCGCGAGGTTCGCGTAGTAGTCGAGGTGATCCTCCTCGATGTTGTTCACGAGGCCGATCGTCGGGCGATGGTGGTGGAACGAGCGGTTGAACTCGCACGCCTCGCAGACGAGCACGCCGGGCTTCCCCGCCAGCATGCCCGTCGGGATCGCCGTCGCGCCGGTGCGCGAGCCGCCGCCGAGCTGGTCGCAGGTCGCGCCCACGATCACGCTCGGATCGAGCCCGCAGTGGATGCCGACCCACGAGGTCATCGCGGTCGTGGTGCTCTTGCCGTGCGTGCCCGCGATCGAGACGGCCGTCGAGCCGGTCTGCGCGTCGCCGAGCGCCTCGGCGTACGTGATCGTCGGGACCGCGCGCGTGTTCGCGAAGCGGATCTCGGGATGATCGCCCTTGATCGCGGCGGAGTGCACCACGAGTTCGGTGCCCTCGGGGAGCGAGTGCATCGCCGGGCCGACGCGCACGGGGATGCCCGCGTGATCGAGCCGCGCGATCGCCTCGCCATCCGACTGATCGCTGCCGGTGATGATCGCGCCGCGGCGCTGGAGCATGAGCGCGAGTCCGCTCATGCCGCATCCACCGATGCCGACGAAGTGCACATGCCTGCCGCGGAAGTCGACGGGCTCGCGCAGTGCGCGGCGTGGGGAGGCGTTCTCGTGTCCGTCGGTCGCGGGAAGGGGGGTCGTCACTGTGATCGCGCTCCGTGCGATGGGTTCGGTCCGTCGTCGATCGGTGGCCTCGTGCCGGCTCGGTCGAGACCGGGGCGACACGCGGTTCCAGGCTGGCTTGGCGCGTGCGGCGGGTCGAGAGGTCGATTCTCGCGAATCGCGTGCGCGCGGCCCCCGATTATCGGTGAGAAGGTCGTTTTGGCGCCACTTGTTTTCTGGCCTTCTTGGTCGGATTTCCGGCGGCCCTCCGGGTGGGTGTTCGCCCCTCCCGGGAGGCGTCTCCGGCACGCGCCGCCCGGAGCCCGTCCGAGCAGAAGCGGCGGCAGATCGCGTCGGTGGCGCAGTCGCCGCCCCGGGCCTTGCAGGCGCGTCGCCCCTGGAAGATCAGGAGGTGTGAGAGGATGCACCAGTCCTCCTGCGGGAAGAGCGCCATCAGGTCGCGCTCGATCTTCTCCGGGGTCTTCTGGCGCGATAGGCCAAAGCGCCCGGACAGCCGGGCGACGTGGGTGTCGACGACCACGCCCTCGTTGATCCCGAAGCAGTTCCCGAGCACCACGTTTGCCGTCTTCCGGGCGACGCCGCGCAAGGTGAGCAGTTCCTCCATCGTGCGCGGCACCTCGCCGCCGAACCGCTCGACGAGGATGCGCGCCGTCTCGTGGACCGCACGCGCCTTCGCCCGGAAGAGCCCGATCGAGCGGATGTGGGGCTCGATCTCGGCGGGGGTCGCCCGCGCGTAGTCGGCGGGGGTGGGGAAGGCCCGGAAGAGCCCCGGGGTCGCCTTGTTGACGGCGACGTCGGTGCACTGCGCCGAGAGGATGGTGGCGATCAGGAGTTCGTGTGGCTTCGTCCAGTCGAGCTCGCAGTGCGCGTTCGGAAAGCGCTCCTTGAGGGCCGCGAGGAGTTCGAGCGCGCGTGCCTTCTGCGCGGGCGTCTTGCGTGGGAGCGCGCGGTCAGGCACGGCGGCGCACTCCGGCTGCGGCGCTGAGACCGGCGAGGGCGAGGAGCGACAGGACCTCGGCGGACGCGACGCGCGAGGCGAACGTGTGGGCGCGATCGACCTCGACCTTCGTGGAAAGCGCTTGGACAAGCCACTTTTCGTCACGGGTCACTTCGTACGCCATATCGCGGTACTTCCTGTCGGTCACGCGGAAGCCCACGATCGCGACGAAACTCACGCCGAGCGCGGCGATGGCGCAGACAAGGGCGGTGATCCGGAGGCGGCGCAGCGGCTGCGGAGCGCTGTCGCGGTTGGCGCAGACGATTCCGAGGGCAAGCGCAGCCGTGGCGACGGTGGCGAGGATCGCGCGCGGCGCCTGCGCGAGGTCGAAGACGCGCTCGACGAGGTGGCCGGCGACGAGCTGCCGACCGAGGACGGGTTCTGCCACGATGAAGGCCTCGTAGCCCTCCATCGAGAGCGGCAGCTCTCGCGCGGCGGGGAAGATGGCCATCGCTGCGATGCCGCCGACGAGTGCGAGCGAAAGCCACAGCATGATCGCAAGCCAGAACACGACGTCGGCGAGGGTTCGCATGGGGCGATGGTACTCGCGTTGCGCGAGGGGGCGCCTTGGACGGACTGGTGGCGACGTGGCGCGTGCACGCGGGGTTTCGACGAACGGGTGCCGTACGAACCGGTGCCGGGTAGTTGGCGGGTACGAGCGGGTACGAGCGGGTGCGCACCCGGCACCGATCTCGGGATTCGCGCATCTCGCGGAGGGTGATCGGATTCGAGCCATGAAGCTCGCTGCGTGCTTGGTGCCGGGTACGAGCGGGAACAAGCGGGTGACTGCGCGGCACGGTTCGGCGGTTCAGCGCCCCGTCCATCGAACCGGTGCCGGGTAGTTGGCAGGTACGAACGGGTACAAGCGCGTGCGCACCCGGCACCGATCGGGATTCGCGTATCTCGTGGACGGGGCTCGGGTTCGAGCCACGAGGCTTGCTGCGTGCTTGGTGCCGGGTACGAGCGGGCACAAGCGGGTGACTGCGCGGCACGGTTCGGTGAACGTGTGCGCGGTCGCGATACACTCCGATGTTCCATTCCTCCGAGCGCGCGCTCCCTCACACACGTGGCAGTCGACACCCGTCCCAACCTCGCCGCAACGATCGCGCCGCTCGCGACAGGCGAGGAGTCTCTCGGCGTGCGCGAGGCACTCGCGTGGATCTCCTCGCTTGGCTACCGCGGTGCGCAGCTGAACGCTGCCGATCCCACCACACGGCCGCGCGACCTCGGGCCGTCGGCGCGACGCGACCTCGCCGCCACGCTCGCGCGGCAGGAGCTCTGCTGCGCCGGGATCGATCTGTTCGTGCCCCCGGCGCACTTCCTCGATCCAACGCACCAGTCGCGGGCGCTTGACGCGGTGCTTGCCGCGATCGGACTTGCCGCCGACCTCGGTCGCGCACCCGTCACCGTGCCGCTTCCAGATGAACCGGTGGGCGCAGGCACCGACGCGAGCACCAGTGGTATCCGTCAGGCGATCGCCGCCGAGGCCGAGCGTGTCGGCGTCACGGTGCTCCTCGCCGCACCGGTCCCGCCAGGTTCGGGCGCATCGTCCTCGGCGCCGATCGCGCCGCCTTTCCGCGCGTTTCTCGACTGTGCTGCCGTACTTGCCGCGCAGGGAAGCCCCGAACGCGAGATCGCCCGCCTCGGATCGGCGCTTGGCGCGGTCCGAGTAGTCGATCTCCTTCGCAGCGGCCTGCGCGGGCCGATCCTCGAGCCGCGCGAATCGCGTCTCGATGCGCTGGCCGTCCGCATGGCATGCGAGATCGCGCCGGCGGTCCGCGATGGACGCCCGATTGCGATCGTCGATGCGCGGCAATGGACCGATCCGCGCGGTGGAATCGAACGTTCGATTCTCCGCTGGCGCACCCTCGGCGCCTGAGCGCCTGCTACGATCGCACCACGCCGCGCGGAATCTCGCGATCCGCCGAAATCCGCGCGCGGCGCAGCGAAACAGCGAGGTGCACGATGGCGAGGCGCGGTGGACCGGCGCTCTATGAACTTCTCGATTCGAAGCGTGGCTCTGCGGTTCCTTCCGGCGGACTCGCGGGTGGATCCGCGCGAGCGCGGCTCGACCCCCGTGCGCTCCGCTCGCTCGTCTTCGGTGCGATCGCGATCGCGCTCATCGTGATCGCCTACCTCGTCGGCGTGAGCCGCGGCGAGCGCATCGGTCGCGCGGCGGTCGAGGGTGTCGCCGCGGGTGTCGCCTCGGGCGGTGTCTCGAGTGGTGCCTCGAGTGGTGCCTCGGGTGGTGCCTCGGGTGCTGGCGCGGCAGACGCGGAGTCAGCTCCGCGACCCGGTTCGTCGGTCGGGGTCGCGGGTGCTGGCGACAGCCTGAGGACCGAGAACCCATCCGTCACCGTCAGCAGCGGAACCATGCCGCAGGGTGGTGGTCCGGGCGCCGCGGAAGCCGGTCTTGGCCCCGCATCCGCAGGAGATCCCCGTCAGGTAGGCCTCCAATACTTCGTTCTCTGCTCCACGCTCGAGCCCAACGCCATCAAGGTGGTCGAGTTCTGCCGTTCCAAGGGGCTTGACGCGTACGTGGTTCCCGATCAGAATGGTCGACTTCGCGAAGTGACCGTGCTGCCGGGTTTTGCATCCGGAGAACGCAGCAGCCCGGCCATCAAGGAACTCGAGGAGCGCATTCGCAAGGTCGGCGTCCTGTTCAAGGCGTCGGGTCCTGGGAACAGCGACTTCGGGGATCGGTACATCAAGACCCATCGCGAGCGGCAATGACGCCGCGCGCAGCGTGTTCCGCGGTGAGCGGCCACGCAGTTCGGACGGAACGCAACATGAGCATCCACAGCAGCCTCAAGACCAAGTCCGGTGCCCTCAACCAGCACCGCAACGTCCTCACCCGCGACGAGCGCGTCGCCAAGCTCACCGCGAGCGAGCGCTTCGTCTCCGGCAAGTCCTCGCCGCTCGGCCTCCCGAAGGTCCTGAGCATTAAGGTCGCCGCAGGCAAGAAGCCCAAGAAGGAGCCGGCGGCCGCCGGCGCCGACGCCGCGGCTGCAGGCAAGGACGCGAAGAAGAAGTAATCGCGCGTCGTGCCGCGTGGTGCACGGGCCGGACACGGCTTCCACACGCGGATCGAGCGTTTGTCATACTGCGACGCCCCCGGCACTGTCGGGGGCGTCGTGCTTCCAGTTCGCGCTCCGTTTCTCCGCACTCGATCGAGTCTTTCGATGACCTCGAAGTCCACGCCATCGCCCGCGTCCCACGCACGTTCCACCGGCAGCGCCGCGGCGCACGATGCATCGGTCGATGCGCGCCTCGACGTGCAGGGGCTGCTTTCGTCGCGCGCGAAGTCGATCGACGCAAGCGGCATCCGCAAGGTGTTCGACCTCGCGGCGCATCTCAAGGATCCGATCAACCTCTCGATCGGTCAGCCTGACTTTCCGGTGCCCGACATCCTCAAGCGCGCCGCGATCGAGGCGATCGAGCAGAACCGCAACGGCTACACGCAGACGCAGGGGTGCCCGGAGCTCCTGCACGCGATCTGGCAGCGGCTCGGAAGCGAGATCGGTTGGACGCACGATGCCAAGCACGGTCTCTCCGCGATCGTGACGAGCGGCACGTCGGGCGCGCTCATCCTGGGGATGATGTGCCTCCTCGACGCGGGCGACGAGGCGATCGTGCCCGATCCCTACTTCGTCATGTATCCGCAGCTCGCCGCGCTGACCGGCGGCAAGGTCGTCCTCTGCGACACCTATCCTGACTTCCGCATGACCGCCGAGCGGATCGAGCCGCTCATCACGCCGCGCACCAAGTGTGTGCTCGTCAACAGTCCCGGCAATCCGACCGGCGTGGTGCTCACCTCGCGCGAGATGGCCGACATCGTCGATCTCTGCCGAGCGAAGGGGATCCTCCTGATCTCCGACGAGATCTACGACGAGTTCACTTTCTCCGAGTTCCGCGAGAACGACCGCTTCCCGACCCCCGCGGCGTTCACGAAGGATTGCCTGCTCATCCGCGGCTTCGGCAAGACCTACGGCTGCACTGGCTGGCGACTCGGCTACGTGGCCGGCCCGCACGAGATCGTGCAGTCGATCGCCAAGTTGCAGCAGTACACCTACGTCTGCGCGCCCAGCATGGCGCAGTACGCGGCGGCGAAGGCGTACGAGGTCGACATGCGTCCGTGGGTCGATCGCTTCGAGCTCGAGGCGTTCGACGGCGTGGCGAACGTCGCGCGTCCGGGCGGCGCGTTCTACGCGTTCGTCGAGGTTCCGCCGGCGCTCGGCATCACCGCCACGCAGTTCGTCGAGCGCGCGATCGAGCAGAGCGTGCTCGTGATCCCGGGCAAGGTGTTCTCGACGCGCGATACGCATTTCCGCCTGTCGTTCGCCGCGAAGGAAGAGACTCTCGCGCGTGGCCTCGGCATTCTGCGCGGTCTCATGCGAGGGTGACCGGCGCGCACGGCGCGGCGTGTCGAGGCAATCGCGAAGCAAAACCGCCGTCTGGATTTGAGTCCAGAACGGCGGCGGGTGGATGGCCTGAAGTTTGGTGGCCCGGGGCGCGTTTCGTCGCCCGGGGCACTCCCTTCATCCGACCAATCCGCCTCTCGATTGAGTGCACGTGTCGATTTCCGCGCGGATTCTTCCGTTCTGGCCGTTCGCAGGTAGGTTCGTGCGGTTCGTGCCGTTCCTGCGGTCCGCGCGGGGGGGTGGTTCGCCGTCGTGGACCGGCTGCATGGCGTGGTGGACCCCAAAAAGACGACACGCCGCGCGAGGCGGCGTGTCGTGAAAATCGAGGGTGGGGTCACCCGAACTCTCGCTCGGCTCACTCGCTCTTCGGCGGCTTCGCCGACGGAGCGTTGTCGTTGTTCGAGCCGAGCTTGATGCCCGATCCCGGAGGAGCGACCGGCTCTGCCGCCGGACGGATCTGGTCGGCCTGGATCTCGGTGCTGCCGTCATCGCCGCAACCGGTCAGGCAGGCGCAGGCAGCGATGACGCCGCAGGCGAGGAGGTTCGTGGTTCGGAACGTCTTCATGTGGTGATCCTTTCGTGCGTGAGGTCCGGGGTCGCGTGACGCCGGATGAGAGTGGTCCTTCGGACGCGGCTGAGATCGGGAGAATGGAGGCTCGCGCTTCAATGTCTCCGAAAATCGCCGCCCGCATTGAAATCGCATGGCCGCGCGGGGTCAAGTCGCGTGGTTCGACGGTTCGATGGGGCGCGAACGGGGGCTTCCCGGTCAGCGCGCCCGCCACTGGAGCCGTGCCGGAACCTGCCGCGGCGCGAGCCAGCGCCACTGCGTGTGGTAGGTCTCGTCGTTGTCGGCGATCCCGACGTTGATCGGGAGCGCATCCCACGAGGTGGCGCCGACCGGCCTCGAGGCGGGGGAAAGGCGGATCGAGAGTCGCCAGCCGCGGTCGGTCTTGAGCAGCGTGGTCACTGCGGCGTCGGTCGGGACGAGCTTCTTCCCCGAGGGATCGAGGGTCTGGACAACCGGGGCGCCCGAGGCGGGGTCGTAGGCAACGAGGAACTCGCGTGCCTCTTCCCGCTCGCCGAGGACCACGCGCACGCCGTCGCCGAGGAGGTCGTCGAGACGGCCGCGTCCCGGCGCGGGCTTTGCATCGGCCGAAAGCCGCGTGTCGTGCGTGTCGATGCGGATCTCGAGGCTGTCGGCGGATCCTGTCGCGTTCGCGGGTGCCTGTGCGAAGCGGATCATGGCGCGCGGCTCGGCGGTGTCGTACTCCGACCAGTTCCAGATCTCGGCGCCGAAATCGGCGGCGGCATCGAGGCTCGCGCCAACCTCGATCGTGCGAGCGATCGGCAGCCGCTGGCGGAGCACGATCGGCACCGTGCGCGACTTCGAGTCGACGAACCGCGCGACCACCTCGAAGGGCGCCGGCATCTGCGGCACGACCTGTCGGTCGCAGCGCACCGGGATCGACACGGTTCGCGTCTCCCCGGGCGCGAGCCGGATCGCATCAAGAGGGAGTTCGAGGATGAACGGGCTCGCGAGGTCGGTGGTCGCCGGGTTGAAGAGGTCGATCGGCGTGCGGCTCGTCCACACGCGCTCGATCTCGCCGACACCATCTCGGTCGATGACCGCAAGCGGTGCGGGCGCCTCGGTGAGGTGCAGGGAGAACTCCACCTCGCGATCGATCGGGTTGCGGAGCACGACCTCCATCGAGCCTTCGACGTCCTTGCCGAGCGGATCGGCGATGGCGCCGCGAAGGACGACCGCGTCGCGTGCGGTCTTCAAGCCGTAGGCCGCGTCCTGATCGGCCTTCACCACCCAGTCGACCGGCAGCGTGCAACCCGCCACCTGGTGGTACGGCTCGATCGAGCCATCCTCGTCGATCACGAGGAAACTGACGTGCTGCAGGTGGCCCGCGAGCGGATGCTGGTCGTTCGCGCCGCCGCAGGTGCCGAGCAGGAGGTAGGGGATGCCGTCGCGCGGCGGCAGCGCGCTCAGCGCGTGGTAGTGGCCGGCGATCACGTAAGACACGCCGTGACGCACGAGCATCGGCTGCACGCGCTCGTTCCACTTCGTCGGGCCGTGATCCCACAGCGGTCGGTGGAAGAGGAGGATGATCGGCTTCTTGCGCGTTGCCAGTTCGCCGAGCGTCTTGTCGAGCCACGCGAGCTGCGCATCGGAGAAGCCGGGCTGGATGCGGCCGTCGCCATCCTCGGTGTTGAGGATCACGAAGCTCGCGAGCTCGAGTTCGACCGCGTAGTAGAGCGGGCCGAAGAGCGCGCGGTACTCGTCGGCGAAGGAACGGTCGTTCGCATCGCGCGCGCCGCTGACGACATCGTGGTTGCCGGGTGTCGGATAGAACGGCATGCGCAGCCGGCCGACGATGTCGAGAAACGCGCGGCGTTCGCCGAGCACGTGATCGTGATCGCGCGAGTAGCCCTGCACGAGGTCGCCCACGCAGAAAACGGCATCCGGCTGCGCGCGGTTGAAGTCGTCGACCGCTTCGCGCAAGTATCGGAGCCCCCAGTCGCGCCCGGTGGTGCGATCGGGCACGATCGCCACGATCTGCCGTCGCGCGCCGGGCGCCTGACGCACGACCTGGCCGTCGACTGCCGCGCCCGCAGCATCCTTGGTGAACTCGGGCGGCACGGGAAGTGGCGCGCTGGCGCCAGCCATGGCGGTGGAGGCGAACGCGAGAACGGCGAGGACGGTGCGCAAACCCTGCATTTCCAGAGGTTAGCCGAGACGGGTGGGGGTCGGAGGATGTGGCGGGGGCATGGCGGCGGCCAAAGTCGCGTTTCGAGCACGCGGGAAGGGGTGAGGGCCGCGAGGGAGGGGGGTGGAAACCGACTTCGAAAAAATGTGTGGAGGTCGGAATGTGATTGCCGAACAAGGAGAGCGTCAGGGGAGTTGTCTTCCTGAACACCTGCGCGGAGGTTCATCCGAGTTGCCTCGGAACCCTGCGGTGGTGCGCGGTGAGCGCGAAAGTGCCGCCGTATCAAACTCGTCATCTTTCTCCCCTCCGCCCCGTCCGCTCAGAAATGATCGAACGGGGTTTTTCTTTGTGCTCGGCTTTGGTGGCAAGCGGGGCAGCGCGGTCGCTCACCGGAACCGGTGCCGGGTCCCGAACAGTGCCGGGTAGTTCGCGGGTACGACCGGGTACAAGCGGGTGCGTACCCGGCACCAACTGCAACTTTCCTATCCCCCAATCGTGCTCGGGTTGGAACCAGAGCACATGGTGCCTGCCTGGTGCCGGGTACGACCGGGTACAAGCGGGTGACTGCGCGGCACGGTTCTGGGCAAGCGGGTGACTGCGCGGCACGGTTCTGCGAGCGGGTGACTGCGCGGCACGGTTCTGCGTCACGGTTCTGGGAGATTGCCAACTGCATTTCGCAGTCGGTCTGCGCCTGCCGCGTTCCTCCAAGGGATCCCGCGCCCGATATCAGTGAAATCCCGCGGGCTTTCTTGGCGACACCCCAAGGTGAAAGTAGGCTCCGGGACAGAGGCCCGGCCCAATCGATCGTCCAAGTTGGATCGTGGCCCCTGACTTGATTCGGGAAGCCGTGCGCCGACCCAAACCTCAGCTCTCGGTGAGCGCGCGATGGTGTTCGTTGCCGGACTCGCGCTCGATCCTCCTCCCTCTCCGTGACCGCGGAATGAACGACGTGAAGCAACTCCTCACATCAATCCTCTCGCTCGCCGCGATCGTCTCGACGGCATTCCTGCGTCCGTCGGCGAGCGCGCAGTCAACCGCCTGCGAGAGCGACATCAACGGCGATGGCATCGTTTCGGGCGCAGATCTCACGCAGATCCTCTCGGGCTGGGGAGCCTGTAGTGGATGTGCGGCGGACATTAATGGCGACAACCTGATCGACGGCATCGACCTCTCGTTCGTCCTCGCTCGTTGGGCTGGTCTGTGCGCGCCCACGGTGACCTCGATGTCCGCGTCGGCTGGTCCGCTCGGGGGCGGGGCCTCCGTGACAATTCTCGGCGACCATCTTCTGACTCCGACGAGCGTCACTTTCGGCGGCGTGGCGGCCACGATCGTGTCGAGCACGCGGAACACGGTGACGGTGCTCACGCCCGCGAGACGACCGGGAGCCGTGGCCGTCCTCGTGACGACGGAGGGCGGATCCGTACCAGCTGGCGTGTTCACCTACTACGGCGCGCCAATACTCGGCGGCGTCTCGCCGAACATTGGAGCTGCCGTTGGCGGCTCAGTGGTCTCGATCACAGGCACGGGCTTCTACGGGAGTCCATCCGTCTCGTTCGGCGGAATAGCCTCTCCAGCGGTTTCCTTGTTGTCGCCTACGCAACTCACGGCAGTGGCGCCCGCAGGTGCGGCTGGCTCGTCCGTGTCGATCTCAGTTTCGACGGCATCGGGGTCGGTGACTTCGCCCGGCGCGTTCACCTATGTCGCGATCATGGTCCCTCCATGGGCGACGATGATGGAGGCTGCACCAGATCCTGCAATCGTCACGAGCGCAACCATTCGTGACGCGATCGTCGCGACGGGTTACGCATGGCGCGTGCGGGACAACGGAACGGGCATCGAGATGGTGCTGATACCGCCGGGCTCCTTCAACATGGGCTGCTCGGCGTCGATGGAATGGTCGTGCTTGACCAACGAAAGCCCTGTGCATTCAGTCGCCATGACGAACGCGTTCTATCTCGGCCGCTTCGAGGTGACGCAGGCGCAGTGGTCCGCGAAGATGGGCTCGAATCCGTCGAGCTTCCAGAGCGCGAGCCCCGAGGTCCCCGCAGTTCAGGTTCAGAATCGCCCGGTTGAGAGGGTTTCGTGGAATGCGATTCAGGGCTTCATGAGTGCGTCAGGCATGAGACTTCCGAGCGAGGCGGAATGGGAGTATGCGTACCGCGCAGGCACGACGACGGCGTTCCACGGGTTCGATGGGTATCCCGAAGGCACCAACAACGACGCGCTCGCCGGGAGTTTCGCCTGGTACGGACCGAACTCGGGCGCTCAGACGCGACCCGTGGGAGAGAAGTTGTCCAACGGCTTCGGGCTGCACGACATGGCGGGGAACGTTTGGGAGTGGGTGAACGATTGGTACTCGAGCAGTTACTACGTATCGAGTCCCTCGACGAACCCGATTGGTCCCGTATCCGGATCGACTCGCGTCGTGCGCGGGGCATCGTGGTACGGCAGTTCCATTGATCTTCGCTCGTCGTTTCGGGGTTCCTACGCGCCGAGTTACGCGCACATCAATGTCGGCTTCCGCGTCGCTCGTTCGCCGCTCTGAGATCCATTGCCCCATTCCAGTCTTCTACGACCCGTGGCATCGCTCGGATGTGATTGAGTCTCGAGGAACACCATGTCGAATCAACCAGTCTTCGACCGTCTTCACGTGCTGATTGCCGGAGCGCTCATTGCCGCTGCGACGGCGATTGCCACACCCGCGCTTGCGCAGGGCTGTTCGTCCGACATCAACGGTGACGGTCGCGTCGACGGCGCGGATCTCGCCACCGTGCTCTCGAACTGGGGCGCGTGTCCGGCGACGATCTCGTCGGTCTCGCCCGCGCAGGGGAGCGTGCTCGGAGGCACGGTCATCACGCTCACGGGCACGGGCCTCGCAGCGACCAGCGCCGTCGCGGTCGGCGGCGCGCCGTGCACGAACATCACGGTGCTGTCGCCGACGCAAGTTCGCGCGACGACTCCGCCGGGGACGGCGGGAGAGGCGCCGATTTCGGTCACGACGCCTGCGGGCACCAGCCTTGCATCGACGCCGTTCACCTATGTCATGCAGTCGGTAACATCGATCGTGCCGGCGAGCGGTTTGTACACGGGCGGCACTGCGATCACGATCTCGGGCCAGTATCTCGCCGGCACGACCTCGGTGACGATCGGCGGCGTGCCCGCGACGGATGTGGTCGCCGTGAACTCAACGACGGTCACGGCGGTGACGCCCGCCGGGTTCGGTCGGCGCAGTTGATGTCGTCGTGACGGGCGCGAAGGGTACGGTCATGGTGCCGGGCGGATTCACCTACCAGTCCATCATCGTGCCCTCGTGGGCAACGCTGCTCGAGGCGATACCAGATCCGGCGGTGGTGACGAATCCAATGCTTCGTGACGCGATCATCGCGACGGGCTTCGCATGGCGCGTCCGCGACAACGGGACGAACATCGAGATGGTGCTGATCCCGCCGGGCACCTTCAACATGGGGTGCTCGGCATCGAATGCGGATGGTTGTAACAGCGACGAAAGTCCCGTGCACATGGTCACATTGACGAACGCGTTCTACCTCGGCCGCTACGAAGTGACTCAGGCGCAGTGGACTACCAAGATGGGCTCGAATCCGTCGTACTTCCAGCCGCCGAACACGGCGACGGCGGATACCAACCGTCCGGTCGAGCGGGTTTCGTGGAACACAGTCCAGAGTTTCCTGACGGCGACGGGCCTGCGCCTGCCGACCGAGGCTGAGTGGGAGTATGCCTGCCGGGCGGGCACGACGACGGCGTTCCATGGATTCGCGGGCTACAGCAACGGCACCAACGACGACACGCTGATCGGGAACATCGCTTGGTTCTCCGTCAACAACGGCGCATCGGGAACTGCGACCTACGGCACGAAGGCGGTCGGTCAGAAGGCCGCGAACGGCTTCGGCCTCCACGACATGTCGGGAAACGTGTGGGAGTGGGTGAACGACTGGTACTCGAGCAGCTACTACGCGTCGAGCCCGTCGACGAACCCGCCGGGGCCAACGTCTGCCTCGTATCGCGTGCTTCGCGGCGGATCGTGGCCCGATCCCACGAGCACCCTGCGCTCCTCCGACCGCGTCGACGTCGGGCCCGGCTCCGAGGTCGGCGACATCGGTTTCCGTGTCGCGAGGGCTCCCCTCTGAGTTCCCTTCGCCTTTTTCTCTTCTCTCTACCCTTTTCTGTCTCCCCGTTCAGCCTCCAAATCACGTAGCGCGTTGATCGCGCGATGTCTGCGCGATGACCACAAGCAAGGTCCCGGACCCCTCTCAGCGCGAAGTTTGAGCGCTCGCGACTCGCTTCACTTTCGCTCGCTGTGGAGTTGGTGTCGCGGGCGACACCTGTGTATCGATCGGTGAAGTCGCCGCCGCGCGCAGCCTGGTCTCCGCCCTCCGGTCGCTTCGCGATCACCGTCGTGCGCGTCAAACTCGTGCGCCCAAGTTTCTCGATCCAGGTTGCGATCACGAGTTCGTCGCCGACGAAGCTCTCGCCGAGATAGTCGATCTCATGTCGCGCCACGAACCACATGCGGCCCTCGCGCGCGATCGACTCGCGCGCGGCATCCGCGTGCGCACCATGAAGTTCTGCGATCCGATCGATCCAGCCGAGGATCACGATGTTGTTCGCATGCGGAACAAGCGCGCTCACCTCTTCGGCGCCCACGCGATGCGCGCACGCGAAGACGCCCGACGACACCGTCGCAAGTACCTCCGCGGGAACGGCCGCGCGGATCTCGTCGTGTGCCAGCTGTCGCCACGGTGCGTGCATGCCGAAAGCGTAACGCACTCGCTTCGCAAGGGTACGATGCGCACATGTCGGTGCCCGAACGCGAATCGAATCACGAGCCGCATCAACAACCCCATCAAGAACCGCATGGCGCGGGGGGGCCGCGTCCGGTCTCGCTCGATGTCGACCGCGCGCGGGGCATGACCGTGCGCTGGGACGACGACTCTTCAGCATTCCTCGAGGTGCGCACGCTGCGCCGCCAGTCGCCGTCGGCCGACGCGCGCGAGCTGCGTTCGTCGATGGCGAAGAACCCGCTGACCGTGCTACCTGCCTCCTCGGGCGCCGCCGCGGGCCCGCTCACGATCACGGCCGTCGAGCCGATCGGCCACTACGCCGTCCGCATCCGTTTCAGCGACGGTCACGACACCGGCATCTACTCGTGGAAGTACCTCCACGAACTGTGCCGCACGCACGGGAAGCCTGTGCAAGCCCGTTGAAGGGGTGCCGTACAGACGTCCGTCCGGATGTCGGCCGCCGCGCGCCGCCCGGTACACTCTCGGCCCCATGACCGCTTCCGCCGCCGCCGGACACGCAGCCTCGACCCCGCCGACGAAATCCGCCTTCCATGCGGGCGACTTCCTCGTCGAGCGGATCGCCCGCATCGGCAGCGCCACCTGCGTGGGCCTCGACCCGGTGGTCGATCGCCTGCCCGACGCGCTGCGCCCGGCGCAGGGCCATGATCCCGCCCTCGACGCCACCCACGACGTCGCCCACGATGCCGCCACCTGCGCCGCCGCGATCGAACGCTTCTCACTTGGCGTGATCGACGCGGTCGCCACCCACGCCGCCGCTGTCAAGATCCAGGCCGCCTGCTACGAGCGCTACGGGCCCGAGGGCTACGCCGCCATGTGGCGCGTGCTCGCCGCGGCGCGCGCATCGGGCCTCGCCGTCGTCCTCGACTTCAAGCGCGGCGACATCGGAATCTCGGCTGAGCACTATGCGGCCAGCGCCCGCGCCGCCGGCGCCCACTGGACGACCGTAAGCCCCTATCTCGGCGCCGATGGCATCCTGCCGTTTCTCGCCGAAGGTCACGGCGCCTTCGCGCTTGTCCGCACCAGCAACCCCTCGGGCGACGCGCTGCAGGTGCAGCCGATGGCCGATGGACAATCGCTTGCGCTGCGCGTTGCGCGCATGGTCGATGAACTCGGGCGCGCGAGCGTGGGTGCCTCGGGCTACTCGACGCTCGGCGCCGTCGTTGGCGCCACCAAGCGTGACGAGATCGCGGCGCTGCGCGCGGCGATGCCGCACACGATCTTCCTCGTCCCGGGCTACGGCGCGCAGGGGGGCACCGCCGACGATGTGCGCGCGTGCTTCAACCGCGGCGAACGCGGCAGCACCGGCGCCCTCATCACCGCGAGCCGCTCGGTGATCTATCCGAAGGCCGCAGTCGGCACCTCGTGGGACACCGCCATTCGCGACGCCGCGCGCGTCTTCGCCGACGAGATCCGCGCGATCGCAGGCTGAACCCCTCGGCAATCCTCGAAGTCCTCGCACGCTCCACCGTCCCCGACGCCTCCACCATGTCGCCGAAGAGCCTCATCCTTCCCCTCGTCCTCGTCGCGCTCGCCGCGCTGCCGCTTGCGATGCGCGAGTCGGGCGAATCCTCGAACGAGGGCGGCAAGCGCGTCATCATCTACACGCCGCACAACGAGCAGATCCGCAGCGAGTTCGGCCGCGCGTTCGCCTCATGGCACCAGCGCCAGTACGGCGAGCCGGCGGAAGTCGTATGGAACACGCCCGGCGGCACCAGCGAGATCCGCCGCATCCTCGAGGCGAACGCCGAGGCCGCGCTGCGCGACAACCGTCCGATCGGCGGCAACGCCGACCTCGTCTTCGGCGGCGGCAGCTACGAGTACGGACAACTGAAGCGCGAACTCACCGTGACCGATGGCGATGCGAAGCGCACTGGCCGCGTGCTTGAGAAGGTCGCGTTCGATCCCGCGTGGCTTGCGGAAACCTACGGCGAGAACGTCGTTGGCGACAACACGCTCTACGACCCCGAGGGCTACTGGTTTGGCGCCGCGCTCTCGGGTTTCGGCATCGTCTACAACCGCGACAACCTGCGCGCGCTCGGTCTCCCCGAACCCACGCGCTGGGAAGACCTCGCCGACGCGCGCCTCGCCGGCGCGGTCACGCTCGTCAATCCGTCGCAGTCGGGTTCGGTCACCACCGCGCTCGAGGCGATCATCCAGCGACTCGGTTGGAAGAAGGGCTGGCAGATCATCCACCGGATGAGCGCGAACGCCCGCAGCGTGGCGTCGAGCGCGCCGAAGGTCCCGCTCGATGTGAGTTCAGGCGATAGCGCCGCGGGTCCGTGCATCGACTTCTACGGTCGCTACCAGGCGCAGGCGATTCGCGACGCGGGCGACCCGGACCGCCTCGGCTACATCGATCCGAAGGGCGAGACGGTGATCGACCCCGATCCGATCGCGCTCCTCTCGAACGCGCCGCACCGCGAGACCGCCGAGCGCTTCATCCGCTTCGCGCTCTCGGACGAGGGCCAGGCGCTGTGGCAGTTCCGCGCCGAGAATCGCAAGGATGGCGAGCTCGGCCCCGAGCGCTTCGAGCTGCGCCGCATGCCGATCCGCCGCGATTTCATCGCGCGCAAGCGGGCGGACTTCATCGATGACGTCGACCCGTTCTCGCTCGCAAGCGCCGTGCCCGACCAGGACCGGAACGCCCGCGCCTTCATCGCTCCGCTCTTCAGCGCGATGTGCGCCGATCGCCGCGACGAGCTGGCGCGCGCGTGGGACGCGATCCGCACGCATCCGGCGTACCCGCGCGACGGCGCCCTGAAGTCGTCCCTCGTCACCGCAGACGACGTCACCGACCCGGAGCTCAAGTCGATGCTCGAGAAGTTCGACGCGATGCCCGTGGTCGCCGGGCCCGATGGCGCCTCGTTCGAGATCGCCACGCGCGAGGGCCGTGCAGCCGTCCGCGATGGCTACCTCAAGGGCAAGTGGAAGGACGCCGGCCTCTGGCCCGCGGGTGCATCGAGCGCCGACGAACTGCGGCGGCTCTTCGGCCGCTTCTACACGGCGCAGTACGCCGGCATCGCCGCCGCGCGCGCGGGTGATGCATGAACGCAGCCGTCGCGATCCTCTCGGTCGGCGACGAACTCGTCCTCGGTCAGATCGAGGATACGAATGCCGCGTGGCTTGCCCGCGCCCTGCAGGCGATCGGCCGCACGCCGGGCGAGCGGCGCACCGTGGGCGATGATCGCCGCGCGCTGGCCGACGCGCTGCGCGCGCTTGCGTCGACGCACGCCGCCGTCATCCTCACGGGTGGCCTCGGCCCCACGCTCGACGACCTCACGCGCGAGGCGCTGCTCGATGTTGTCTCGCCGGGCGCCGCGCTTGTCGAGGATGAAGCAGGCGTCGAGCATCTGCGCGGCTGGTTCGAGAGGCGGGGGCGCCCGATGCCCGCGTCGAACCTTCGTCAGGCGATGCGTCCGCCGGCGGCACGGCTCCTCGCGAACCCGCACGGCACCGCGCCGGGGATCGCGGCCGAAGCGGGGGCGTGCCGCATCTACTGTCTGCCCGGGCCGCCGAACGAGATGAAGCCGATGTTCGACAACCTTGTCGCGCCCGGCCTTCGCGACGATGCGAACGTGGTGGCGACCGCGGCGCTGCATTCGATCGGCCTCGGTGAAAGTGCGCTTGCGGAACTCCTCGGCGAACTGATGGTGCGTGGGCGCGAGCCGTCGGTCGGTACGACCGCAAGCGACGGCATCGTCTCGATCCGCGTGCGCGCGACGGGTGCACCCGACGTGGCGCGCCGCGCACTCGAGGAAACCGTCGCGCAGTGTCTTTCGCGCGCGGGAAGCGTGGTCTACGGCCGCGACGGCGAGCCGCTCGCGTCGGTCGTCGGCCGCATGCTCGCCGAGCGCAAACTCACGATCTCGACCGCGGAGAGCTGCACGGGCGGCATGCTTGGCTCGTTCATCACCGATGTCGCCGGTTCAAGCGCCTGGTATGTGGGCGGCGCCGTCACCTATGCGAACGAGCGCAAGATCGTCGATCTCGGCGTCCCAGCGGCGACGATCGAAGCGCACGGCGCGGTGAGCCACGAGACCGCGATCGCGATGGCGCGCGGCGCACTCGCGCGGTTCGAGACCGACCTTGCGATCGCAACCACCGGCGTCGCCGGGCCGGGCGGCGGAAGCGAGGCGAAGCCCGTCGGCACGGTGTACGTCGCAGTGGCGCGGCGCGATGGCGACGTCTTCAGCCGGCGCTTTCACTTCCCCGGCGATCGCACCACCGTGCGCCGACGCACCGCGCATCTTGCGCTGGCGTGCACGCGCTTCCTGCTCCTGGGCGAGGGCGCGCGGTCGCTTCTCTGGAGCGAGGGGGAGGCTGTGCGTGTCGAGCGTGCGTGAACACGCGATCGTCGCGCTTGGCGCGAATCTCGGCGATCGCCTCGCGACGATGCGCGAGGCGGTCGCGCGCATCGAGGGCCTCCCGGGCACCACGCTCGTCGCCGCGTCGCACACCTTCGACACGGCGCCGGTCGGCCCGCCCGATCAGCCTCGCTACCTCAACGCCGCCGTCCTCATCGAGACATCGCTTGCGCCGCGCGCGCTTCTCGGGGCGCTCTTGGCGATCGAGGCGTCGCTCGGCCGCGCTCGCAG
>JAJTGL010000043.1 GCA_021297795.1 Planctomycetaceae bacterium
CGGATCGGCGGCGTCATGCTCGCGATCAAGGGCGAGCGGGCGGGTGAGGAAATCGCCGCAGCAAAGCAGTCGCTCTACGAGCTGCACGCGCACGTCGTCGGCGAGGTGAGAGGCGAGACCAACACGATCGTCGCGATCGAGAAGCAGCGCAAGACGCCGTCCAAGTTCCCGTGAGCGCGACCACAGCGGACGAGGATGCACGCGCGTGCGCTGGACGCGGATTCGCGGCCTCGCCGCGGACGGTGTGCAGCGTCAACCCTGCGCCGTGAGAAGCGAACGTCGGAGGACGTAGGTACCACCGCGGAGCCCGATCGCGGAGGGCAGCGAGGTCAGGACAAGCACGGGAGCCGTCTCAGCGACGGCGCGGTCCACCATCGCATCGCTGGCGTTCGCATGCGCGCGCACCATCGTCGCGAGCGTCGCCTCGACGCGCGTCGCGTTCGGTGCATCGGTCTCGGAGAGCAGGAGCTCGTACTCGCCCTCGCCGATCTTCCGCGCCTCGACCCGCCACTCGCGCCGGATGCCCGAAACAAGCGTCTCACGCGTCGCGATCGCTGGATGCTCTGTGGACGCGGAAGCAGGGCTGAACGACAGTTCGCCGATCGCTCGCGCCCCGTGTTCGACCGGAAGCGCAAGCCAAAGCACGAGCTCGCCGCCGCGGCCCACGCACCAGGCGCACTCGAGCACCTGGGCGACCGTCGTGGGTCGTTCCGCGGCGCGGGCGCGCGGTGTCGTCCGGGCAGAGCAGGACGGATTGCTCGAAGCAGCGGCTACCGAGGGCGCGCGCTCGAGGCTCGGCGAGGCGACGGGGGGCGGTGTCATGGGAGGCCTCCCAACACCTTCGAGAGCACCTTCGTCGCGCGCTCGATCCCCTTGCCGGACTTCGAGATGGCGTTGGCGAGTCCGTCGAACATCACGCACAGCTCAAGCAACTCGTCGATCTTGCGGTCGTGCGACCGGGCGCGGTCGGAACGGCGCGCGGCGCGATCGGCAACGCGACAGCCACCAAGTTCCTCGATCAGCGGGTCGAACTCGCGCCGCTTGCGCGCGCGGAGGATCGTGTAGAAGAGCTTCCAGACGTCCTGCTCGGCCTGGTGATACTCGCGGCGCTCGGACTTCTCGCCGGCCTTCGCGCGCGGCTTGACGCGCTGGACGAGACCCCACTCGACGAGTTGCTTCAGCGTCATGGAGACGTTGCCACGCGAGATCGCGAGTCGCTCCATGATGTCCTCGGCGGCGAGCGGCTCACCGGCGATGAAGAGGAGGGCGTGGACTTCCGCCATCGATCGCTGCACGCCCCAGCGGGTGCCCATCTCGCCCCAGAAGGCGATGAACCGATCCTGCGCGGCGACGACCTCGTCGGACGCTGCTTCGGAGGTGCCGCTCTCGGCGCGCCTCGGCTCGGGTTCCGCCTCGTCCGTCGCCTGCGACTTCTTCCCGGTTCCCGTCAGCCGTGCGGCCGCGGCGGCGGCGCGCGACGCGAGGCGGGAGGTGAGTGGCGGACGACGGGTCACGCGTGCAATCTAGCGCGCCCCGTTGCGCCGCGCCATCGAACTTTCAGAAATACCTGAAAGATCAGAAGGTCTGCATTGCCCTGAAGGGCGGGCTCCACGGAAGAAGTCCCGGAACGAAAGAAAGCCGCCCCGCGGATGCGGGGCGGCTGGAGGATACGGGTTGCTTCACCCTTTGCGCGGTTGCGATCAGGGCTCGTCCGGCGTCTGCGGGGTGGTGATGCGGATGCCGGTGGCGGTGTTGCTCGGCACCGACGTCACGCCGTTCGTCGCGACCGTGATGACCTGATACTCGTACTCGACGTCGATCGATGCCGAGCTGTCCTGGAAGCGCGTGTTCTGCTGCGTGCGGATGGTGCGGAAGACGGCGGTCTTGTCGCCCGCCACGCGGCGCTGGATCTGATAGGAGATCGAGGGAGCGGCGCCCACCGGAGCAGTCCACTGCACATCGATGTAGCCCGCAAGCGTGGTCGACGCCGTCAGGCCGGTCGCCGGCGGCACCACGAGCATGCCGATGTTGGGCAGTCCGCGCTGCGACGACATCACCACGGTGGGCGTGGCGGTCACGCCCGTCGGCGCCGAGTTCCAGAGGCCGGTCACGGCATAGTCGTAGACCTGGCCCGGGACGATGCGCTTGGTGGCGTCGGGGTTCGTGATCGAGTCGTCGAACGAAAGCACCGAGGATGCGAGCGGCGTCGGGGTGAGGTCGACCCACGCGGTGCTCGAGTAGTCGCCCGACTTCTTGCGGAAGACCTTGAAGCCATCGACGAGCCAATCCGACGGCGAATCCCACGTGAGGACAACCTTGTCGGCGAACTCGGCGTCGCTTGCGCTCTGGATCGGAGGAGCGCTGAGCTTGCAGCTCGTGATGGCCGGGCTGTAGCCGCTCAGGCCAAACGTCGCGCTGAAGGAGCGAAGTCGGTACTGATACATCACCTGCGAGATCGCGCTGGAGTCGTCGTAGAAGTTGTAGCCGACGACCACGGTCGCAAGCGGGAAGAACGGCGCAGTGGGGTCGGTGGTGAACACGCGACGCTCGACGTACGTCTGGCTCGCGCCCGGAGCGGTCGCAAAGGTGAGGAGCACGCGATCGGGGTACGGGGTGGTCGCTGGCGTGACAAGGGTCGGCGAGACGGCCGGAGTGGCCGTCGAGTTCCACGTCGAGGTCTGGCCCGAACCGTTGATCGTCGGCGGACCGAAGGAAACCGAACCAACGTCGAAGAGAAGCGTCGAGAGGGTGGTACCGGTCAGGCCGCCGATCGCGTACTGATACGACAGGCCGGGGCTGAGTGGCTCGTTGGCTGGCAGTGCGGCGCCGAAGTCGTTGAAGAAGCGCTCGTTCGGCGACCCCGGCACGACGAGTGCCGCGGCAGCGGTCACGGTGGTCACCGTGATCCACGGCTGCTGACCCATCGGCGGCGGCAAGTAGATGCGCTTGCGGAAGATGCGATAGCTGGTTGGCTGCGTGGTCGGGACAGTCCAGCGGAGCTGGATGCCTCGGCTCGCCTGGCCGGCCGGAACCGGGTTCGTCGGGTTGACGATGGTGGTGTCGTTGTCGCTCGCGGTGAACGCGGTCGGCGCGGGCGTCTGTGCCACGGCCGAGCGCTCGAGAGCGGGAGCGAAGGCGCCCACTGCCGAGATCGCCACGGCGAGGATCGAACCGAAGGAGAGGGTCGAAAGGTTCATACGGGTTTCAGCGTTCGGAGGATGCCGGAGTCCGGCGAGGATGCAGAGTTGACCGGGCGTCGATCGGAGGATCGGATTTCGGGGACGTGCCCTTCGGAATCACGGGAGCGGGATGAACGGCTGGTTGTAGCGGACCTCGATCAGGTCGTGCCAGACCTGGTGGCGTCCGACGGCACCCAGTCCGCACGTCCAGACGCGCGCCTCGATGTTGTTGGTGCCCGGCTGGATGTACGGCGTGTAGTTGCCGAGATCCGGGAGGTCGAAGCCGTAGAGGTTCGGAACCGGAGTGATGAAGTCGATGCCGAGCATCTCGTAGCGCCCGGTCTCGTAGTTCTTCACGAACATGCCGATGAGGACGAAGTTGCGCGTCGCACGCGAGATCGTGCTGACGCCGATGCTCTCGACCTCAGACTGCGGCGAGAGCAGGTCGACCTCGACGGTGGCCTGCACGTCGGTGGTGAAGCCGGTGGTCAGGTAGCTGAGGCCCGCGACCGTCGTGCCCGCGTCGCGGCGCTGGGCGGCGATGCGGAGGTAGTTCTGGTCGGCGGCGCGGATCTGGAAGTTGTTCCAGGCGTATCCGAGCAGCTGGCTTCCGGTGTGGACGATCATGTTCGTCTGGTTGCCATCCCAGAAGTCGGTCGTGAGGATCGCCGGTCCAAGAGCGGCGAGGTTCGGGTAGCCGCCGATGTCGCCGGCCGGATTCGGGCACTGCGTGAAGTTGTTGCCGAAGCGCATCAGGTCGCGCACCTGCGCCGGGGTGAGCGGCAGGCCGTAGAACTGCTTGGCGGCGCCCTGAACGTTCGCGGCGACCGCGGCGATCATCGCCGCAGCGGCCGAGGTGCCGCCGAAGTCCTGCGTGTACTCGCGAAGACGGTTCACCTGGAGGTTCGACGGGCCGTTCGTCGGCGGCGGGGCGCCGTTGGTTCCGAGCCAGAGGCGAACCTCGGCATCCGGCGAGACGCTGATGTTCGGGAAGACCGAGGATCCCGTCGTCATGACGTCCTGACCCCAGCCCATGACGTGCACGAAGTCGTCCTGGGTCTCGGGCTCTTCGGCGGTGAAGTTCGAGGTGAGGAGGCGGGCGGGCTCGATGACGACGCTGTTCAGGTTCGCCTCGCAGCCGACAAGCTGGTTGATCGGCGCAAGTCGGCCGCCTCCGGCAAGGGTACCCTCGACGAGGTTGCCCGGGGTGCAGGCGCCGACGATGGTGACATCGGGCGCGATGCCGAGGCCGTCGATCTCACCACCGCTGTTGCCGGCGGCGAGGACCGGCATGATGCCGAGGCCCGTTGCGAGCGCGAGGATCTGCGAGAAGGCCTCGTCGGAGCTGAGCGGCTGGAACTGTGCGACCGAAGGTGCGCCGGCGGTGAGGCCCCACGGCAGGCAGAGGATGTCGCCGCCGTCGAGCTCTTCCAGCGCCTTCACCACCGCGGTCTGGCCGCGGTAGCCCTCCTCGACGCTCACCGAGGGGTAGAAGTAGGTCTGCGCGCCGTGCGCGAGACCGGTGATGCCGAAACCGTTGTTGGCGGCGGCGATCACGCCGAGCACGTTGGTGCCGTGCGACACGTTGAGCGTCACGTCATTCGCGAGGATCTGGGTGACACCTTCCTCGATGATGACCTGCGGGGTCGCGAGGAGCGGTCCGGCCCACGGCTGTGCCGGGTCCGACGCAGGCCCAGAGAGGATGAAGTCCTCGTGGCCGATGAAGGCCGCGGTGTCGACGACCGCGATGTTGACCTCGTTGCCGTTCACGAACGGATTCGTACCGGGCGCGCCACCCTGGTAGTTCTCCCACATGAAGTTCTGGAAGTTGTTGAGGTCGGCGATACCGAAGCCGTTGCCCGTGTAGCCGAGCATGCCGTTGAAGTTCGACACGAGGCTTGCACCCGACCACACCTTGCCGGGCACGCCGGCGATCGGCACGAGATTCGCCGCGCGGTTGCGCGACTGCGTGTAGAACTGAAAGCCCTGGACACCGGTCTGCGTGACCTGCGGTGTGAAGTCCGGCGTGGGGGCATCTTGCGGAGTGGTCAGCGACGTGCAACTTGAGAACGAGCCGGACGCGGCGAGCGTGGCGCAGGTGAGGTCCCACACGTCGTAGCAGCAGCCCGGATCGAAGAGGCAGATGTCGTTGCAGCAGACTGGCTGGTCGCAGCCCTTGCCGCCGTGCGGCACGAAGCAGTCGCCGGCCTGCAGGCTGTCGAACAGATCGAAGAAGACGGGATTGATGTTGCCGAGACCCGTCGCGCTGAAGAAGCAGGGGTCGTACTGGCGTGGTGCGGCCGGCGGCGGCGGATTGCCGTTTGCGCAGATGAGGTTCGCGATGCCCGCGCAGATGTAGTCCCAACCGGAGCCGACATCCTCGTTGCAGGTCGGGTCGATCTCGCTGACCTGTGCGCAGCAGCCTCCGTCCTGGCAACCGAAGAGCGAGTTCTCGCCGCCCGGATCGGGGTTGCAGTCGGAGCGCTGGACCGGGTTCGAGCCGGGCTGCTGGCTCGGGTTCGAGGAGCACTGCGGGCTCGGAATGTTGCAGAACTGGTTGCTGGTCGGATCACCGCACTGCTGCGAGAACTGCCAGCGGAGGATCGAGACGTACTCGACCTCGTCGAGCGCGTTGATCGCGCGGGCCGCCGCGAAGAGGTTCGACTCGCTCACGCCCTCGACGAGGATCATCGACGCGAGGTCCGCCGACTCGAAGCCGCTGTGCTCGCGCGCGCGCTGGCGCAGCGCCTCGAGGCGCGCCTCGGGAACGTTGATCCACTGACGGACCGTTCCGCCGAACGCCGCGATCGTGTTGACCGCATCCTCGATGTCCTCGCCGCCGAGGCTGACGAGCGCATGCGCGGAGGTCGGTTCGAACCCGCCGATCGTGCGATTCGATTCGGCGCGCACGCGCGCGCTGTCGCGGAACTTCACGACGAAGGTGCCCGGCAGATCGAGCACGTCGGGCGTGATCTTCGCACCGCGCAGGAACGACGGCGTGACCGCGTCGACCGGATCGCGCTTCGCACGCATCTTGCCGACGGTCGCGCCGCCGGCTTGCGCACCCACACTGCCGTGCAGGTTCGCACGCGCCGCGTCGGCCGCATGCGCGTCGACGAGGAGTTGCGACGCGATGATCGTCGCGAGCGCCGCATTCAGCAGCGACTTCGGTCCGAAGAGGCGACCGGTGGAAGCGGTCGTGCGGGAAGAGTCGTTCGACACGGCGGGAAGGCTCTGTGGCATGGTTGATTGCAGCCTGTCGGAGGTCTCCGCGCTGCGGTGGCAATGCACCAGTCGCAGGACGGACATGATCTGATCGGAACGAGGCACCGACCGCCTTGCCGGGCGACCGGTTGGGAAACAGCACCGCACCGAAGGGGCGCTTCGGGGCGAGTGGGCAATATAACACTCTCCGCAGGATGCGTCGGGGGGCGGGTCCGGGGAATCGGAATCCCCACGAGGTCCGTCTTTGGACAGTCGGACGGCGCGCGAGGGTCCGGATCGGATCGGCATCAGACCCGGGCGAGCGAGCGCCCGATGTCGCGACGATAGAAGGCGCCCTCGAACTGGATCTTCGACGCGGCTTCCGAGGCGAGGGCGCTGGCGCGCTCGACCGTCTCGGCAAGTGCGGTGACCCCGAGCACGCGGCCGCCGTTCGTCACGAGCTTCCCACCCTTCCGGGTGGTGCCAGCGTGGAAGATCACGATCTCCTCACCCGGGCCGCGCTCGACCGCCTTCGCCTCGTCGAGGCCGGTGATCTCGAGCCCCTTCGGGTAGCTGCCCGGATAACCCTTCGAGCACACGACCACGCAGCAGGCAGCGCGGGTGTCGAACGTCAGATCGACCTCGCCAAGCTGCCCCGTGGCGGTTGCCCAGCACAGTTCGACGAGGTCGCCCTTGAGGCGCGCCATGATCGGCTGGGTCTCGGGGTCGCCGAATCGCGTGTTGAACTCGAGGACCTTCGGACCGGCGGGCGTCAGCATCAGGCCTGCGTAGAGGACGCCGCGGAAGGGGATGTCCATCCGCTTGAGGGCGTCGACCGTGGGGACCAGGACGTCACGCTGCACGACGCGCAGGAGATCGTCGGTTGCCTTCGGCGTCGGGCTGAAGGCTCCCATGCCGCCGGTGTTCGGACCGGTGTCACCCTCGCCCACGCGCTTGTGGTCCTGCGCCGGATCGAGGATCCAGAACGACTGGCCGTCGCACAACGCAAGCACCGAGACCTCGGGGCCCTCGAGCCGATCCTCGATGAGGATCGTCGTGCCGGCGTCGCCGAAGACCTTCTTCACGAGGCAATCCTCGACGGCGCGTCGGGCCTCGGAAATGTCCTTGCACACCATCACGCCCTTGCCGGCACAGAGGCCGGTCGCCTTGACGACGCATCCGTCCACCCGCGTCGCCACGTACGCGAGCGCCTGCTCGGCATCGGTGAACGTGCGTCCGTCGGCGGTGGGCACGCTTGCCGCGCGCATCACCTGCTTCGCGAAGGCCTTGTCCCACTCGAGCTGCGCACCCGCCCGGGATGGTCCGAACACCACGCGGCGCGGCCCGTCGGCGAGCTTGGTCGCGTAGTCGGCCGCGAGGGGGGCCTCCGGTCCGATCACGACCAGCGAGATCTGCTCGCGCTCGCACCACCTCGTCAGGCGGAAGACGTCGGACACGGGCTCTGGGCAGACGCGCCCGATCTCGAGGAGTCCGGCGTTCGCATCCGCCTCCACCCACAGCGTGCCGAGGCGCTTGCTCTTCTTGAGCCGCCATGCGAGGGCGTGCTCGCGGCCTCCGGTCCCGAGCAGGAGCACGTTGACGGAGTCGGGGCAGCGGAGTCGGGGGTTTGGGCGCGTCATGCGGGTGTCGTCGGGGGCGGGGGCGGGCAGGGAACTGTACCGGGCATTCCTGTTAGATTGCGCGGCCCGTCGGAAGTTCGGTTGATCCGCCCGGAGCGGACGAAACCCACGCCACCGACAGCGATCGATCGCGACACGTCGAGAATCCATCGAGCCACCACGCCGTCTCCGGTCCGACCGGAGCCGCCCTCAACCCGAAGTGAACGCCATGCGCTCCGAGCGAACCACCTCCAGCACTCTCCTGCGCCGCACCGGCCCCATCCTCGCGGGCCTCCTCATCGCATCCGCGACTCCGTTGGTCCTTTCGGCGCCGGCGCAAGCCCGCGACGACAGCGCCAAGATGCTCGGCGAGCTGAACGCCCCGTGGGCGCTCGTGTCCGAACAGGCGCGGAGCGCGACCCGCATCTTCACCGCCTACCTCGACCTGACCAAGCCGCCGGTGGAGATCGGCGAGGAATTCAACCAGACCGCGATCTGGCCGGGCATGGACAACTTCGATGCCGTCGCGAAGTGGGCCGAGGCGAACGCGGGCATGGGCAAGGCGCTCATCGACGTGCAGAACTGCCAGGTGCTCGGCGTGCCCTACGGCACCGACGGCGTCGATGCGAAGTTCGTGGAGCGCGGACTGATCGCCGAAGTGTCGCTGAAGGACGGCGTCGCGCGCGCGGAGTTCCCGTACCTGAAGGCGCTCGAGACGATCGGCGCGTACGTGTCGGCCGACATGTACCGGCTCTGCGAGGCCGGGAAGTTCGACGAGGCCTTCGCGATCGGCGTGGCATGGGCGCGCGTGCTGCGGCAGGCGGCGGACGCGACCACGTTCGCCGAGAAGTCGAGCACGATGCTCATGCTCTGCGACACGCTGAGCGCGCAGCGCGACATGATGTGGACGTACCGCGAGAAGATCCCCGCCGCGACGTTCCAGAAGCTCGGGACGCGCGAGTATCCGTTCATCAAGCCGCAGGACAACGAGCGGCTCAAGCGCCTTGCCATGCCCGAGGGCGATCTCGTGATCGGCGAGGCGATCCTCGAGAGCGTGTTCGATTCGTCCGGCCAGCCCGACGGCGAGAAGTTCGCTCCGCTGTTCGCGTCGCTCCAGTCGGAAAGCGAGCCGCTGACGGCGTTCGGTGCATCGAAGCGCTGGTCGAAGATCGCCGGGGTCCACGGCAGCCTCGAGGCGAGCACGAAGAAGCTCAACGACATCTACGACGACTGGTGGCGCCGCTGGCGCATGCGTCCGTACGACGCGATGATGGCGCTGGCGACCGAGCACTCGCGCGCCAATCCCGTGAAGTACGCGGCCGTGCTCCTGGTCGCGCAGGACATCGAGTCGCTCTTCGAGCTCCGTCGCCGCCTCACCGCCGAGGTGTGCGGCACCGTCATCTCCGCGGGAATCTGCGGCTACCGCGCGCAGTACCAGAAGTGGCCCGACAAGATCGAGATGGCGTACGCGCAGTTCATGCCGAAGCGATTCAACTTCGATCCGTACAGCCGCGAGTACGGTCAGCTGGTCTTCGACTACCTCGGCAGCTCGAAGCGCCCGATCGACGGTGAACTCGGCCTCGTCGAGGCGACCGGCTGCGTGCTCTATGCGCGCAATGGCGACGGCGAGTCGGGCAAGGCCGCGCGCCACGCGCCCGGCGGCGTGCAGGACGACTTCGTGCTGTGGCCTCCGCTGCGCGCGATCTCGCGCGGACAGGGCGAGTGATCGCCCCGCGTCGTGATGCATCGCCGTGCGGTGCATCGATGGGGGCGGGGCGTGCGATGGATGTCGATCGACGATTGGAGAAGCGATGAGCGCAGCGATTGGCGGCGGACAGGTCGAGAAGCTGGTGGTGATCGGGTCGGGCCCGGCGGGCTGGACCGCGTGCATCTACGGCGCGCGTGCGAATCTCTCGCCCCGCGCGGTGATCGGCGTGCCCGCGGCCAATCCGGCGCCGGTTCTTCCGGGTGGCCAGCTGATGCTGACCACCGAGGTCGAGAACTACCCGGGCTTCCCGCACGGCGTCTCCGGCCCCGAGATGATGCGGCTCTTCCAGGAGCAGGCCGAGCGCTTCGGCACCCGCATCACGCATGCCGACGTCGTGCGCTGCGACTTCACCCAGAAGCCGTTCGTCCTCGAGACGAGCGAGGGTGAGACGATCCGTGCGCATGCGGTCGTGATCGCGACCGGCGCGACGGCGAACTGGATCGGTCTTCCGAACGAACTGCGCCTCGCGATGAACGGTGGCGGCGTGAGCGCCTGCGCGGTGTGCGACGGCGCGCTGCCCGTGTACCGCGATCAGCCGCTCGCGGTCGTCGGTGGCGGCGACACGGCGATGGAGGAGGCGAGCTACCTCACCAAGTTCGCATCGAAGGTCTACGTGATCCACCGCCGCGACTCGTTCCGGGCGTCGAAGGCGATGCAGGCTCGCATCCTCGAGAATCCGAAGGCCGAGGCCGTCTGGAACTCGGTCGTGGTCGACGTGCTCGGCAAGGAGTTCATCGAGGGAGTCGTGCTCGAGAACGTGCTCACCAAGGAGCGCAGCACGCTGCCGGTGAAGGGGCTCTTCATCGCGATCGGACACTCGCCGGCGACGAAGTTCCTCGCGGGCACGGGTATCGAGCTCGACGACAAGGGCTACGTGATGCTGCGCACCCGCTCGAGCCGGACGAACATCGACGGCGTGTTTGCCGCCGGCGATGTCGCGGACGCGAACTACCGCCAGGCGATCACGGCGAGCGGCATGGGTTGCCAGGCCGCGATCGACGCGGAGCGTTGGCTGGCTGAGCACGGCGTGCATTGATCGAGCGCTCGCGACGTGATGGAGCGCTCGCGACGTGATGGAGCGCTCGCGACGTGATGGAGCGCTCGCGACTCGCTTCGCTTTCGCTCGCTCTGGTGTGATCGACGACCAACTGGGTGCCCCGGGGTGAAGCGCCGGGGGTAAAGCCTCGGGGTGAAGCCTCGGGGTGAAGCCTCGGGAACGCGGTGCGTAGGCGTCGGCTCTTCGACGCCGCACGGATGGACGGCTCGCATCATCCGTTCCGCAGACTGCGGCTTCGCCTCCGTCTGCGGGCACACGGATCGATCGCGGCCCGATGCGTGTTGTCGCCGGACGCCGCGGCGCTCGATCGACGTTCAGCTCGGATCCGGTGCCACGCGCGTCATGATCTTCGCGACCACGCAGTCGCCCCAGACGTTCACCACGGTGCGCGACATGTCGACGATGCGATCGACGCCGATGATGACGCCGATCGCCGCGATGGGCAGGGGCTCGATGCCGCGTCCGGCGATCGTGGCGTTGACCGCCGAGATGACGATCACCATCGTCACGAGTCCGGCGCTCGGGATGCCTGCGGCACCGATCGCGGCGAGCACGCTGGTGAGCACCACGATCGAGATCTCCGCGAACGTGAGGTCGACGCCGACGAGCTGGAAGAGGAAGAGCACGACCACCGCTTCGTAGAGCGCGGTGCCGTCCATGTTCATCGTGGCGCCGAGCGGAACGCAGAAGTTGGTCGCGCGCCTCGAGCAGCCACCTTCGCGGATGCAGGCGTCGATCGTGACGGGGAGTGTGGCGTTCGAACTTGACGTCGAGAACGCCGTGAGGAAGACGCGCCGCAGGTTCCACAGCAGTTTCCAGCCGTTTCCGCCGCCGAAGACCTGGCAGTAGATCGGCAGGATGATGAAGGCGTGGAGCGCAAGGCCGCCGAGCGCGACCGCCATGTATCCGAGCACGGGCTTCGCGATGTTCTCCAGACCGATCCCGGCGATGACGCCGGTGACGAAGAAGAAGAGGCCGATCGGCATGATCCAGAGGATCCACCCGATGACCTTCATCACGCCCTCGAGAAGCGACTGGAAGAGTTCGAGCGCCGGCCGGCCTCGGTCGCCCGAGGCCGCGAGACCGAGTCCGAGCATGATCGCCGAGAAGATCGCGGCCATCGTCGAACCCTCGACCATGTCCTTGATCGGGTTGCGCGGCACGATCTGCGAAAGGATGTTGAGCCATGCGCCGCCGACACCCGTCGATTGCGCCTCCTGCATCCGCTGCGCGCGGGTCGCGTCGGACGTGAAGTCGCGCGAGGCCTGCTGAAGGAGCGCGTCTCGCGTCTCGGGCGACACGCCGACTCCCGGCGAGAACCACTCGATGAGCGCGGCGCCGAGCGAAGCCGCGATGAGCATGCTCAGGACGTACAGGACGACGGTACCGAGGCCGAGGCGGCCAAGGGTGGCGGGCTTGCCGACCGATGCGATACCGCAGCAGACGCTCAGGAAGACAACCGGGATGACGAGCATCTGCAGCGGCCGGACGAGGAGGTAGTCGCCCGCGATCTTCCAGAAGCCCGAGATCTCACCACCTTGGGAGTGCAGCCATTGACCGGTTGCGATCGCCGCGATGAGGGCGACGAGGAGGAAGGCGGTCTGGCGCGCCGCGCCCTTCGAGGAGGTCGACATGGCGGGATGCTAATCGACGGCGCGCATCGAGGATCGGCGCTCCTTCGGCGCGCCGTCCCTCGTGGCTCGTGTCGCGAGGCGACCACGACCCTTCCGTCGCTGCGCGACGTCGGGGCTCGTGACACCTGGCGGCCATGGGCCGCCGGAAGACATTCGTCGGCCCGCCGCGATTCACGCCAGAACTCGCGAAAGCGGCCACCCGAGCCTGCCGCTCGGCAACCCGTCGGTTGCGAGCGCTGCAACCACGGCCCCCGAGGATTGACTGCGGGGGGCGCCGACGAAGGCGAGCAAGTTGCGAAGCAGGTTGCGAGCGCTCCAACCACGGCCCCCGAGGATTGACTCCGAGGGGCGCCGACGAAAGCGAGCAAGTTGCGAAGCAGGTTGCGAGCGCTCAACTCACGGCACGACGCTTCTCACGTGCGTCTCGACCAACTGCTCCGGATCGACCGGGCCAGGCGCCTCGGTCATGAGATCGGCGCCCGACTGGGTCTTCGGGAACGCGATCACGTCGCGGATGTTGTCGGTGCCCACGATGTGCATGACGAGACGGTCGAGGCCGAACGCGATGCCGCCGTGCGGCGGCGCGCCGAACTTGAGTGCGTCGAGCAGGAAGCCGAACTTGATCTTCGCGTCCTCCTGCGTGAGGCCGATCAGCTCGAACACCTTCGCCTGCACCTTCTGATCGTGGATTCGGATCGAGCCGCCGGCGATCTCGCTGCCGTTGAGGACGAGGTCGTAGCCGGCCGAGAGGCAGCCGCCCGGATCGCTGCCGAGGATCCCGAACTGGTCGGGATTCGGGCTCGTGAACGGGTGGTGCAGCGCAACCCAGCGCTTGCCGTCGTCGTCCCAGTCGAACATCGGGAAGTCGATGACCCAGAGGAAGTTCCACTTGCCTTCGGGCACGATCTCGAGGTCGCGCGCGATCTTCTGCCGGAGTTCTCCGAGCGTCTTGGTCGCGATGTCGTAGTGATCGGCCGCGAACACGACGACGTCACCCGGCACGAGGCCGAGCTGCGCCACCAGTTCTGCCTTCACCGGCTCGCAGAACTTCGCGATGCCCGTCTCGAAGCCGTTCGCGCCGAGCTTGGTGTACGGGATGCCGCCCGCCTTGAAGGTCTTCGCGAACTCGCTGTATCCGTCGAGCACCTTGCGGGTGAGCTTCTCGTTCGGCGCAGGCACGCGGATCGCCTTCACGACGCCCTTGCGGCCGGCCTTCGTCTTCGCGAGCGCGTCCTTGAAGACGCCGAACTCGGTCTTCGCCGCGATGTCGGAGACGTCGCGGATCTCGAGCCCGTAGCGCGTGTCGGGGCGGTCGATGCCGAACCGCTCCATCGCCTCCCAGTACGACATGCGCGGCACGTCGCCGATGTCGTAGTTGAAGAGTTCCTTCCAGAGCCCGCGCGCGAAGCCCGTCATCATGTCCATGACGTCCTCGCGCTCGACGAAGCTCATCTCGAGGTCGATCTGCGTGAACTCGGCCTGGCGGTCGGCGCGCGGATCCTCGTCGCGGAGGCACTTGCAGATCTGGAGGTAGCGGTCGCAGCCGGCCACCATCAGGATCTGCTTGAAGAGCTGGGGGCTCTGCGGCAGCGCGTACCACTTGCCCGGGTGGAGGCGCGCCGGCACGATGAAGTCGCGCGCGCCCTCGGGCGTCGTCTTGATGAGGAGCGGCGTCTCGATCTCGAGGAAGCCGTTCTGGCTGAAGTAGTCGCGCGCGAACTTCGTGATCCGCGAGCGCGTGCGCAGGATGTGCTGCATGCGCGGACGGCGGAGGTCGATGTAGCGGTACTTGAGGCGCGTCTCCTCGCCGATCTTCTCGGCGTCGTGGTCGTCGGGGAGGATCGGTGGGGGCTCGGCCGAGTTGAGGAGCTCGAGCTTCTCGGCGACGATCTCGACCTCACCGGTCGCGAGCTTGGGGTTGGACCCGCCCGCGCGAATGCGCACCTTGCCCGTCAGCGCGACGACATACTCGCGGCGGAGCGTCTTCGCGAGCGACACGAGGTCGGCGGGGGACTGCTCGAGGTCGAAGACCACCTGGCAGAGTCCGTCGCGGTCGCGGACGTCGGTGAAGATCAGGCCCTTCCCCTGGTCGCGGTAGGTGTTGATCCAACCGGAGATGGTGACGGTCTGTCCGACGTGGCTCGAACGAAGCGAGCCGCACATGTGGGTGCGCTTGAGCATGGGGGCGGACATGGTACCGGGTCGGGCCGCGCGGCGGCGGGAGGGAAGGGGCTGCGCGTTGGCGGAAGGTGCGGCGCAGGCGCCCTCCAACGGCACGGCGAGCGGGTACCTTTCCCGCGTGGCCAGCACGCGCCGCATCGTCCTCTTCACCGCGCAGGAGCCGTCGGGCGACGCCCACGCCGCTCCGGTGATCGCGCAGCTCCGGGCGCGCTATCCCCACATCGAACCGGTCGCCTGGGGCGGCCCGAAGATGGAGGCCGCCGGGGCCACGATGCTTGGCCGAACCGCCGACGACGGCGTGATGGGCCTGGCCGGCGTGTCGAAGGTGCTCGAGGTGAAGCGCCTCCACGACGACATCGTGGCATGGGCGCGGCGCAACCCGGTCGCGGTCCACATGCCGGTCGACAGCCCGAGCGCCAACTACCCGCTCTGCGCGCGCCTCAAGCCGCTCGGCGCGCGGGTGGTCAACCTGGTGGCACCGCAGCTGTGGGCGTGGGCGCCGTGGCGCATCCGGAAGGTGCGGCGACTCTCCGACGTGCTTCTCTGCCTTCTTCCGTTCGAAGAGGAGTGGTTCCGCTCGCGCGGCGCCGTCGCGAAGTTCGTCGGTCACCCGCTGCTCGTGCGTCCGATCGACGCCGAGGCCGCGGACCTCGAGGCCGCGCAGCTGCCGTCCTCGCGGCCGCGCGTGGTGCTGCTGCCTGGTTCGCGATCGAGCGAGGTCCGCAAGAACGGTCGGCTGCTCGCCGAGACCTTCTCCGCCATCCGTGCGCGTCATGCGGCTGCAGAGGCGGTCGTCTTCGCTTCGAGCGAGGCCAACGGGGAGCGCTTCATCACCGCCTGCGGGGGCGCGCTCCCGCAGGGCATCAGTCTCCGGGTCGCGGGGCGCGACGGCTCGATCGAGGGCGCGATCCGCTGGGCGGATCTTGCGATCGCGGTGTCGGGCACGGTGAGCCTCGACTGCACGCGGCAGGCGAAGCCGATGGTCGGCGTGTACCGCACCAGCTGGTTCGAGGCCACGTTCGCCGGATTGATTCTGAAGGGCCCGAATTTCCTGCTTCCGAACATCGTCGCTGGTCGGCGGATCGTGCCCGAGTTCGTGCCGTACGCCGGAGGCGCGGAACCGATCGCGCGCGCCGCGCTGGCCCTCGTCGAGGATCGTGCCCTGGTCGAGCGCACCACCGAGGACCTCCGTCAAGTCGCCGGGCGGTTTCTCGGCCGTGATCCCGCGCCGATCGCAGCCGACGTCCTCGCGCGCGCCGTCGCCGGCGAGCGACTTGGGAACGCGGAACTCGACGCGATCGTCGCGGCGCACCGATAGCGCGCAAAGCGAACGCGGGCCGGAATCGGCGGCGGAGGGAGGGTGTCCTTGCAACCGTCCGTCTCCAGCCCGCGCTCACTTCCCGGGCAGCCCGACACGGCGTCCTACCGGAACGGTTTCCTGTAGACTCCGCAGCCCAAACCGCGACCGCGAGGTCCGTCCGCAACTCCCGCCTGCAGCATCGTGCATCCGTGCCCGGCGCCCTGGTGGATTCCCGGACGAGTTTTCGAGAAAGCAGCCATGAAGAACCACGCCTCCCACCGTCTCCTGCGTGCCGCCGCCAGCCTCTTCGCCCTCGCGCTGCCCGGCCTCGCCGCCTCGGCCGCGCCGGCGGATGCCTACGCCAACAGCGTCAAGATCGTCTCGAGCCTGCCCCGAACCGGCAGCGCCAACGCGCAGACGACCAGCATGGTGAACGGCATCAAGATGGCGATCGCCGAGCGCGGTGGCAAGATCGGCGACGTCGAGATCGTCTACGAGGACTGGGACGACGCCAGCCCGCAGCGCGGCAACTGGGATCCGGCCGTCGAGGCCGCGAACGCCGACAAGGCGATCGCCGACGAAGCCGTCCTTGCGTACATCGGTACCTACAACTCGGGCGCCTCCAAGATCTCGATGCCGAAGCTCAACTCGGCCGGCATCGTGATGGTCAGCCCCGGCAACACGTACCCGGGCCTTACGAAGGCGGGTTTCGGCGAGGCCAACGAGCCCGCGGTGTATCGCCCGAGCGGCAAGATCAACTACTTCCGCGTGGTGCCGACCGACGACGTGCAGGGCTCGGTCGCCGCCGACTATGCCAAGGAACTCGGCGCGACCAAGGCCTACGTGCTCCATGATCGCGAGCTCTACGGCAAGGGCATCGCCGACGTCTTCAAGAAGAGCGCCGAGGGCCTCGGCATCCAGATCGTCGGCTTCGACGGCATCGACAACAAGGCCTCGAACTACAAGAGCCTCGCGACCAAGATCAAGCAGTCGGGCGCGGACCTCGTCTACTTCGGCGGCACGACCCAGACGAACGCCGGCCAGCTTGCGAAGGACATCGTCGCCAGCGGCCTCAAGGCGAAGCTGCTCGTTCCGGACGGCTGCTTCGAGGAGGCGTTCATCTCGGCCGCGGGCGCCAAGGCGCTCGAGGGCCGCTGCTTCATCACCTTCGGCGGCGTCGAGGCGAAGGCGCTCACGGGCAAGGGCAAGGACTTCTACGAGAACTACAAGAAGACCTACGGCGGCGAGCCCGAGGGCTACGCGGTCTACGGGTACGAGTCGGCGAACGTCGTGCTGGCCGCGATGGAGCGGATCCACAAGGCCGGCGGCAAGCTCGACCGCGCGAGCGTCCTCGCCGAAGTCGGCAAGACGAAGGACTTCGCCGGCGCCCTCGGCGTCTGGAGCTTCGACGAGAACGGCGACACCACCAACCGCACGATGAGCGTCAACACCGTCAAGGACGGCAAGTTCACGACCGTGAAGGTCGTCCAGTGACGCAGGCCGCCGGCGCGACGAGCACCAGAGGATGACCGAGACCGAAGTCTTCTTCCAGCAGGTCATCATCGGCCTGTCGAACGGGATGATCATCGCCCTGGTGGCGCTCGGTTACACGATGGTCTACGGCATCGTGGAGCTGATCAACTTCGCCCATGGCGACGTGTTCACGCTCGGCGGGTTCCTCGCGCTCACGATCATCGGCGCGCTCGGCGCGGCGGCGATCATCGATCCGTCGACGCTCGGCGACAGCTCCAACTGGATGCTGCTCGTCGGCCTCGTGCTCGCGAGCGGCGTCTTCTGCGGCGCGCTCAACATGTCGATCGACCGCGTGGTCTACAAGCCGCTGCGGCGGGCATCGAAGCTCACGCAGCTCGTCGCGGCGATCGGCGTCAGCTTCATCCTCGTGAACATCGCGCAGTTCTGGGGAGGGCTTCCGATGGAGGTCTTCAACGACGGGGTCTCCGCGACCGCGCCGAAGGACTTCCCCGACGTCCTCGACTGGCAGACGAACCTGCTCGGCGAGGACTCCGCGATCGCGCTGCGCGTCGAGGACGTCGCGATCTTCGCGATCACGATCCCGCTCATGGTGGGCCTCACGCTCTTCGTCAAGAAGACGCGCCTCGGCCGCGGCATGCGCGCCACCGCGCAGAACCCCGTGGCCGCGCGGCTGATGGGGATCGACACCGACCGGGTGATCTCCGCGACCTTCGCGATCGGCGGCTTCCTCGCCGGCGCGGCGTCGGTGATGTACGCGGTCTTCAACAACTCGATCACCTACCAGCAGATGGGTTTCCGAGCGGGCATGGATGCGTTCACCGCGGCGGTGCTCGGCGGGATCGGCAGCCTGCCCGGCGCGATGCTCGGCGGCGTGCTGATCGGCCTGATCCGCGCGATGAGCGACCAGTACATCGAGACGCGGTGGACGAACGTGGTCGTGTTCGGCGTGCTCATCCTGATCCTCGTGTTCCGTCCGAGCGGTCTGCTCGGGCTCAAGCAGAGGGAGAAGGTCTGATGGCGGCGCGCTTCGCATCCTTCGCCCGCGGCCAGCTGATCGCGCTCGGCGCGCTTGCGCTCGTGCCGCTGCTCGATCTCGCGCTGCCCGCCGCCGGGATGGAGTCGCTCCAGCTCGCCGGAGCAAGCCGCTCGGTCGTCGTCTTCGCGATCCTCGCCATCGGCCTCAACATCGTCATCGGCTGGACCGGGCTCCTGAACCTCGGCATCGCGGCGTTCCAGGCGATCGGCGCCTACGCGTTCGCGATCCTGACCTGGGAGAACTATCCGTTCCAGATCGGCTTCTGGCCGGCGCTGGTCGCCGCGGCGCTGATCGGTGCGCTCGCGGGTGCGCTGCTCGGCGCGCCGACGCTCCGTCTGCGCGGCGACTATCTTGCGATCGTGACGCTCGGCTTCGGCGAGATCGTCCAGGAAACGCTGAAGAACGTCGAGGTCGTCACGCAGGGGACGAAGGGCATCAATCCGCTGCCCGCACCGTTCGGGCTGACGAGCGATCGCGCGATCCTCTGGTTCTACGCGTACCTCGCGATCCTCGTGGTTGTCGTGTACCTCTGCCGAAACCTCGAGTTCAGCCGCATGGGCCGCCAGTGGTTCGCCGTGCGCGAGGACGAGCTTGCCGCGCGCTGCATGGGTATCGAGCCCGACAAGGCGAAGCTCAAGGCCTTCGCCGCGGGCTCCGCGCTCGCAGCGGTGTCGGGCGCCCTCTATGCGGCGGCCCTCGGATCGACGGCCGAGCCCGCGAGCTACGGCTTCGAGATCTCGATCCTCGCGTTGTGCATCGTCATCGTTGGCGGAATCGGCTCGATCACTGGCGTGCTCGTGGGCGCGATGGTCATGCTCGGGATCACGGATGTCCTGCTGCCGCTTGCCTCCGACAAACTGCAGGACGCCGGCATCGGTTCGACCGCGAACGTCTTCTCGAGCCCGAACAACTACAAGTACCTGCCGGCGCCGGGAAGACCACGCTGTTCAACGCCATCACCGGTGTCTACGAGCCGACCGCGGGACGCGTGCTGGTCTCGGGCCATGTGCCCAGCCGGCAGCTCACCGCCGGCGTGATCGCGGGCTTCCTCGGCGTGGGTCTCGCGACCGCGATCCTCCTGACGATCGCGCTGCGGATCAACGACGTCTGGAGCGCCTCGATCGTGGAACTGGTGGCGGCCCAGCAGCTCGCGATGCAGCAGGCGCGCGCAGCCGCTGCGGACGGCGCGGCGGTCGCGCCCATCCCGTTCGACTGGACCGAGTCCGCTCGGCGCTTCATCACGACCCTCCTCGGTGGCGGCCTTGCGTGGAGCTGGCTCCCAATGATCGCCGGCTTCGCGGTCGGTGCGAGCGGACGCGCGGTCATCTGGTCGCGCACCCGCCGCACGCCGGACGTCGTCGCGAGCGCCGGTGTCGCGCGCACCTTCCAGAACATCCGGCTCTTCCCGGAGCTCTCGCTCGTCGAGAACGTGACGGTCGGCATGGATCGCAGGCTCTCGACCGGATTCATCGGGTCGCTCCTCGCGCTTCCGTCGGCCCTGCGTGAACGCGCACAGGCGCGTGCCGAGGCGCTGAAGCTGCTCCAGTTCGTCGGGCTCGGCGAGAAGGCCGAGGATGCGGCGGGCAACCTCCCGTACGGCCACCAGCGTCGCCTCGAGATCGCGCGCGCGCTTGCGTCGCGCCCCGACGTGATCCTGCTCGACGAGCCGGCCGCCGGCATGAACCCGACCGAGACGGTCGATCTCATGCGGTTGATCCGAGCGATCCGCGACAACGGCACGACGGTCGTCCTGATCGAGCACCACATGCGCGTGGTGATGGGCATCTCCGATCGGATCCACGTGCTCCAGTACGGCGAGAAGATCGCCGAGGGCACGCCGACCGAGATCAGGAACGATCCCAAGTGCATCGAGGCGTACCTCGGCAAGGAGGAACTCGGATGAGTTCCGCACAGCCGCTTCTCGAAGTGAAGGGCATCGTCGCCGGCTACGGCTCGGTCGAGGTGCTGCACCAGGTGTCGCTCGAGGTTCGCGAGGGCGAGATCGTCTCGCTCATCGGCGGCAACGGTGCCGGCAAGTCGACCACCCTGATGTGCACTTCGGGTGTCGTTCCGCTGCGCGCGGGCGAGATCTGGTTCGCGGGCAAGCGCATCGCGCAGGCGGGGAGCGGCGTCCGCGCGGATCTGCTCGTTCCGATGGGGCTCGTGCAGGTGCCCGAGGGCCGGCGGATCTTCCCGCGCATGACGGTGCTCGAGAACCTGATGATGGGCGCGTACACGCGCAACGATCCGGCCGGGATCGCGAAGGATCTCGAGCATGTGTACCAGCTCTTCGACATCCTGAAGACGCGCTCGTCGCAGCTTGGCGGAACGCTCTCGGGTGGCGAGCAGCAGATGCTTGCGATCGGCCGGGCGATCATGTCGCGGCCTCGGCTCCTGATGATGGACGAGCCCTCGATGGGCATCGCGCCGCTGCTCGTGGCGCGCATCTTCGAGGCGGTGCGCGAACTGAACCGCGAGGGGTTGACCATCCTTCTCGTCGAGCAGAACGCGCGCGCCGCGTTGAAGCTCTCGAAGCGCGGATACGTGCTCGAGACCGGTCGCGTGACGCTCTCGGACGATGCGGACAAGCTCCTCGTCGATCCGCGCGTCCGAGAGGCCTATCTCGGCGATTGATTCGAGTGCTCCGGTCCGACGGACTTCGGCCGAGTCGGCGATGAAACGGCCGTCGGATGGAGATGTGCGCGGTCGATCGGCTACGATGGCCGCATGCGCGAGTTCCGACTGTCCGAAAGCCTCGAGCGCATGGCGCTCGGCTCCTACAAGCTTCCGCTCGGGGTTGCCGCGACCTCGCTGAAGGAGCCGGTACAGGGCTACACGGTGCGCTTCCAGGAGGGCACCGAGGAGGAACCGGACACCTACGTCTTCCACGCGGTCGTGAGTCACGAACGGCTTCGACCGATCGTCGATGCAGCCTTCAACCTGCTTCCGCGCGAAGTCACGCCGGTCGTCGAGATCGGATCGCGGGACGCGTACCGCACGATCGACACGTACGTCGCCGAGGAGCCGATGCCGCTCGTCGAGTTCCTCCGGACGTGGTACGAGTACGAGGAGGTCCTGCTCGAGGACGTGAGCATCGGCGTCGGCGCGAACGCGGAGGAGCCCTGGATCGACGTCTTCGTCGACAGCTGGAAGGGCATCCTGATCTCCGTTCCGGTCGAGATGCGCGACACCGTCGAGCAGATGTTCGCGGAACATCACGTGACCGAGGTTGCGTCGACGTGGGACGAGGAGCTCCCCGACAGCCGGGGTGATGCGGGGAAGGTCGATGGGGGAATGGGCGATGGAGGCTCCGGCGAGGAGGGGCTCGTCACGCGCGATGTCCTCGAGATGGTCGACGATCACTCGCCGGACATCGATGAACTGCTGCTCGTGCTCCGCGAGAAGTGGCTGCTCGAACTGAACGTCGATCGCGAGACGAACGTCGACGAGGCCGGTCGGCATCTCGGCATGACCCTCTGGCATGCGATCGTGCTTGTGCAGAGCGCCGATGGCGAGCCGGACCGCGGCGCCTACATCACGGTCTGGATGACGGCAGGCAGCCTGGCACAGGCCGAGGAACTGCTTGAGGATGCCCTCGTCGACCACGCCGAGTGGGTGTTCGAGTCGATCTACACGATGGACCGCGTGGCCTACGACGACCGACCGACGTCCCTGTCGCACCTGCCGCCGTCGCGGCGACGTCCGGCGGTGCACGAGGTCGCCATCGAGCCGTGGGGGGCTCCCGGCTCGCCGGGAGGCGAAGGGTCGTCCGGTCCCGGCCGTGGGTCGGATCGTGAGCCCGATCGTGGCCCCGATCGTGGCACCGATCGTGGCACCGGCCCCTCGCGCGAGGGGCCGAGCAACCCCGGAGGCCGCGGTGTCGACAACTGACGGAGGTGGGTCTGACGGTGCCGTGGGCGAGGGTGGACGTCCCTGGTACGCGGATGGCTTGCGCTTCGAATGCACGCAGTGCGGCAACTGCTGCTCCGGCGGCCCCGGAGCCGTCTGGTTCACCCCTGACGAGGCCGAGGCGATGGCCCGGGCCGTCGGGCTCCCGCCCGAGCGGTTTCTCGAGCAGTACACGCGGCGGATCGGTGCGCGTCGGTCATTGAAGGAGCTGGTGCGGGACGGAAAGCACGACTGCGTCTTCCTCGACCGCGACTCCCGCCCCGGTAAGGCGGTCTGCCAGATCTACAAGGCTCGCCCCACGCAGTGCCGCACGTGGCCGTGGTGGCCTGAAGTCGTGGAGAGCCAGGCGACCTGGGAGGACACGCGACGGAGGACGCCGTGTCCCGGCATGGGAACCGGCCCGGTGCACCCGCTCGTCGAGATCACCATCGGTCTCTCGGGTGGAAGAGACCGCTGAAACGGGAATCTTCGCGTCGATCTCTGTTCGGCAACGCTGGCACGTGGTCGTAGGATCCGCGCCATGCATCCCCATCCCCCCGTACCGCCGACAACGCCCCCGACCGCGCCGCCAACGATGCCGCCAGGCGCCGGGCTGCGACACTCGATCGCCGAGTTCATCCATGCGCGAAGGAATCAGGATCGCGGACACGGGCTTTTCGAACTCGAGAGCGACCGGCTACTCGAGGTCAATCTGCGCGGCACGGTCTGGACGAAGACGGGCTCGATGGTCGCGTACGTCGGCGGCGTGAAGTTCACGCGCGAGGGTGTCTTCGAGCACGGGCTCGGCAAGTTCCTGAAGCGCGCGGTGTCCGGCGAGGGGACGCAGCTGACGAAGGCGGAGGGAACCGGGCGCGTGTATCTCGCGGACGACGCGAAGAAGATCACGATCCTCGGCCTGCAGGGCGACGACATCTTCGTGAACGGGAACGACGTGCTCGCGTTCGAGCCGACGCTCCAGTGGGACGTCAAGATGATGCGCAAGATGGTGGGGATGCTCTCGGGCGGTCTCTTCAACCTGCGCTTCACCGGCACCGGCATGCTCGCGATCACCACGCACTTCGATCCGCTCGCACTCGAGGTTCGGCCGGGCCACCCGGTCTTCACCGATCCGAACGCCACGGTCGCTTGGAGCGGCTCGCTCTCGCCCACGCTGAATCTCGACGCCAGCCTCGGCACGTTCCTCGGACGCGGCAGCGGAGAGTCGCTGCAGATGCGGTTCGAGGGGCAGGGGTTCGTGATCGTCCAGCCGATGGAAGAGATCTACTTCCAGCGGCAGCAGGGCTGAATCGGTTCGCGCGCATCGCCGCGGCGATCCGCGACCCGCACACGTCGTCGACAACAAGAACGCGGCCCGGCTTTCGCCGGGCCGCGTGTCGTGACGGGTTGTGCGTTCCAACCGCGGGGCTGTGAATCGATCCATTCAGGACCGATCGGAGGACCTCGGTGCGTCAGAGACCCTCGGGAAGCGTCTCGGTCGCGACCGAATCCTGGCCGGAGGCCTGGCTCGCAAGGCGATCCTTCACGGTGGTCATCGGACCCGCGGTCGGACGCTCCGCGCCGAGCTGCTCGGCCTCGAACGCCGCGGCGTCGAACATCGCGGCCTGCGCTTCGTCGTCGAACTCGGCGACGTCGACCAGGCGCTTGACCTTCGCCTTCGAGTAGGCCTCGAAGCCGGTGCCGGCCGGGATGAGGTGTCCGAGGAGCACGTTCTCCTTGAGGCCGAGGAGCTCGTCGACCGCGCCCTTGAGCGCAGCCTCGGTGAGCACCTTGGTGGTCTCCTGGAAGCTCGCGCCCGAGAGGAAGCTCTCGGCCTGGAGCGAGGCCTTCGTGATGCCGAGGAGCAGCGTCTTCGCGGTCGCGGGACGCGGCTTCTTCGTCTTGCACGGGCCCTTGCCCTCGGTCTCGGCGAGGGCGTTCGCCTCGCGGATCTCGTCCTTGTCGACCAGCGCACCCACAGGGAGCGCGGTGCCGCCCGCGTCCTCGATGCGCATCTTGCGCGCGAGCGCGTCGTTGACGTCGCGGAAGACGAACTTGTCGACGACCTCGTTCGGCAGCAGGTCCGTGTCGCCCTGATTCGAGACGCGCACCTTCGACAGCATCTGGCGGAGAATGACCTCGATGTGCTTGTCGGAGATCGGCACGCCCTGGGCGCGGTACACGTTCTGCACCTCGTCGAGCATGTAGACGTAGAGCGCGTCCTCACCCTTGATGCGGAGGATGTCCGCCGGGATGTGCGGCCCTTCGGTGAGCGCGTCGCCCGCCTCCACGCGGTCGCCCGTGTGGACGAGGAGCGCCTTGCCCTGCGGCACGTGGTGATCGTGCTCGAGGCCGGCGTCGCTGACGACGCGGATCGTCATCTTGCCCTTGCGCTTGTCCGAGTGGAGCTCGACGCGGCCGGAGATCTCGGCCATGACGGCCGGGTCCTTCGGGATGCGCGCCTCGAAGATCTCGGTGACGCGCGGGAGACCACCGACGATGTCGGCGGAACGCGCGGCTTCCTTCGGCTGACGGGCGAGCATCTGGCCCTGCGCGATGCGCTGGCCATCCTTCACCTCGATGCGCGCCTTCGCGGGCAGGTGGTGGAAGTCGAGGATGTTGCCGTTGTCGTCCTCGACGGTGATCTGCGGATGCTTCTCACCGGTGTGCTCGATGACGATCATCTCGGCCGTCTCGCCGGCACCCTTCTTGGTGTCCATGCGGAAGGTGACGTCCTCGACGAGGTCCTTGAAGCGCACGATGCCCGACTTCTCCGCAAGGATGGGGGTCGCGTGCGGCTGCCACTCGCAGAGCACCGCGCCCTTCTTGACGTTGTCGCCGGTCTTCGCGAAGAGCTGCGCGCCGTAGGGGACCTTGAACTTCTCGAGCTCGCGACCGTGGGCGTCGTTGACGACGATCTCGCCGTTGCGCTTGAGGGCCACGATCGTCTTCGTACCGTCCTCGTGGGCGACCTCGACCTCCATGCAGTCGCGCAGGACGATGGTTCCGCCGAACGCCGACTTGAAGGTGTTGTCGAGAATGCCGCGCGCCGCGATGCCGCCCGTGTGGAACGTGCGCATCGTGAGCTGCGTGCCCGGCTCGCCGATCGACTGGGCTGCGATGATGCCGACCGCCATGCCGATCTCGACGGGCTTGCCCGTCGACATGTCCTGGCCGTAGCACTTCGCGCAGATGCCGCGCGCCGTCTGGCAGGTGAGCGGCGAGCGGACGTACACGCTGGTGAGGCCGAGGTCCTCGATCTTGCGCGCGATGTCGTCGGTGATGACCTCGTTGCGCTTGACGATGACCTCGTCGGTGATCGGGTTGATGATCGTCTCGACGCTGGTGCGGCCGCGCACGATGTCGCGGAGCGGAACGTCGACTTCCTCGCCCTTGTAGATCGCCTTCTTCGGGATGCCGCTTGGCACGCCGCAGTCGTCCTCGAGGACGACGACCGACTGCGCCACGTCGCAGAGCTTGCGCGTGAGGTAGCCCGAGTCGGCGGTCTTGAGTGCGGTGTCGGCGAGACCCTTGCGGGCGCCGTGCGTCGAGGAGAAGTACTCGAGCATCGACAGACCCTCGCGGAAGTTCGCGCGGATCGGCGTCTCGATGATCTCGCCGCTCGGCTTGGCCATGAGGCCGCGCATGCCGGCGAGCTGCTGCATCTGGCTGACGTTACCGCGGGCGCCCGAGTCGGAGAAGAGATACACCGGGTTCAGGTACTTCGCGCCCTCGACCTTCTCGATGGAGGTCTCGGCGCCGTTCCCGTCGCGACGGTCCTTCTTGAGGGCGTCGACGAGCTTCGCGGTGACTTCCGCGCGGCACTGCTGCCAGAGGTCGAGCAGCTGGTTGTGCCGCTCGCGCTCGGTGATCGCGCCGGCCTGGTAGGCCTTCTCGACGCGGTCGACCTTCTTCTGGGTGGCGTCGAGGAGCGCCTTCTTCTCGGCCGGGACGCGGAGGTCCGTGATCGCGAAGGAGAGGCCCGACACCGTCGAGTAGCGGAAGCCGAGCTGCTTCATGGCGTCGAGCAGGTCGATCGTCGCCGCCTTGCCCTTGCGGGCGAAGGTGTCGTCGATGACGCGCGCGGCGCCCTTCTTGCCGAGGGCGCAGTTGTAGAACGGCATCCCGTCGGGAAGGATCTCGCTGAACAGGAGTCGACCCAGGGTGGTCTCGATGCGGCGGTTGGCCGGCATCGGCTCCGCGGCCTTCTTCTGGTCGCTGACGACCTCGCCGAAGCGCGCGAGACGGACCTCGATCGGATCGTGGAACGAGATGCGACGCGGATCGCCGTGCGGGAGGTTGAAGGAGAGCAGAGCCTCCTCGAGATCCTTGAAGCGGCGGGGCTTCGTCTTCAGGGCGTCGCCGTGGGCGCACGTCAGGAAGTAGACGCCCATGATGATGTCCTGCGACGGGCTGACGATCGGGTTTCCGTTCGCCGGGCTGAAGATGTTGTGCGTCGACATCATCAGCACGTGCGTCTCGGTCTGCGCCTCGACGGACAGCGGCAGGTGGACCGCCATCTGGTCACCGTCGAAGTCGGCGTTGTAGCCCGTGCAGACGAGCGGGTGGATCTTGATCGCGTTGCCCTCGACGAGCACCGGCTCGAACGCCTGGATGCCCATGCGGTGCAGGGTCGGCGCGCGGTTCAGCATGACCGGGTGGTTCTGGATCACCTGCTCGAGGATGTCCCACACCTCGGGATCGCGGCGCTCGAGCATGCGCTTGGCGCTCTTGATCGTGTCGGCGAGGCCGTGCTCCTTGAGCTTGCGGATGATGAACGGCTGGTAGAGCTCGAGCGCAATCTTCTTCGGAAGACCGCACTGCCAGATCTTGAGCTCGGGACCGACGACGATGACCGAACGCGCCGAGTAGTCGACGCGCTTGCCGAGCAGGTTCTCGCGGAAGCGACCCTGCTTGCCCTTGATCATGTCGGTGATCGACTTGAGCGGACGGTTCGACGAGCCGAGCACCGGACGGCGGCAGCGGCCGTTGTCGAACAACGCATCGACCGCCTGCTGCAGCATGCGCTTCTCGTTGCGCACGATGACCTCGGGCGCATTGAGGTCCATGAGCTTCTTGAGGCGGTTGTTGCGGTTGATGATGCGGCGGTAGAGATCGTTGAGATCGCTGGTCGCGAAGTTGCCGCTCTCGAGGAGGACGAGCGGGCGCAGGTCCGGCGGGATCACGGGGATCACGTCGAGGACCATCCACTTCGGCTCGTTCTGCGAGCCGCGGATCTGCTCGACGATCTTCAGGCGCTTCGAGAGGTCCTTCTGCTTCTGCTTCGACTTGGTGTTGCCGAGGTCCTCGCGGATCTCCTTCGAGAGGCTCTCGAGGTCGAGCTGCTGGAGGAGCTCGCGGATCGCGTCCGCACCCATCATCGCCGTGAACGAGGCGGTGCCGTACTTGTCGACGGCCTGGCGGAACTCGTCCTCGGTGAGGACCTGCTTGTGCTCGAGCTCGGTCTGGCCCGGGTCGGTGACGACGTAGTCCTGGAAGTAGATGATCTTCTCGAGGTCCGACGTCTTCATCGCCAGCAGGTTGCCGAGGCGCGAGGGCATCGCCTTGAAGAACCAGATGTGCACGATCGGCGCGGCCAGGTTGATGTGGCCCATGCGCTTGCGGCGCACGCGGCTGTGCGTGACCTTGACGCCGCAGCGGTCGCAGATGATGCCCTTGTACTTCGTGCCCTTGTACTTGCCGCAGCCGCACTCGTAGTCCTTCTC
>JAJTGL010000139.1 GCA_021297795.1 Planctomycetaceae bacterium
CGGCGGCCAGAGCTACGACTTCCTCGTGCGGACGAGCTTCCACATCCTGACCCTCGACGGCATCGAGGGTCGCGACGTGCTCGGCGCGGAGGGTTGAGCCGCAGCTCCTGCGCGGGGAATCCGGCATCCACCCCACGAGCGGCCTGAACATGGGCGACTTCCATGTTGCGACGTGTTTTTGTGTGTTAAGGCACGGATCGCGCCCGATCCTCCCGTTGAGAAACGATGCAGGTCGCGTTTGGTTCTCGTGAAGGAACCGCTTCCGCCGCGCGCCGCATCGGATCGCACGCGGAGCCATCCATGGAACGCGCACCCACGCTGTCAGGATTTGCCGCCCTCTTCGCTCGCCCGAACGCTCGACCGAACGCTCGACCGGGGGCAGGCTTCACCATCGTCGAGTTGCTCGTCGTGGTGTCGATCGTCGCGCTCCTCATCGCGCTCTTGCTTCCCGCGGTCCAGAAAGGTCGCGACAAGGCACGGACCACGCAATCGATCTCGAACCTGCGCGGTCTCGGTGCCGCGAACGAGTCGTACGCGGCCGACTGGCACGACCGTCAGTACACCGTCACGCCCGACGACGTGGGGCTCGCTGGCGGCAACTGCGCGCAGTATCTCCAGCAGATCGCATGTCCCCCGCAGCAACTGATCGGCTGGGACAGCTTTGGAATGTGGGGCTACTTCATCGGCTCGAGCGGCAAGTGTGCCGAGTTTGGATGGCCCGAAGCGTGCTACAACTGGTCGGTCTATCTCCCGATGCAGTTCGGCACCGCAGCGAATCCCGGCGGCGGGAGTAACTTCGGCAGCTTCCGGATGCCCGGCGTCAAGAGCTTCTGCGAGTACGTCAACGGCCGCTTCTACGACCCGGCGCTGTACGCGCCCAAGGATGAGGTGCCGCTCGCGAACATCTCGAAGTACTTCACGAGCCCCGCGCAGTTCACGTACGACGGCGTGCACTACGAGGACAGTTCGTACTGCTGGTCGCCTGCGGCGATGTTCCACCCGCGCGTGTTTGCCCGCGGTGACGACACCTCCGATGCCGGCGGCTTCCGGCATCCGAACAGCCTGCCGGGCGGCTTCCGCAGCCCGCCGATCTCGCAATGCCGCTATCCGTCGCTCAAGACCCGGATGATCGAGCACAGCTGGCTGCAGAACCGGCCCGACCAGCCGACGAACCCGAACTTCGCCGGCAACGCGACGCCCTGGTTCTTCAATCACGGCTACAACTCGGCTCCGGCGAGCCTCTTCTTCGACGGACACGTTGAGCTCGTCGGTTGCCAGCGTGCCATGCAGGCCGAGCAGCGGGCCGGGCTGCTCTGGTCGCGCGGCACGCCGTTCGGCTCGGAGGGCTACTACGGCGGGCAGAGCTACGACTTCCTCGTCAAGACGAGCTTCCACATCCTCACGCTCGACGGGATCGAGGGCCGCGACGTGCTCGGCACGGAAGGCTGATTCGCGGGATACTGCGCGGATGCCTCTTCCGATGCCCGGTTCCGGTGGCGTGGGTGGCGCGTTCACCGCGCTCGGCGCCGTCGTCGGGCCGCTGATGATGCTCGCGATCGCGCTGCAGAAGCCGGGGCCGGTGCGCACGCTCCTCAAGGCCGAGGCCGACAGCCCCGAACGCGCCCGCAAGGCGTCGACGCTCGGACTGACCGAGCCGCCGCTCGCGCCGCTCATCCGCTCGGGCGTCGTCGTGCGCGAGACGGACGGACGCATCTGGGTCGACCGTGCGAGGGCGCGGCGTCGGCAATGGCGGATCGGGGCGATCCTCGGCGGTGCGATCGTGGTCGGATCGGGGATCGCTGCTCTTCTCCTCACCCATTGACGCCCTTGGATGCGCGATACGCTGCGCGCATGACGCCACACCTGCCTTCCAACGGCCTCGCTCGACTGCTGCTCACCGTTCCCATGGCGACCACCCTGCTCGCGATGCCCGCGCATGGTGACGACATCGCGATCGAACCGGCTCTCGTCGGGATGGAAGCGCCCGCGCTCGCCACGATCGGTGCACGCGAGGACGACACCGAGAAGCCCGTCGCCATGCGCGCCGATCTCAAGCTTGGTGCGGTCACGCTCTACCGCGGCCGCGCCGCGGTGACGCGCAGCGGCAAGGTCGGCCTGCGCGCCGGCATCTACGAACTTCGCGTCGGACCGCTGCCCGAGGCGGCCGACCTCGACAGCGTGCAGGCGCGGATCGGCGAGGGCGGGAAGCTCCTCGAGGTGAAGACCGAGACCGTGGCGCTGCCCGCGCCATCGAGCGACAACCCGCGCGTCCGCGAGGCGCTCACGAACCTCGAGGAGGCGCGCGCGAACCTCGCGGACATCGTGCGGCAGATCGCGAACAACGACGCCTCGCTCAAGACGATCGACGGGATCGCCGCGAAGGTCGCCTCCGACGCGTCGCAGGCACTTGGCACGACGCTCGATCCGGCGAAGCTCGAGGCGCAGCTCACGTTCGTCGCCACGCAGCGTGATCGCCTCACCGCGCGAGCCCTCGAACTGACGAAGGCGCGGAGGGACGCGGAGGGCGTGGTCGCGATGCGCGAACGCGAGCTCGCGGCGGCCGGCGGCGCGCCACCGGTCGAGCGGTACGCGCTCGTGACGATGGTCGCACCGCGCGATGCCGACGTCGAGACGAGCGTGACGTACCTCGTGCGGAACGCCACGTGGCAACCCACCTACACCGTGCGTGGCAACCCCGAGAACGGAACGCTCGCACTCGAGTTCGACGCGTCGGTCCGGCAGGCGACCGGCGAGGACTGGAACGACGTCGCGCTCGTGCTCTCGACTGCGCAGCCGACGCAGTCGGCGAACCCGCCGTCCGTGAGCCCGACGTATCTCGAGCTCTACGACCCGGCGCCGCCCGAGGCGGCTCGCTACGACTACAACATGCCTGTCGTCGGATCCGCGGCGCCCGCGCCGAAGGCGATGGCGACGGAGGGCGGCCCTGGCATACCCGGCGGAACGGGCGGCGAAATGCCTGAGCGCGCGGCAAAGCGCTATGCCGGCCTCGCGGCCGATGCGTCGGTCGGCGGTACCGGGCCCGCGGTCGAGTTCCGCATCCCGCGGCCGTTCACCGCGGCGAGCAACGCCGACGTCGAGCGCCGTACGCGCGTCGCGAACGTCGACGCGAAGCCCTCGTTCACGCTCGTCGCACAGCCACTCGTCGATTCCGATGTTTACCTCCGCGCGCGCTTCCGCAACGAGAGCGCGTACATCCTGCTCCCGGGCGAGGCGCGCATGTACCTCGGCGCCGATTCGATCGGCCGTGCGAATCTCGGCGAAGTGCCCATCGGTGGCGAGGTCGAACTCTGGTTCGGCAAGGAGCCGCGCGTCACGGCGCGTCGTGAGCTCGTGACGAAGAAGCAGGGCGAGTCAGGCGTCTTCTCGAAGTCGAAGGCCGTCGATCGCGAGTACCGGATCGTGCTTGAGAACACGCTTGCGCGTGCGGTCGAAGTCGAGGTGTGGGATCGGGTGCCCGTGTCGCGCAACGAGGCCGCGAAGGTCGAGCTGAAGGACCTGTCCCCCACCCTTGCGACCGACGACAAGTACGTGAAGGACTCGAAGCCGCAGGGACTTCTCAAGTGGGTGCTGTCGCTGCCGGCCCGCACGGACGGCGCCGACGCGAAGCGGCAGACCATCGGCTGGAAGACCCGCGTGAGCTGGCCGGAGAACAAGCTGATCTCGGGCGACGCCGACTGAGTTGGCGTGGCTCGGTTCCGGCGTCGCAGGACGCCACACGACGCGGCCATCGGGACATGACATCCAGGAAAACGCACGCGGCCCCCGGTTTCCGGGGGCCGCGTGGCATTGGGTCTATGTCGCCGGACCGATCAGCCGCCGCAGTTGCTGCCCCAGGTGACGAGCAGCGCGGAGAGGTCGGACGCGTTCACGATGCCGTCGTGGTTGAGGTCACCCTGGCCGTTGGATGGCGAGGTACCCCAGACGCTGAGCAGGATGCCGAGATCCGCAGCCTCGATCTGTCCGTTGCCGGAGAGATCCGCCTCGCAGTCGCACACCGTGAAGCTTCCTTGCGCGAGGTACGGTCCAACGACATTGTCCGGCGTGTTGGCGCAGATCGTCGTGCCCGCCGAGAGCACGCACGACTGCTGGCGACCGAGCACGCGCAATCCACCCGCATCGGTGGGAGTGCCCGCCCCGACGATGTTCGAGACGATGTCCGTATCCACGATCCGCAGCACGCCGGGCAGGATCTTGAGATTCTCGTAGTACTCCACCGCGGCACCCATGGGAGGAATCGGGTTTCCGCTGATCGTGCAGCTCTCGAGGGTCACCGTGGTGCCCGCGGAGCGGATGCCGACCGCCTTGAACGCACTGCCGCTTCCTGGATACAGGGTCGCGCAGCGGTTGTTGGTAAAGGTGGAGTTTCGCACCACGCCCGACGATGCGTAGGCGAGGATCGCGCCACCATCGCCGCCCGCGAAGTTGAAGTTCGTGCCACCGAAGGTGCAGGCATCGACGTTCATCGTGCAGCGGAGGAAGTACATGGCGCCACCGAAGTCCGCATCGCACGATGTGAAGGTGCAGTTGCGGACGAAGGCATCGGAATCCTTCGCGAAGACCGCGCCACCACCCGTGAAGTTGTAGCTGGGCGGATTGATCGGCTGACCGACGCCGCCGCGGGTGAAGCGGAGATGCTCGAGGCCGGAGGTCGCGGGGCCGCCGTTGATCGTGACGATCGACGTGGTCAGACCGATGCCGTCGATGATGGTCGGCGTCGACGGATTCGAGGAACCACGGACGACGACGTTCTTCCCGTTGAGGGCGAAGGACTGGTTGTAGGTACCGGGGGCAACCTCGATGCGGTCGCCTGCAGCCGCCGCATCAATCGCGGCCTGGATGGTCGCGTACTGCGAGGGCACGCGACGCACCTTGCTGATGACGACCGAATGACGTCCGCCACCGGCGACGAGCACCGCGGCTCCCGGCGAAGAGAGATGAGCGGGCAC
>JAJTGL010000140.1 GCA_021297795.1 Planctomycetaceae bacterium
CCAGATGGGCCTGAAGGTCTGCTGCATCGAGCGCGGCAAGCTCGGCGGCGTGTGCCTGAACTGGGGCTGCATCCCGACCAAGGCCCTCCTCCACAACGCGGAGCTCTACATGGAGGCGATCCGCCACGGCAAGGACTGGGGCTTCGACATCGCCGAGGGTGCGGTGAAGGTCGACTGGGCGAAGGTGATCGGCCGCTCGCGTGCGATCACCGGCACGCTCAACGGCGGCATCGCGTTCCTCTTCAAGAAGAACAAGGTCGACCACATCGAGGGTCACGCGAAGGTCCTGTCGGGCAAGACCTCGACGGGTCCGTGCCGCGTGCAGGTGTCGAAGGCCGACGCCGACTACTACCACGGCACCGGCGGCGAGAAGCTGCAGGAGATCACCGCCGACCGCGTGATGATCGCGACGGGCGCCGCGCCGAACGAGCTGCCGTTCGCGAAGTCGGACGGCAAGACGATCCTCTCGAGCTACGACGCGCTCACCGTGCCGAAGCAGCCGAAGTCGATGGTCATCATCGGCTCGGGCGCGATCGGCATGGAGTTCGCGTACTTCTTCAATGCCTTCGGCACCAAGGTGACCGTGGTCGAGATGCTCGACCGGATCCTGCCGAACGAGGACGAGGACATCTCGGCCTCCGCGCTGCGCGCCTTCACGAAGCAGGGCATGGAGTTCAAGGTCGGCATGATGACGACCGCGATCGACAAGACCGCTTCGAAGGATGGAGGCACGGGCGCGAAGGTGACGCTCGCGCAGGCCGCCGACAAGACGAAGACCGAGACGATCGAGGCCGAGTGCGTGCTGGTCGCGATCGGCGTGAAGGCCCGCTACGAGGGCCTCTTCGACGAGAAGCTCGGGCTGCGCATCGAGAAGAACCACATCTGGACCGACTACAAGGACAAGAAGGAGCCGACGTACCAGACCTCGATCCCGGGCGTCTACGCGATCGGCGACTGCATCGGTCCGCCGTGGCTTGCGCACGTGTCGAGCGAGGAGGCGGTCGCGTGCGTCGAGCGCTTCATGGGCCACCACACGCTCGGCGTCGACTACGGCTCCATCCCCGGCTGCACGTACTGCAACCCGCAGATCGCGTCGGTCGGCATGACGGAGAAGCAGGCGCGTGAACTCCAGAAGGAGAAGGGCCTCAAGTACAAGGTCGGCAAGTACTCCTTCAAGGGCCACGGCAAGGCCATCGCCGTCGGCGCGACCGAGGGCATGGTGAAGGTGATCGTGAGCGAGCCGTACGGAGAGATCCTCGGCGCGCACATCATCGGCGAGGACGCGTCGGAGCTCATCGGCGAGATGGGCCTCGCGCGCCGCGTCGAGGCGACGATCGAGGACATCATCTCGACCGTGCACGCGCACCCGACCATGCACGAGGCGCTGCACGAGGCGGCGCTCGCGACGGAGAACCGCGCGATCCATGCGTAGTCGACTCGATTGAGAACTCCGGTCGACGCAGTCGGCCGTGTGCCACGAGCCCCGCGCGACTTCGTCGCGCGGGGCTCGTGTTCGCTCTGCGCTCCGAGCGTCGTGAGACACCGAGCGGAGCGAGGCGGTCTGCCTTCGTCGTGAGGGCAAGCCCGGCGCTCCGCGCCGTCCCTCGACGGCTGTGGCGCGAGGCGACCACGCGCCGCCGGTGACCACCGGATCGTCGCCGTGTCCTCATTTCTCGCAACGGGCTGCGTATCTCCCGGCGGAGGACGGCGACTTTGCCGGAACGAACCGTCCGGCCCTGTACGGATCCCAGCAGACCCGCCTCCTCTTCCGGACCCGCCGAAGCGGGTCGAACCAAATCCAGGAGATCGGCATGAACCGCCACGACACCCTCCGTCACGCGACGCGCACGGCTGCGCTCGCCGCCACCGCGACGATCGCACCGCTCCTCCTCGCGAACTCAGCGCACGCACAGGCCGTCGCCTGGGGCAACAACGCCGTCGGTCAGTGCAACCTGAACGGCATCGGCCCGACCACGGCCGCCTCGGGCGGCTTCGCCCACACCGCCGTCATCCACTCGTGCGGCGTCGTGACCTGCTTCGGCGACAACTCGTACGGGCAGTCCGCGCCGCCCGCAACGCTCGGCATCGCGCTCGCGATCTCCGCGGGCGGCCTCCACAACGTCGCCATCGATGGCAACGGCGCGGTCGTGTGCTGGGGAGACAACGGTTTCAACCAATGCGTCGTTCCGCCGGGCCTCGCCAACGTGCAGCAGGTGTCGGCGGGTGCGTTCCATACCGTCGCGCGTACGACGACCGGTCTCGTCGCATGGGGCGACAACGCCTCCGGACAGTCGACGGTGCCTGTCGCGACCGGTGCCGCGCTCGACGTCGATGCCGGTGGTTTCCACACGCTCGTGATCGGTGCCAATGGGCGACTGCAGGCGTGGGGCGACAATACGTACGGGCAGTCCACGATCCCGATCGTCGTCCCCGCGCGTATCTCGGCTGGCCTCGCGCACTCGCTCGTTCTCACGAACGCCGGGGCCGTCGTCGCGTTCGGCAACAACGCCAGTGGTGAGTGCAACGTGCCCTCGGGTCTCACCAATGTCGTCGCGGTCTCGGCGGGCGGACGTCACTCGCTGGCGCTCACCGCCACCGGTGTCGTCGTCGCGTGGGGCGACAACACATTCGGCCAGCTGGCGGCACCGGTCGGCCCACCGACGATCGCCGGAATCGACGCCGGATACGAGCACTCGGTCGCCTTCAACAACTGCCCGGCCGATCTGAACGGCGATGCGGTCGTGAACAGCGGCGACATCGCGATCATCCTCTCAGGCTGGGCCACCGGTTCCGGCGACCTCGACTGCGACGGCGTCGTGACCAGCAACGACCTCGCCATCCTGCTGGGCTCGTGGGGGACCTGCCCGTAAGGATCCCGCGCACATCGGCTTGCGGCCCACGCGCAGTACGTACCGAGACCGCCAGCGCGATTCGCAGTGCCAGATGCCAATCGTCCACGTTTTCTTGAGTGTTGCGGAATTCCCCGTTGCATCGAGGCGGGAAATGGCTGCAATGGAGTCGCGGTCTCGCGCTGAGCACGAGCGTCTTCGTACTTCAGACGGAGGAACATGACATGGTCGATCGAGTACGCCTGAGTGCAGCCGTCGTCTGCTGCAGCGTGTCGGCGAGCGCCGCATTCGGCGCGGACGCATTCTTTCCCGGCGGGCGCATGTGGGGCGTCATCCCCGACATCCTCTGCGATGGATCGGTCACGCAGCCACCACTCATCCAGTTGACGGCCGGGCAGATCGACGTGGGAAACAACACGCACTACATCGGCGTGCAGAGCGACGGAACCGTGGTCTGCTGGGGCAGGGACACGAATGGGCAGGCATCACCGCCCGCAGGCCTTGGTGCCGTGACTGCTGTTTCCGCCGGAAGCGACCACAGTGTCGCGCTGACCACAGGTGGGAGCGTCGTCTGCTGGGGCAACAACGACTTCAACCAGTGCGCGGTGCCGGCAGGACTCGTCGGTGCGACGACGATCACGGCAGGCGCGGACTTTACCGTGGCGCTGCGGTCGAACGGCTTCGTAGCAGCGTGGGGACGAGATCACTTCCAGCAGGTGTCCGGCGCCCCCACAGCGGAAGCGATGACACAGATCGCGGCGGGTCAGTGGCACGTTGTCGCACGGCGGACGGACGGAATCGTCCGCTGCTGGGGTGCGGGCACGACCGTCGGCGGCCTTCCGCTCTTCGGGCAGGCGATCGCTCCGTCGGACCTCGGAGCCGTGACCCGCGTCGACGCGGGCCGATGGCACTCCGTGGCCGTGCGCACCAACGGCGCCGTGCGCTGCTGGGGCCGCAACAGCTCCGGCGAGTGCACAGTTCCCGCCGAAGCCGCCAGCGGCGTCTCGGGCGTGGCCGCAGGCGACGGCTTCACGGTGGCGCTCAAGCAGGATGGCAGCGTCGTCGCGTGGGGCACGACCGAGTTCGGCGAGTCGATCCCGCCCGCCAATCTCGGCACAGTGACCTCGATCGAGGCGATCGGGTCGATCACCTTCGCATTCAGCCCGGAATCCGCCGATTGCAACGGCAACTCGGTCCCCGACTGGATCGATATCCAGACGGGAGCCGAGACGGACGCCGACGGGGACAGCGTTCCGGATTCTTGCGAGGAGGTGCCGCTGAGCTTCTGCGCGTCGTCGGCGATTCCCGTCGATCTCGTGTTCCTCGTGGATGTCTCCGGCTCGATGAATGACGACGCGGTGCTCTTCTGCTCGTCGGTCGTCTCCCGCCTCGTCGCATCGCTCGAGGATGAATTCGACCTGCGGATCGCATGGCTGATCCTCCCTGACGGAGGACTTGGCGGCGTCACGCCCTGCGAATGGGCAGCCGTGTCGGAAGAGCTCACCCGCGATGTACCCGTACCGACGATCTGCGGTCTCGAGCGAACCTTCAACTCCGGCGAGGACTGGGCCGATGCGACGGCGCTCGTCGCAGACCCGGCGTTCACGCTGAAGGCTCACGCGTGGTCGCACCGCCCCGGCGTGACGGTGATGATCCCGCTGAGCGACGAGGGACCGACCAACGACGACCGCTGCGAACCAGATTCGGCGTCCGCCATCGAGAACGCCATTCGCAAGTCCGTTGCGTGGGGCGCGGCGGTGATTCCGGTCGTCTTCCCCGAAGAACCTCTACAGGGAACCGAAGGCTGCATCTTCAACCGCGATCCGAAGACCGGAGTGCAGGGCGGATTCATGGAGGAGATCGCTGCCGCGACCGTCGCCGGCGGACATGCGGTCGATGCGCGCGACCTGGTTCCGGCGCAGGAGCCGGTGATGATCCGCATCGCCGCGGACCTCGAGGCGGAGATCCGCAACGCCGTTGCGGTTTCGCCGCGCCGGAGAACCAGTTGTCCGGGCGACACGAACTGCGACGGCGTCGTCAACGCGCTCGATGTCGCGATCGTGCTCGGTGGATGGGGCGCCTCCGGCGGCGTCGGCGACCTCAACGACGACGGGA
>JAJTGL010000044.1 GCA_021297795.1 Planctomycetaceae bacterium
CGTGCGAGACCGACTGCGATTCGGACGGCGTTCCCGACGAGTACGCGCTCGAGAACCAGCTCGTCCCGGACTGCAACGCGAACGCCGTGCCCGACTCCTGCGACATTTCGAACGGCACGAGCCAGAACGACAACGGCGACGCGGTTCCGGACGAGTGCCAGCCCGACTGCAACGAGAACGGCGATCCGGACGACTACGACATCAAGGTCGGCTCGTCGACCGATTGCGACGCAAACGGCAATCCCGACGAGTGCGACATCGCTGGCGGAGTCCCCGACTGCAACTCGAACGGCTTCCCCGATTCCTGCGACATCGCCGAGGGATCGAGCACCGACTTCAACTCGAACGGAATCCCCGACGACTGCGAGCCGGACTGCAACTCGAACGGCGTGCCCGACCCGTACGAGATCAAGATCGGTGACGAGGAGGACTGCAACCTGAACAAGGTGCCCGACTCCTGCGACGTGGTGCGCGGCGCGGCCGACGTTGATGGAAACGGCGTGCCGGACTCCTGCCAGCCCGATTGCGACGGGAACGCGGTTCCGGACGACTACGAGCTTGCCGAAGGCCTCGCCGCCGATTGCAACCAGAATGGCGCGATCGACGTCTGCGACATCACCGCGGGCGCCGAGGATGTCAACCAGGATGAGATCCCCGACGAGTGTCAGTGCATCGCCGACCTCAACAAGGATGGGCAGGTCGCCGGCGCCGACCTCTCGATTCTGCTGAGTTTCTGGGGTCCGATCACGGTCTTCCCGGATGCGGACATCAACGCGGACGGAGTCATCAACGCAGCGGATCTCACCATCGTGCTGGCGTCCTGGGGCGCCTGCGACTGACGTCGACGGCCGCACGCTCGCGACTCTCGCGCGGGGCCGCCTTCGGGCGGCCCCGCGTTCGATTTGTCACTCTCGCATGGACATGCGAGGGGGTGTCGCTAGCCTGCCCACATGGCCGCCGACAACCAGCCAGACCTCCGCCTTGCGCCCGAGGCGCGCGTGCCTTGGTCGATTCCGAAGCAGGAGTGGGACGCATACGTCCGTCGCCGAAAGCGCCTGCTGGTGCTGGGCGTGGGAGCGATACTGGCATTGGTTCTTCTGATACCGATCACCCTCACGATCGCCCTGTACTTCGTGCTGTCCCTCCCTGTCAGTCTTGGCCTCAGTCGTCTCACGGATGGCTACGGTGTACTCATCCTCGCAAGCGCTGCGTGCATACCCCTGCTTCTCATTCTTGCGCTCGGACGCGCCCATATCACTGAAGTCCGAGCCATGATCGCATTCCGCCGTCGCGGAGACTCGGTCTGGGCGCTGCAAGGATGCGTCTGCCCGGACTGCCTGAGGCCGTTCGATGCGGCTGGGCTCGCAACATGCAAACACCGCGTGGCTGCGTGCCAGCAACCCACGATCCTCAGGATCTTCGAGTCAGTCGCCATCGGAGTTGATGACGTCGCGGAAGAACTTCGCCGCGCGCTCACCGCCGACTCGCGGCGCCGCGGCATTCCTCAGCGCGGATGGTCTCCGCTTCGCAGACTGCGAGCCGACGAACAGGATGCGTGGCCGAAGCCGGTGCGCGTCGCGATTTCCACATTCATCAAAATCCTATGGATCCTGCTGGTTTGGATCGCTGCGGGATGGGCTGCCATCGCGTGGATCCCGAGTTACTACATCCTCAGGATCAACAGCTGGCTCGCGCGGCGTTCGGACCCCATCGTCCGCAGCAGCATCGCCGGCAGACGCATCGTCTGCACGAAGTGCCAGTACGTCATCAACGACCTCGCGCGCACATCGGTCTGTACGGAATGCGCAAGTGATCTGACGAAGATCGGTGCAGTCCGAACGAGTCTCGTGTGCAATCCGACGAACTCCGGTTTCGCGGGCTACGTGCCGATCGCGATGATGGCCTTTGCGGCCGTCTGGGGACTCTATCTCGCGCCGCGTGTGGTCCAACTTCTTCCGACGTCCGTCCTGATCCTTGGGATCAATGGCAGCATCGGTTCGGCGCGCGGGTTCATCGACGCGCTCGGACGCCGCACGCTCACCCAGGAGGAGAACTCCGCTGCGACGGCGGCAATCCTCGCATGGTCGGAACGCAACCCCTTTGGAATCATGTCGCGTCAAGCGAGCGTGATACCGACCGTCGAGACCCTCGCGACACTTGATGAGCGCTCAACCGCGACGGTTCTCTCTGGTATCCCGGCTTCCGTGTGGAACGCGACCACATCTCGAGACCGGCCTGAGGTCAAGCTTCGCCCGGACGCCGTACTCACTTGTGGAACCAATATCGTTGCGAAACTCGCCGTCGGCGTACCGAAGAAGATGACGCCTGTTCCGCTGCTCATCATGATCGAGTACGGCGAAATCACCGCGACCGACGTTTCCGATGGCCGGTCAGTGACCCTCGTCAACTCGAACGACACAAATCAGTACGAGCTCTACGGGTTTCAGGTCTGCACCGTCCTTCCAAGCGCGGCTATCGGGCAACTCGCCCCAGGAACGTATGAACTCGCTTCGACCTACACGGTCCGCATCCTTCCCCCGGTTCCGACCGTCATGATCTCGTCGCCGAAAACGATCGAAGGAGCGCAGAAGGTTTCACCAACGATCACGCGCACAGACTCGGTCCGCGTGACGGTCCAAGCCGCGCAGTAGACCGCACTCGAGCGTTGCGGCGCCTCAGATTGTCGCCTCGGTCACGCTGAGCACTTCCTCGACGGTCGTCCTGCCGGCGCGGACCTTCGCGAATCCGTCCTCGCGCAGCGTGGTCATGCCACGCTCGACGCAGAGGCGCCGGAACTCGACGACGTTCGGATTGGCCGCGATCTTGTCGCGGAGGAAGTCGTCGAGCACGAGCAGCTCGTAGAGGCCGAGGCGACCCGAGTAGCCGGTCTGACGGCACGCGCCGCAACCCCGTCCGACGCGGATCGTCGGCCCGGCGATGCCGTGCGTGAGCAGGAAGTCGGCGATGTCGTCCTCGATCGGACGCTCCTCGACGCACTTCGGGCAGATCTTGCGGACAAGCCGCTGTGCGAGCACCGCGTTGAGCGCGGCGCCCACGAGGAACGGCTCGACGCCGATGTTGATCATGCGCGTGATCGAACTCGGCGCGTCGTTCGTGTGCAGCGTCGACAAGACGAGGTGGCCGGTGAGCGCGGCCTGGATCGCGGTCGACGCGGTCTCGAGGTCGCGGATTTCGCCGAGCATGACCACGTCCGGGTCCTGACGCAGCAGCGCCTTGAGCGCCTTCGCGAAGGTCATGCCGATCTTCTCGTGCGTCTGGATCTGCGTGATTCCCTGCAGGTTGTACTCGATCGGATCCTCGACGGTCGAGATGTTCATCCGTCGCGTGTCCATCTGGCGGATCGACGAGTACAGCGTGGTCGTCTTGCCGCTTCCGGTCGGACCGGTGACGAGGATGATCCCGTGCGGCTGCTCGATCTGCTTCTTCCAGATCGTGAGCGCGTCCTCGGAGAACCCGAGATCGTCGAGCGACACGCTGATCGAACGGCTGTCGAGGATGCGCATGACCGTCTTCTCGCCCTTCGGCGTGGGCACGGTCGACACGCGCAGGTCGAGCTTGCGGCCAAGCACGGTCGCGCGGATGCGACCGTCCTGCGGAAGCCGTCGCTCGGCGATGTCGAGATTCGACATGATCTTGATGCGGCTCGTCAGCGCGGCGTGCATCTTGCGCGGGGGCGTGAGCATCTCGAAGAGCACGCCGTCGATGCGCATGCGCACCTTGAGCACCTTCTCGTCGGGCTCGATGTGGATGTCGGACGCGCCTTCCTTCAGCGCGACCTGGATGATGTGGTTGACGTACTTGACGACGGGCGAACTCTCGGCCTCGGCCTCGAAGTCGCGCTCGTTGACGTCCTCCTTCTCGACCTCCACCTCGTCCTCGTCGCCCACACCCGCGAGGATCGACTCGAGGTCGAAATCATCGGACTTCGAGCGCTCGGCAGCCTCGTTCGCCTGCTGGAGCGCGCCCGCGATGTCGCCCGCGGTCGAGAGCACGTGGCGGACGGCCGGCACGCCGAGACGACGCTTGACCTCGTCGAGGAGGAAGACGTCCTCGGGGCTTGCGGTGGCGACCACCACGCGTCCCCCTTCGCGGCGCAGCGGAAGGACGTGATGCGTGCGGCAGAACTCGGCGGAAAGCGACGAGACCAGCGCTCGGTCGAAGCAGTTCGGTGCCTTCGGGTCGATCGACTCGAAGGTCATGCGCGCGAGCTCGGCGACGACCGACTGCGCGGCGCGCTCGTCGACCCCCTGCTCCTTGAGGATCTCGACGAGATTGCGCCCCGGCGCCTGCTTGCGCAGACGCTCGGCGGCCAGCAGCTGCTCGGCGGTCGCGATGCCGCGCTCGGCGAGCAGGCCCTCGAGCGTGGTCGCGGGCGAATCCTCCGACGCATCGGGAACGTAGAGATCGCTCAGCCCGCCGTCGTCATCGATGTTGGCGACAGGAGCCGCCGCAGGAGTCGGCGCGCTGCTCGCACGGGCGACCGGCGCGGGTGCAGGCGCAGGCACGGGGGCTGCGGCCGCGGCTTCGGCTGCGGCTTCGGTCGCGGCCTCCTTCGGCCACTGCATCGAAGGTGCAACGCGAAGAGCGGACGTGGTCGTCGTCGAACCCGATGGCGCGGGCGTTGCCAGCGTCACGGACGGGACGGTCGGCGCAGGCTTCTGGGCCGCACCGGCAGCGGGAAGGTCGGCGGGAACGGCAGGCGACGTCGATGCAGCGGCCGCCGGCTCGGGAACGCGCTCGGGAACGCGCTCGACTGGAGCGTTCGGATTCGGCGCGCCGAGCTGGCGAAGGATGTCGTCGATGTTGAAGCGTCCCATCGTGGCGTTACCTCGTCGTGCCCGTTCAGCTGTTTCCCTTGACCGCGACCTCGACCATGCGCTCGACGCCGAACTCGGCATGACGCGCGCGGAAGCGCACGGAGCCCTGCCCGATCGCATCGACGCGGTACTCGAGACCGGTCTTCACCGTCGTCAGCATGTCGCCCACCTTGAGGAGCTTTCCGTTCACGCTGGCGACGGACGTTCCGCGAGCCGAGTACATGACCGACTGCACGCGGATCTCGATCGTGCCGGCATCGACGATCGCGTTCCAACCCTCGATCTGCGCCGCGCGGCGCTGCTCGGGAGTCTCGGTCGGCGAGGCGGCGGTCCTGGGCGAACCAGAGACGGGCTCGTTGTTCACGACGGCCTGTTCACCGGCGAGGATGAACGGATCCTTCGAGAGATCCTCCTTCTCGATGCGGAGCGACGCATAGGCGTCCGAATCAAGGAGATCCGCGGGCAAGCCTTCGCCTGCGTTCGAGGCCCCCTGCTCCTTGAGGAAGCTCTCGACGAGCTTCCCGGCGTCCGACTGGGGCATCTCGGCCGCGCCGCTGCGCGCGATCGTGCGCATCGAGAACAGGCTCACCACCGCGACCGCCGCGATGCCCGCGAAGAGCATCGCGCCGAAGCCGAAGCGGCGCTTGCTCGGGCCCGATGCCACGTTCAGCGCCTCGCCGGATTCCTCGAACGAGAGCGGCATCGTGCGCTCCTCGTCGGATCCGTCGGTGAAGGACTCGTTGTTCTTGTCCTGCATGGAGTAGCTCCTTCTGGCGAGTGCGCGTGATCAGCGGGCCGCTGCGGTCTTGCCGTCCGCGGGCTTCGTGGCGGAGGCGTCGTTGAAATAGATGCTGAGCGTGAACTCGGCGCGCATCGCGCCGCCGACGGCGTCCTTCGGATCGTCGCGCGGACCCATGCCGAGCTTCGTGATCTTCATCGAGTGGACGCGCGTGATGCGCGGCAGGCTCTCGACGTCGAGGAGGAACTGGTAGAAGCCGTCGAAGTCGCCCTCGATGACGGTCTTCAGCGGAAGCTCCATGGCGGGTCCGGCCGCGACGGCCTTCTCGCCCTTCACCGAACGCACGGCGAGATTCGACTTCTGCGCGATCTGCGTGACCTGCTCGAGGATGCGGTCGACGCCCTCGCGGTCGGGCAGCTTCTGGTTGAGCCGGTCGAGCTCCTCCTCGCGCTCGGCGATCTCGCGCCCGAGATCGCCGATCCGCGCGGTGAGACGCGAGAGGTCGGCGAGCCGCGTGCGCTTCGCCGCGATCTCGGTGCGCGCCTTCGTGATCTCCGTATTGCGCGGAGCGAAGACGAGGAAGTACGACGCGATCGGGATCGCGACGATGACGCCGTAGAAGGCGATCTCGCGAAGGCTACGGTTGCCGCTCATGGATGCTCCTCCATTCCTTCGTCGGAAGACGCGTCTTCCTCGGCGACGAGCGCGGGGCTCGCGCCTTCGCCGGTGGCGGGCGTCTGCGGCGCGGGGGTCGGCGCGATGCCGCCCTCGGCGCGGAACGCACCGCGGTCAATCGGATCCTCGGGCTTCCCGCGCAGCGCCTGCAGGCCCTCCCATCCGCGGATGTCGGCCTCGGGCTCGATCCGCATCGAGATGCGGAACTGCCGCAGCTGCATGCCGCGGATCTCCTTCTCCTCGCTGACCTCGAGCCGGATCTCCGAGAGGAACGGCATGCGCGAGAGCTGGCTCATCCAGCGGCTGACGTCGAGGTCGTCGGGCGCGACGCCGGTGGCCTGCACGAGCACGCGACGCCGCACGGGGTCGGGCTTGGTCGCCTCCTCGGTCTCCTTCGCGCGCGCCGAGGCGCTCGTGCGGCGGGCCTTCGGATCGGGCTTCGACGGCAGCGCCTTCGCCAGCTTGATCTCCTCGCTCTTGAGCTCGAGCTCGAGCAGCGACAGGTTCTCCGGCATCGTGTTGACGAGGCTGGCGAGCAGCACGGACCGCGGCACCGGCTCGATGAGGCCGCGCGCGAGCTCGGCCTTCTCGACCATCTGCGCGCGCATCGCCTCGAGCCGCTTCATCTCCGCGATCTCCTTCGCGGCCTGCTCGGTGCGGTCGTTGACGTCGGACTGCGCCGTGCGCACGTCGCTCCACTGGCGGTTGGTCACCAGGAAGGCGGCGAACACCGCGCCCATGACGATCAGGAAGAGCGCGAGCGCGAACAGGCTGCTGCGCCGTTCGCGCGCGTCTCGGACGTAGTCCTCGGGAAGGAAGCTCGGTGCGTTCGTCATGGAGTTCCTCGCGGTCATGCGCGGCACGCGCCGCGCGATTCGTTCGGTTCGTTCAGAGGTCGGTCGGCGCGGACGCGAGGCCGCAGGCCACGGTCCAACCCGGATGCGGTGCGTCGGAGTCGGGAAGGCTGTCGGGCGCGGGTCCGTTGGACAGGAAGCGCGCCATCGGATCGCCGGCCTTCGCCTGGATGCGCAGCGACGAGGCGAGCGCCTGGCAGAGACCGATGTCGCGCGACTCTCCACCGAGGAAGACCACGCGATCGATGCGCCGCTCGCGGAAGAGTCCGCCGTAGTAGCGCGCGCACATGCCGACCTCGTCGCAGAGACTCTCGACCGTGTCGCGGCACTCGTTGGAGATTCGCGCGGCAGCGCTGGCGACGGTGTTCGCAGGGATCGGCTGGCCGAGCGCAGGCGCGGCCTGACCGGTGCGTCGCTCGGTCGCCTGCGCCAGGCCGGCGGGCGACTGCTCGGCGGCGGCCTCCTGCGCGAAGCCGGCGCGCAGAATCGCGGGGATCGCCTCGACGGACGCGGTAGCCGGACGGGCTTCGGCCGCAGCGACGCGATCTTCCTTGGTCCGCACGGGTCGCACACCTTCGGAAAGACGCAGCGCGCGCGCGTCGGCGAGCGAGATGCCGCGGCTCTCGGCGATGCGGGCATCGAAGGAGCGACCGGCGACGGCGATCGACTTCGCGAAGGCAAGCTGCGGCCCGTGGCAGATCGCGACCTTCGTGCCTCCGTAGCCGAGGTCGATGTACATCGTGGTGGTCGCGGTGTCGGCGACGCGACGGTTCACGTGATCGAACGCGTAGACGAGCGCGTTGATCTCGCTGTGTACGCCGACGACCGCCGTCTTCACGCGGCGGAAGAGATCGACGTAGCGCATGACGTCGTTGCGTGACATGGCGAAGGCGAGCATCTCGACCTTCGGCTGGCCATCGCGGCTCGTCTCGCAGACGCGCGAGGAACGGACCACGAGGCTCGCCGGATCGCAGCCGAGCCCGACCGCGACCTGCGTGGCGACGACGGCCTCGGCGCGCTCCGAATCGGCCGCGGAGATGCCGACGTGCTGCACGAGCATGTGCTGCGAGAACGGCGCGACCACGACGCGGTTGCTGCGGAACGAGCCGGACTTGAGCGCCGCCGGAAGTGCCGACGCGAGGAAGTCGAAGCGTTGATCGATCCCCTGCGCGCGCAGTTCGTCGCTGAACGGAATGAACGCGGCGGCCGAGATCGTCGGACGCTCTCCAGGCTGCACCTGGAGGAGCTTGACGCCCGAACTGCCGAAGTCGGCGAGGATCGGCGAGTGCTGGCTGCGGAAGAATCCGAACGGCATCGACAGGCTCCGGGGTGAGGGCCGCGCACGCGACCCGGACCCGTGGAGATCGGTCGAAAACACGCGTGAGATAAGCGGAAGCCCGGGAGTTCCCGGTCTTCGCGGTCGCCCGAGGCCGCACGAAACGACCCGTCGATAATCGCACGTGTCGCGGCATCCGAGGGGCGTGCGCGGAGCCGCGGAACCACGAGCGGTCCGGCTGTGTCGGGGGTCATCGCCCCGTTCGGAGCGCGTCCTCGAGGCCCGAGAGCGGCACCAGCGATTGCGTGCCGGCGTCGAGGTCCTTCACCGCCACGTTGCCATCGGCAAGTTCGGCACCGAGGATCACCGCGAACCGCGCACGGGCCTTGCCTGCGTCGCCGAGCAGCTTGCCGACGTTCTTCGTCGTCTTCGAGGTGGTGCGCGCGTGCAGGCCTGCGCGTCGGAGCCGCATGAGGAGGGTGGGCAGCAGCGCTTCGGCGGCATCGCCACCCGCCGAGACGACGAACGCATCGGGGCGCGGAAGGAGCGTCGCGCCGTCGGTCGGCAGCAGCCCGCGGTCGCGAAGGATGTTCGCGAGCACGACATCGCCCATGCCGAAGCCGCATGCGGGCATCTTCGGCCCACCGAAGAGTTCGACGAGTCCGTCGTAGCGCCCGCCGCCCGCGACGGCGCGTTCGGCCCCCGACACCTCGTGCACCTCGAAGACGGTTCCGGTGTAGTACGCAAGACCGCGCACGATGCCGACGTCGACGGAACACCAGTCGAGGATGCCCGCGCGTTCGGCGGCGGCGCGCACTTCGTCGAGGGCTGCGAACTCGGCCTCGGGAACACCGATCTTGGACGCGAGCGACGAGAGGGGCTCGGAGAGCCGCTGCGATGCACGCGCGGCGGTGTCGAAGCGAGCGACCGCGTCGGAGGAGAGTCCGAGCGCGGCGGCACGCTCGGCGAATTCCTCGGGCTTCAGCTTGTCGCGCCGATCGAGCAGCGTCATTGCATCGCCCGTCCTCTCTGCGGCGACACCAAGCGCACCAAGCATGCGCGCGATCGCAACGCGGTGCGAGAGCCGCACCTCGACGTCGCCGGGGCGCAGGCCGAGCCGCTCGAGCGCGAGGATGCAGCAGGCGATGACGTCGACGTCGTGCGCGGCGCCCTCGACTCCGCAGACGTCGACGTTCCACTGGATGAACTCGCGGAGGCGGCCGCGCTGCGGGCGCTCGGCGCGGAACATGTTCGGGATGGCGAACCACTTCACCGGGACCGGGAGCGACCCGGCGCGCGCGGCGACCATCCGGGCGAGGGTCGGCGTGAACTCGGGGCGCAGCGCGTAGTCGTTCTCGCCGCCGGCGCGACGGAACGAGAAGAGCTCGTTGACGATGCCGTCGCCCGACTTCGCCGTGTAGAGCTCGAGGTGCTCAAACATCGGGCCCTCGACCTCGTCGAAGCCGCAGTCAACCGACGCCGAGCGCCACGCGCCCTCGATGTGGCGACGGACGGCGAGATCGCCCGGGTAGAAGTCGCGCGTCCCCTTCGGGGCCTGGTACGTGTGGGAGCCTGCGCCTGCCGGGGATGCCATGGGGTGGACAGGGTAGCCTCAGACCGCGGCCTTAGGTACGCCGCGACCGAGGACGAGGGCGATGGCGGCCGACGCGAGCGTCCAACCGATCACCACGTCGGCCATGTTCGCGTACATGTAGGCAAGCGGGAAGTGGAAGAAGTTGCCCGCGACGCCCCAGCTGGCGAGCGCCGCGAAGAGCGCAACGGTGAAGCCGAAGAAGATGCGCCCCGCGACGCCGCCTCTCGACGCGGAGAGGAGGCACGCGAGAAGCAATGCCCCGACGAACTCGATCGCGAATCCACGCACGAGTTCGGCCGGCGCCATCGGCGCCATGCCGTCCTTGCGGAAGAGAATGAGCGCGATCGGCCCCTTCGCAAGACGCTCCTCGAACGACTTGTTCGCGGCGAGCGCGTCGGGGTCGGTCGTGTCGGTCATGTACGTCTCCGGCATCGTGGGCACGAAGTACGCGCCATCGGCGGCAAGCCCCGCGTCGAGCGACTCGACGATCGCCGCGTCGGCGCGTGTCTTCGGATAAGCGAAGTCCCAGACACCGATCGCGGCGTACGCGAGGAATCCCCAGAAGAAGACGACGACGGCTCCGGCGAGGGCTGCAAGAAGGTGGCGCATCCCCGACACGGTAGCGGAGCCGTGAGGAGAATGAGTTACGGGAGGAGTTCGCGCGTGGCCAGCAGGCACGTACAGGGGAAACGGTGGGTGCAGCTCCGGATGGAGTCCATGGGGCCCGTGCCACGCTGGGGCACGTGCCGTGGGGCCCGTGCCGCGCAGAGACCGCACAGCTGCCGCACGTGCCAGGCACCAAGCGGGTACAGCGATGAGCGCGCGACAACGCCTGCGATCCACGGCACTTCCGTGCGCCGACAACGGGTGCCTGGCACCTGCCGTCCGTGCCTGACATGCACCCGCCAACTACCCGGCACGGTTCGGCTTGACCGGCGCGACGACTCACGCCGAGCTCCTAGCCGAACCCGTGCCGCGCAGAGACCGCACAGCTGCCGCACGTGCCAGGCACCAAGCGGGTACGGCCGCAACCGCGCCGCAATGCCCGTGACCCTCGGCACTTCGGTGCTCCACGGCGCGGTGCCTGGCACGTACCGCGTCCGCCCGACACGTACCCGCCAACTACCCGGCACCGTGGGAGACCCGGCGCCGTGGGAGGCCCGGCGCCATCGGAGCGGCGCCACCTCGCACACCCGACGCAGTCACTTCACCGGCGTCGGTCCAGACGTGTCGATGTCCGGCTTCGTCGTCCAGCGACGCTTCGCATCGGGATTCAGACTGGGCTTCTCGACCTTCTTCCGGAACAGCACCGTGTTGTCGAGGTCGAGGTCGCCCGTCCAGATCCACTTCGCGCCCTTGAAATCGTGCTCGAAGTACGGCTGTTTCGGCTGGATACGCTCCTCCGGCCACTCGGTCGCATTCGCCCACGAGGAGTCGTCGAAGTCGACCGTGAACCAGTTGGCAGGGAGTTCCTCCGTGCGCACCTTGGGATCGTCGGTCTTGCCGTCGATCGGGCCGTGGAAGAAGCACTTCGCCTTCCACGAAGCGTCGGTCACGGTGCCGTCGGCGAACTTGAGGATCAGCCCCGCGTCGCCGATGGAGCGGCCGTACTCGCAGCCGGTCTTCGGATCGGCGTTGTCCTTCGCGATCACCGCGATCGTCATCGGGTACTCGGGCAGGATGTCGATCGCGACCACGTTGTGCGGCAGGAAGTCGATCGAGTCGACGGCGACAAGCTTGCCGTTGATGTACATCGCAAACCAGTTGTCGGCGTAGCCGGCCACGCGGATCGTGTCCGACATGTCGGGCTTCACGATGCCGTCCTGCGGTGGTTTGCGTGCAGAGCCGCGTCCACCACCACCACCACCGCCGCGCCGCGGCCCCTGCTGTGGATTCTGCTGCGGCCCCTGCTGCGGGTTCTGCGGCTTCGCAGGCTGCGACTGCTCCTGCTGCCCCTGCTGTTCCGTGCCGAACGCGATCGATCCTGCGCCGAGCAGGAGGAAGCTCGCCGCACACGCGCCCACCATCCACCGCGCCTGTTGTCCGTGCTTTGCATCCATGGTGTCACTCCTTCGCGTTGGTGTTGGCATTCGCCGCGGTGCGCGGCTTGATCTCGTAGCTGTCGATGACCGTTCCATTCGGATCCGTCTGCGCGCCGCGGCGGTTGCGCCCGCCACCGCCCGCCGCCGCGGTCGCATCCGCTTCCGAGATCGCGGTGCGCACGAACTCGACCTTCGCATCGCCATTCGCCGCCATGCTCACGCGCAGGTGGCCGGGGCTTCCGTGCAGCGTGCCCGACGCATAGCCGTACTCCTCGGCGCTGCGCGTATTGCCCGCGAGATTTCCTGGCTGCGGCACGCACTGATAGTGGATGCCGTCGAGCGTCGAGTGCACGTACAGGTGATCGTGTCCGTGGAACACCGCGGTGACGCCGTGCTTCACAAGCAGATCGTGAATGGGCATCGCCCAACCGGCACGGCGCTGCGCGAAGCCCTCGCTTCCGTCGGCGTTGTCGCCGCCCCACTCGAAATAGCGGGCGCTCTCGACGCCGCCACGCGCGGCCTGTCCGCCGATTCCACCGACGAGATGGTGGATGAAGACGAACTTCTGCTTCGCCTTCGACTTGGCGAGGGTCTCGGCGAGCCAGTCGTACTGCGCACGACCGAGCGTGCGCGACCAGCTCGAATCGGTCGGCGCAAGCTTCTCGACGTTTGGTCCGCCGCCCGCACCACCACCGCCGCCGCCACCTTCGGCGCCTCGACCACCGCCGCCGCCACCACCTCCACCGCGGCTGCGCTCGGTCGTCGACCAGAACGGATCGAGCACGACGACAAGCGCGTCGCCCCACTCGAACGCGTAGTAGTTCGCGCCACGGCCATCCTTCATCGTCGTGGCGCCGGTGTACATCGTGCCGTCGATCACAGGCTCGGGGAATCGCGAGGTGCGCTCGTTGTACGACCATTCCGCGATGCCGCGGCTCACATCGCCCTTCTCGCCGTCATGATTGCCAAGCACCATGAAGAGCGGCATCGTCCGGCACGCGAGGCTGAAGTAGTAGCGCTGCGCGTCGTACTGCGGCTCGGAACGCTCGTAGTCCTGGCCGCGCTTGTCGGTCATGAAGGTGTCGCCGAGATCGACGAGGAAGTCGGGCTTCGCGGCGACCATGTTCGCGAGCGTCTGCTCGTAGACCTTCGGAGTCACGCCCTGATCGAGGTGCGAGTCGGCCTGGATCACGAACGCATACGGGCTCCCCGTCGCACGGGGCATCTGGAAGCGGCATTCCTCGCCGCGCTTCGGCTCATCGCCCTCCTTCGCCCAGTACACGAACCGGTAGGTGTAGGCCGTGTTCGCCGCAAGCCCCACGAGGGTGAAGTTCGTCGGGACACCGGCCTTCATCGCGATCTTCGGAGTGATCTCTCGCCTCGCATCGCCATCGCGGGCGAACTCGATCGCGCCAAGTCGGTCGCTCGAGGCACGCACGCTGACCGTCATCGTCGTCGCGGTCGGACGCGCGAGAATCGCCTCGTGGTCGGTGGTTGGAACGTCGGTCTTGAACGCAGTCATGCGCTCGAGAAGGCCGCCAGCCTGTCCACCGCCGCCTTGACCACCACCGCGCGCCTCGGAGCCACCCTGTCCGCCACCACCCTGGCCGCCACCGCCCTGACCTCCACCCTGGCCGCGGCCACCGCCGCGACCCTCTGTCGGAGGTGCGTCGGAAGGCTGCGCTGGCTCGGCTTCTGCAGCGGCAGCGCCGCCACCCTCACCGCCACGCTGACCGCCACGCTGTCCACGGCGGCCACCACCCTGACTACCACCCTGACCTCCACCCTGAACACCACCTTGACCACCGCCCTCGGCGCCTCCCTGGCCCTCGCGCGGGCGGCGCTCGCCGCCGGCCGCACCCGTCGCGCCCTCCGGCCGTGCATATCGCAACTCGAGGCTGCCGGTCTTCAGCGTGATGTCCTTGATCGCTGCGAGCAGTTCCTCGCGCGTCGGTGTCGCGGTCGCGAGCTTCGGTTCGGCCGAAAGCGCGTAGATCGTCACGATGTAGGTCTTCTCACCCGGCCCCTGCGAGCATGGCGGTGCGTACTCGGCGCGCCGGCCCACGTTGTTGAGACCGAACTTCCCGACGGTGGCGTCGCCCTCGGCGAGCGACGTCGCATCGGCGGGGATTCCGTATCGCACGAGATAGATGCGCTCGGTGTCGTCCGGCGTGATGTGATGGATCGTGAGCGCGATCGACTTCGTGCCGGCGGGAACACCGCTCCACGAGAACGGCGGCGAGATCGAGGCGCCATCGCAGGTGTGCTTCGCGTCGAGCATGCCGTTCGCACCAATGCCTGCAGAGGTGATGGAGAGACCCGAGGCCGACGAGCCCGGGGGCGCCTCGCGCGGAGGACCACCGCCGCCACCACCTCGCTGGCGACCACCCTGACCACCGCGACCTTCCCGAGGCTGGCCGCCTGGTCCACCCGGCCCACCACCCGCGCCGCCACCCCCACCGCGCGTGCGTGGCATGTGCTCCTCGACGCGCTTCTCGCCATCCGGACCGACGAACTCGAAGACGACCTTGCCGCCTTCGACGATGCGGTAGTTGACGAACGAAGCCCGGCCTCCGACCTCGTAGCGCAGCGACCACGCCTTCTCGCCCGTCTGCTCGAAGCCCGTGATCCTCGCTCCGCGCAGCGCCTGCAGCGCCGGGCGCACACCGTTCGCATGGGCCTGCGGCACGATCTCGTTCTCCGGCCCGGGCCCCGAGAGCTCCACCTTGCCGCGCATGCCGCCATTGATGTACGGGAAGGTCTTCGACGCGTGGTAGTGGTAGGTGCGCGTGCCGCCGCCAAGCCCCTCGCCCTTCGGCACATCGCAGAAATGGCCGTTGAGCTCGTCGAGCGGCTCGTGCGATCCGCACGGGCACGCGAGCTCCTCGCCCTGCTTCGCCTTCGGATCGAAGAGGCCGTAGATCGGGAATCCATCGAGCGCGTACGCGATCGGCTTTCCCTTGCCGACGATCTTCTCGATCGCCAGCGGCGCCGCGTGGTAGTGGTAGTCGTCGCCACGACCGCAATGACCGCCGAACTCGTCGAGCTCGCCGATCGAGAACGAATCGACCCCGCGGTTGTTGAGCGCGTTGAAGATCGGAATGCCGTTTGCCGCGAGCGCGACCGCACCCTTCATGAGGTTCGATCGCCCCGGCACGGGCTTGTCGGCGAGCTCCGGCTTCAGCGGGATCTGCCACGCGTTCGCACCGGTGTAGGGTTGCGGAAGCGGCACCTGCTGCTGCCAGGCGGTGATGCCGACCATCATCTTCATCTCGAGCGGGGCATGCGGCAGACCGTCCGACTCAACGTAGAGCCAGCGGTCGTCGAAGCGCGTCTTCACGAAGGGCCCGAACGCGTCGAAGATCGCGGATTGCGGCGGCTTCTTGGCAGCATCCTTGCCGGCGGCGGGTGCCGCTTCCTGCCGGGCGATAGGTTCGCTCGCGAAAGCGATCATCGCGCTCTCGACGCGCGACTCGTTGATCGCACGGATCTCGGCGATGCGCGCGTCGGCGAACGCGCGGTCGTCGCCCGCGAGGTCCGCGAGCGCAATCGATGCGATGTCGCCAGTCGAGGTCTCGAGCGCGACCTTTCCGGCGCGCGCCGCGAGGAACGAGCCCTCGATGCGCTCGCCAGTTCGCGCGTTGGTCCATGTGCGGGCCGGCAGATGCGCGCCAGCCTCGGGCGGATGCGCGGCTGCGGGCGATGTGCTCGCGAACACCGCGGCGGCAAGCGAAAGGCCTGCGAGGACGACTCGATTCACGCTGCACCTCCCAGGAGGACCTGATCGTTCATCACTGAAATTTGCGGGTCGGTCGGCTTGTCGGCTGGTGGGGTCGTCGGAGGATTTGCCGGCGGGGACGCTGGCGGGTTTGCCGGGGGATTCGCCGGGGGATTCTGGCCTTGCTGCTCCTGCTGACGGCGACGACCACCACCCTGACCGCCGCCACCACCGCCCTGCCCGCCGCGACGCTGTCCACCGCCCGGGCGCGCGCCATCGGGATTGGTCGGGGTCGTCGGCGTTCCGCCTGCGGAATCGCCCGACGTGCCGCCATCGGCCGGTGCCTTGCCTGCGTCGGGGTTCACACGCGGCATACGCGCCTTGACCGCCTTGAGATACGCGTCGAGCTTCTCCTCGAGTTCCTTCACCTTCTCGGGCATCGACGACGCGAGGTCGTTCGCCTCGCCGCGATCCTTCGCGATGTCGAAGAGCTTGCGCGTGTCGGCGTCATAGTTCCGTACGAGCTTGTACTGACCGAGATAGATCGCGCTCGCGGGGCCACCATTGTTGAGGTCGTAGTGCGGGAAGTGGATCACGATCTCCTCGCGCGTACGGGCGACCTTCCCCTTGCCGGCGTGCTCGCCCGAGGTCATCAGGACGGATACGAGGCTCCCACCCTCCACCGAGAGTTGCGCGTCGGGCTCCTTCGGCATCTCGAACGGCTTGCCGACGGGCTTGCCCGCGAGATCGCGCAGCGTGGGCAGGAGATCCATGCCCGTCGCACGCACATTGCTCACGACACCCGCCGGAATGCCCGGGCCGTGCGCGATGAACGGCACGCGGATGCCGCCCTCGGAAACGCTGCCCTTCGCGCCGGAAAGCGGCGGATTCGCAGCGTTGCGGCCACCGCCGCGCGCACCACCACCGCCACCACCACCGCCGCCACCCTGCGCACCGTGGTCGGCGCTGAAGAAGATGTAGGTGTTGTCGGCGACGCCCATCTCGGCGAGCGCCGCGCGCAGACGACCGAGCTGGAGGTCCATGTCGTGCTGACCAGCGATGGCGCCGAGCGGCTTGCCGCTCACGCCGGGCGCAACCTTGCGCGCGACCTCGAGCGACGCGGGCGTCGCCTCTTCCTCCGCACCGAACCCGTAGTGCGAGATCTGCACGAAGAATGGCTTGCCTGCCTTCAGCTGCTCGCGCATGAACGCGATGCCCTTGTCGACGATCTCGGTGCACTGCTTCGGGTTCGGCGCGACGCCGCGCTCGGGGCCCTGGTTTGAGTTCGGTCCATCGGACGCATCGAAGCCGTTCGCCTTCGGATCGGCGCGGCCTGCGTGCCACTTGCCGAAGTGCGCGGTGCCGTAGCCGAGTTCGCGCAGCACGTCGCCGGTCGTCTGGACACCCTTTGGAAGATACTCCTCCACTTCCGGCGGAATCATGCGCATGAGGTTGTACGAGCCGCCGTTCCCTTCCTCGCGACGGTTGGCGCCGCCCTCGTTCTGGTAGGTCATGTGCATCTTCGCGGGCGAGATGCCGGTGACCCAGCTCGATCGCGACGGCGTGCAGCGCGGTGCGGTGACGTAGAAGTCGCTGAAGCGCATGCCCTCGGACGCGAGCTTCGAGAGATTCGGCGTGAGCTCGGGTCCGCGTGCGTGCGAAGGCGGTTCGCCGTCCATGTCGACCGAGGTGCTCGACCAGCCGGTGGCCTCGGCCTGGATGAAGATGATGTTCGGCGTGCGGGTGGCGGGCTTCTCCTTCACCGGCAGCTTCGCGTCTGGTTTTGCGTCGGACTTCGCGTCAGACTTCGTCGCGGGCTTCGGAGCAGTCTTGCCATTCGTCCTGCCTGCCGCGTCCTGTCCGACGACGGTGTTCGAGGCGAGGAGTGCTGCCGCGCAACCAAGCGCGACAGAGGCGATGAGCGACCATTTCATATGCAGTTTCCTTCGGGTGAGGTCTGCCGGATATCCACTTCCCGGCCCTCAGCTTTCACGGATGTCAGTTCTCGCGAACGACCGGACGATCCGACGTGTGATGCGCCGTATGCGAGAAGTAGTCGGCGCCGAGCGGCGCGTCGTCGATGAGTTCAAACTCGATGGCACGCGGCCCGCCCTGCGCCTGAGGCAGGTTCTCGAGCCGGATCGCGCGCACGAGCGCCGTCTCGGCGTCGAAGTCGATCTCGATCTCCTTCGGGCCACCGCGCACATCGGCGCGTCGCGTGGCGATGAGCCGCGCATCGAGTCGTCCGGCCGCGGGCGCGGGCTTCTGCACGACGAGGTCGTAGCTCTGCGCGAGTACCGAGAGGTCCGCGTGCGGATCAATGAACGGAAGATTGAGCCGGCCGCCGGGCAGTGCACCTCGGAAGCGCGACGGATCGCTGCTCACACGCACGGGGCCTTCGGCGGGCACGATCCATGCGGTCGTGCCGTCGCTCCCGCTCACAACCTCACGTCCGTCTGCATCGCGACGGACGAGGACGAAGCTCGAAGGATTCCGCAGCGACACGATCGCGCCATCGATCGGTGCCGGCGGCCGCTTCGTCTTCCCGGCAGGCGGCGCCTCGCGGCGGCGCATGCGGCCATCGCCGTCGATCGCGCGAAGGATGTAGGTGCGGTCACCGGAGCGCAGAGCCTCGACGATGCGCGCGAGCGTGTCGGAGGCCGATGCCTCGCGACCCGTCGAGACAAAGACCCAGGCCAGCCCCATCGCGAGGAAGAGCGTTGCGGCGACGAGAATCCGGCGACGAAGGCCGAAGGATCGGCCGGCGCGGCGGGAATCCGCACCTCCATCACGACGGGCGTCGAGCCGACCGACGACGCCCGCCGTGAGTTCGCGGTCGATCGCATCGTGGAGCAACGAGAGCCGCGCGAACTCGCGCGCCGAGGACGGATCCGCCGCGAGCCGCTCCTCGAGCCGCGCGCGATTCGCGGCATCGATCGTGCCATCGAGATACGCGTTTGCGAGCGAGGCGAAGTCGTCGCTGCTGAGGTGGTCGGATGCGTCGCTCACGCTGCACCTCCGGCTTCGCGGCGCTCGATGCAGGTGCGCAGGTCATCGCGCAGGCGCTGCAGGGCCTTCGCCACGGTGTTCGACTGAAGCCCGAGGAGCGTCGCGATGCGCGCGGGCGCGAGTCCGGCGCGGTAGCGGTAGTCGCAGATCTCCCTCGCGCGGCCCTCGATTTTCTCAAGGCACGCGGCGAGATGCGCAAGGCGGGCGCGCTCGGCGTCGGAGACCTCGGCCAGTGCGGCCGCGAGCGCGGACTCGGCGGCGTCCGAAAGCTGCACCGGCATGCGGCGTCCGCGGCGGCGAGCGTCGGCGACCGCGTTGCGGGCAATGGTCATCGCCCAC
>JAJTGL010000045.1 GCA_021297795.1 Planctomycetaceae bacterium
CGCTTGCCGTTCGACTCCATCTCGAGCTGCTGGAAGTACGCGCTCAGCCGGTGGAGATACTGGCAGTAGGGGAGCACCGCGACCGTCTCGCAGCCGAGGAAATCCCGGTTCCAGATGCCGACAAGCGCGAGGAGGTACGGCAGGTTCCTGGCCGGCGGCGCCGTGCGGAAATGCTCGTCCATGTCGCGGAAGCCCGCGAGCAGCTCTCGGAAGTTCGCGGGTCCGATCGCGACCATCGTCGAGAGGCCGATCGCCGAATCCATCGAGTAGCGGCCACCGACCCAATCCCAGAAGCCGAACATGTTCGCGGTGTCGATTCCGAACTTCGAGACCTCGGCCGCATTCGTCGACACGGCGACGAAGTGCTTCGCGACCGCGGCGGGATCCTTGAGCTTCGCGAGCGCCCATGCGCGCGCGGTCTGCGCGTTCGTCATCGTCTCGATCGTGGTGAAGGTCTTCGAGCTCACGACGAAGAGCGTCTCCTCCGGGTCGAGGTCCTGCGTCTTCTCGTAGAAGTCCTCGCCGTCGATGTTCGAGATGTAGCGGCACTCGATCGAGCGGTCGGTGAAATCCTTGAGCGCCTCGTAGGCCATCACGGGTCCGAGGTCCGAGCCGCCGATGCCGATGTTGACGACCGTGCGGATGCGCTTTCCGGTGTGGCCGCGCCACGCTCCGCTGCGCACGCTGTCGGCGAACCGCTCCATTCTCTCGAGCACTTCGTGCACATCGGGCACGACGTCGCGTCCGTCGACCTTGACGACCGTGCCCTTCGGCGCGCGTAGCGCCACATGCAGCACCGCGCGGTCCTCCGTCAGGTTGATGTGGTCGCCCGCGAACATCGCCTTCGCGTGCTTCGCCACGCCGCACTCGGCCGCGAGCGCGAGCAGCGCACCGAGGATCTCGCCGTCGACGAGGTTCTTCGAGTAGTCGAGGTGCATGCCGAGCGCCTCGCAGGCGAACTTCCTCGCGCGCGTGCGGTCCTTCGCGAAGGCCTTTCGGAGATCCATCGCCGCGCCGCGCTTCGCGAGTTTCTGGAGGCGCTTCCACGCCTTCGTCCGGTCGGGGGCGACATGCCACGCGGCGACGGCGGGAGCGGCGGCTCCACGAGCCGTTGCCTTCGACGCGGCCTGGGACGTCTTGCCCGGCCGCGCGGCGTTCGACTTCGCGGGCTTGCGGGCGGTGCGGGAGGATGTGGACGGCTTTCGGGCGGTCTTCTTCGCGGCCATGGGCGGGTTGTATCGGCAGATTCGCCCCTCGTGTGGGAGGGGAAGATGCCTGAGAGCGCGCGCCCGCGCTCGCGGGGAGTTGCTAGTGTGCCGAAGGAAGATGGCGCGACGACCGCGCCGCTCCGCCGGAACACCGCCATGACCACCACCCGCCCAACCGCCCGTCTCGCAGCCCTCGGTCAGTCCCTGTGGCTCGACAACATCACGCGCACGCTCCTCGACTCGGGGACGCTCGCGCGCTACATCCGCGAGTTGTCGGTGACCGGCCTCACCTCGAACCCCACGATCTTCGAGAAGGCGATCGGCTCGGGCAGCGCCTACGACGCGCAGGTGGCGGAACTGGCGTCGAAGGGCCTGTCGACCGAGGAGATCTTCTTTGCGTGCGCCATCAGCGATCTCACGCGCGCGGCCGATCTCTTCGCCGACATCCACCGGAACACCAACCGGATCGACGGATGGGTTTCGCTCGAGGTGTCGCCGCTCCTCGCGAACGACACCGCGGGGACCGTCGCGCAGGCGGTCGAGCTCCACAAGCGCGCGGGCCGGCCGAACCTCTACATCAAGGTCCCCGGCACGCCCGAGGGCTGCCCTGCGATCGAGGAACTCATCTTCCGCGGCGTCCCCATCAACGTCACGCTCCTCTTCTCCCGCGAGCAGTACCTCGCCTGCGTCGAGGCCTACACGCGCGGCATCGAGCGGCGCGTTGCCGCCGGGCTCGATCCCTTCGTCTGCTCGGTCGCGAGCGTCTTCATCTCGCGCTGGGACCGCGGCACCGCGAAGTCGCTGCCCGCCAACCTCCAGAACACCGTCGGCATCGCGATGGCGGGCCGCGTCCTCAAGGCCGCGCTCGACTTCCACGCGTCGCCGCGCTGGAAGGCGCTCGCCGCCAAGGGAGCCACCCAGCAGCGCGTCCTCTGGGCCTCGACCGGCACGAAGGATCCCGCGCTCTCGCCGTGCCTCTACTGCGACGTGCTCGGCGCGCCGAACACCGTGAACACGATTCCCGAGGAGACGCTCCTCGCCGTCGCCGAGAAGGGAAACCCCCAGGGCGCGATGGCCGCCGACGGCGTTGCGGCCGAGAAGACCCTCGCCGCGGCCTCGGCCGCCGGCGTCGACCTGGCGAAGCTCGCCGACACGCTCCAGATCGAGGGCCGCGACAGCTTCAACAAGAGCTGGGCCGACCTCCTTGCCAAGATCACGGCGAAGCGCGACGCGCTCGTGGCCGCGCGCTGAGCGCATTCGTCCAGACCGCAGTCGCCTTCGACCGAAGAACGAATCCCTCATGTCCTTCCTCGACGAACTCACCTGGCGCGGCCTGCTGCACCAGACGACCTCGCCCGAACTCGCCGCACACCTCGCCTCGGGTGTCCGTGCGGGATACGCCGGCTTCGATCCGACCTCGGACAGCCTCACCATCGGCAACTTCATGGGGATCAAGTTGCTCGCGCATCTCCAACGCGCGGGACACCGGCCGATCGTCGTGTCGGGCGGCGGCACCGGACTGATCGGCGACCCGAGCGGGAAGAGCGCCGAGCGCACACTCCTCACGCGCGAGCTCGTCGAGCACAATGCGCGCAGCCAGCAGCGGATCTTCGGGCGCTTCCTCGACTTCTCGGGGCCGCGCGCCGCGAAGATCGTGAACAACGTCGACTGGCTCTCGTCCATGTCGTACCTCGACATGCTGCGCGACATCGGCAAGCACTTCAGCGTGAACCAGATGATTGCGCGCGACTCGGTCGCGTCGCGCCTTGAGGGCCGCGAGCAGGGGATCAGCTACACCGAGTTCAGCTACATGATCCTGCAGGCGTACGACTTCCTGCACCTCTACCGCGCGGAGCGGTGCTCGATCCAGCTCGGGGGCAGCGATCAGTTCGGGAACATCGTCTCCGGAATCGACCTGATCCGCCGGCTCGAGCAAGGCGAGAGCTTCGGTGCCACATGTCCGCTGGTGACAACGAGCGACGGCCAGAAGATCGGGAAGACGGAGAAGGGCGCGATCTGGCTCACCGCCGACAGGACGAGCCCGTACCGCTTCTACCAGTACTGGCTGAACACGACCGACGCCGATGCGGTGAAGTTCCTGCGCTGGTTCACCTTCCTCGAGCAGGAAGCGATCCAGTCGCTGGCCCAGTCGCTCGCGAGTGAGCCCGGAAAGCGCGAGGCGCAGAAGGCCCTTGCCGCCGAGATGACGCGGATGACGCACGGCGCGACCGAGCTCGCGCGCGCGATCGCAACGAGCGAGGCGATTTTCTCGGGCGATGTCAAGGCGCTCGACGGCGCGCAGATCGCCGAGATCGCGGCCGATCTTCCCTCGAACGAGATTGCGGCGGCGGCGCTGTCCGCGGGCATCCCGATCGTCGATCTCCTCACCGGCACCACCTGCGCCGCCAGCAAGCGCGAGGCGCGCGAGTTCGTCCAGAACGGCGCCGTGAGCGTGAATGGCGAGAAGGTTGGCGCGGAGTTCGTCGTGCGGAGCGAACATGTGCTGCCGGCCGAGCAGTTCGGCGGCGTCATCCTGCTCCGGCGCGGCAAGAAGGCGTATCACGCGGTGCGCGTGATGCAGTGAGCGTCGCGTGGGTGGCCCGCGCCCACGTGCGATGGCGCTCATCCCGCCGGAATGATCTCGAGTTGGACGACCGCCGGATTCACCGTCGTGATGTCGATCCCGAGCGGAACGATCGCGGGCGATGAACCGAGCACATCCTTGAGCGGCACGTCGTGGCTTCCGGGTTGCGCGGGAATGCCATCGGCGCCCGTGCGCAGCCGGATCGTGCGTCCGCTGAGCGAGTCGCTCGCGCGGATGACCGCTTGCCTCGATCCGGTGCACTCGACCGTCGCGTGGATCACGGCGGGTGCGGCGACGAGCGTGCGCGTCGCGTCTCCCGACTCGATGACGATGTCGAACGCGATCATGCGCGACTGCAGCGTCTGTCCCGCGGCGTAGAGCCACACGACGATGGTGATCGCCGTGACACCCGCGAGGTCGATGAAGCGCTCGCGCCACGAGGTCATGCGGATCCTCCGTTGCTTCCGCCCTCGCGCGGCCGGATCGCCGCGCGCGCGCCGGCCACCACATCGTCGACCACCGCGGTCGACTGCTTCAGCCGTCGCTCGAGTTCCTCCGCGACATCGGTGCGCGCGATCGGCGACGAGAGCGTGCCACCCTCGGCGATGCGGATCGCACCGGTTTCCTCGCTGACGATGATGACGAGGCAGTCGGATTCCTCGGTGACGCCCAGGGCCGCGCGGTGCCGCGAGCCGAGTTCGGCGGGCAGGTCCGAGCTGTCGGCGAGCGGCAGCTGCACGCCTGCGCCCCAGATGCGGCCTCCTCGGATCACGAGCGCCAGGTCGTGGAGCGGCGAGTTCGGCCAGAACACGCTCTGGATGAGCGCGGCACTCGGCTTCGCGTCGAGCTCGACGCCTCCGGTGAGGAGATCCCCGATCCCGATCCGCCGCTCGATGACGATCAGGGCGCCGAAGCGGTTCTTCGAGAGGAAGTCGGCGGCCTCCGCGATCTCGGAGGCGAGCACGAAGAGCTGCGCGCGCGGTCGGCGGAAGAGGTTCGTCCGGCCGATCCGGCTGAACGCCGCGCGGATCTCTGGCTGGAACACCACGATCAGGAGGATCGCGAGCAGGTTGAACGCGCGGTCGAAGAGGAAGCGCAGCCGCTGGAAGCTGTCGGTGGCGTCGCCGAGCACGCGCACGAGGAGGGCGACCGCCACCGTGAGGAGGAAGAAGCCCTTGATGACGCCCGCGCCGCGCGTCCCGCGAAGGAAGCGGAAGACGGCGTAGACCACGATCCAGATGACCGCCAGCTCGATGAAGACCACGAGCGCGTCGGCGAAGCGGGTTCCGTCGAGAATCGGCGGCACGGGCGACGATCATACGGTTCCCGCCGTATCATCGCCCTCCCATGAGCAGGATCTCGACGAGTTGGGACATCGGACGCTTCACCGGTCAGTGCGCGGCGACGGGCGAGAGGCTCGTGCCCGGGGCGGCATCGATCGTCGCGCTCGTCGAGCGGGAGGATGAACCCTCCGCGCCGCTCTGCCGGATGGACTTCACCGAGGCGGGCTGGAACTCTGCGCAGCGTCCGAAGGGCGTGATCGCGTTCTGGAAGGCGACCGTGCCCGAGCCCGGCGAGAAGAAGCGGGGGTTCGTCGACGACCAGACGCTGCTCGACCTCTTCGAGCGGCTCGGGGGCGACGATCGTCCGCACCGCGTGCGCTTCCGGTTCGTGCTGATGCTCCTGCTCGTGCGCAAGCGCCTCCTGCGCGTGGTCGGAACCGGCTCCGAGGGGGGCGTCGAGACCTGGCACATCCTTCCGAAGGGTGCCGCCGAGGGCGAGCTCCCGGTCGGGGTCGTGAATCCGAAACTCGACGAGGCGGCCATGAAGGAAGTGACCGATCAGCTCGGCGAGGTGCTCGATGGCGCCTGGTAGCGCGGCGCTCGCGGCCGCGCTCACGATGGCGTGCGCACTGCTGCAGCCGGGGTGCCTCGGGCCTCAGGCCAGCGAGGGCGGTGGGGCGACGGATTCCGCGCAGGCAGCCGTGCCCGCGTCGGCGCTCGAGGCCGAGTTTCGCCCGCTGATCGATGCGCACAACGCGCGCGTCGCCAAGCTCGAGGCGCTCGAGGCCACCGGTGTGGTCGAGGTCTGGTTCCGCGAGGGGGACGAACGCAAGCGGGAGCAGCTCGATGTCGATCTCCTTCTCGCTTCCGGTGGACGCGGATCACTGCGGCTGAAGAAGTTGTCGAGCGACTTCGCGTCCGTCGGAGGCGATGGTCGCCGTTCGTGGATCTTCGATCTGCGCACGAAGCCCGCGCGCGCCACCGTGTTCGACGCGCTTCCGACGGACATCGAGGCTGGTGCGGTGCGTGCGCTCGGCTCGGGCGAGATCGACGCGCTGTCCCCGGCCTCGCTTCGCTTCATGATGGGCATCACGTCGATTCCCGCCGATGCACGCTTGGTGGCGCGGCCCGGCGCGAACGATGCGGCGGCGACGGATCGACCGATCGAGCCGGTTGAGAGTCTCCGCGGGCGGTACTGCGCGACATGGACGCGAGCCTCCGTGACCGCGCGGCTGTCGTTCGGCGCCGACGGATTGCCCGACGAGATCCTGCTCGAGGATGCGACCGGCGCCATGATCGCGACGTCGCGGTTGAGCGCGTACGAGCCCGCGCGCGTCGATGGGCTGTCGCAGCTTGCGTGGCCGAAGGTCGCGACGCGCTTTCGCGCCAACGCGCCGAACTCGCAGGTCGAGGCCCAGTTCAAGCTCGAAGCGACGAAGCTCGAGGCGCAGCAGCGCCGCGGCAAGACGAAGATGTTCGACCTCGATGCGCTGATCGCGCACTTCCGCCCGGAATCGGTCGAGTACATCCTCCGGGAGGACGAGGCCGCGGCGCCTTCGTCTCGCGCTCCTCTCGGCGATGTGGAGCGCGCGACGCCGTGATGAACACCCCGAACCTCTCCGGCGCGCGTTGCATGCGAGGCGTTCGCGTGCTCGCGGTCACCCTCGCGTGTGCAGCGCTCGCGCCGCACGCGCGGGCCGACCTTCCCGGCACGATCCGCGCGTCCGCGGCCGGTGGCGGTCACATCTGGTGGGTCGTCGAGCGGGCGCCTCCCGGGGAGAGCGGGCAGGCATCGGCTGCGGCACAGCCGTTTCTCCTCATGCATCACGCGTCGGTCGAGCCCGCGCCGACCGAGCGGCTCGTGACGCGTCTTGCGCGCGAGCCCGAGGCCCTCGCCGCCGAGGGCTCCACCCTGGTCGTGGTCTCGCCGAGCGAAGGGCAGCAGTTGCGCATGGTGCTCGCGCTGCGCGCGCGTCGGAACGAGGTCACCGGACTCTGGTTCACCGAACCGAGAAACGGCCCGCAGGTCCTTCCACCGCTGCCCGCGGAGGGACAGCTCCGGAGCTTCTCGCTTTCGGGTGGTGTCGCCTACGCGCTGCTGCGCCAGACTCCGAGCGGTTCCGAAGCTGCGAGCGGTGCCGGGGCGGGTCAGCCCATCCATCGACTGCTCGCCCTCGAGATCGAGGGCGGATCGGCGTGGAACGAGGTTCCGTTGCCGCCCTTCGACCTTGCGGAAAACGTGCGTATGACGGATGCCGACGGGCGGCTGTGCGCACTTGGATCGGTCGGCGGCGATGCGCATGAGAGCAGACTGCGGTTGGATGGCGCCGCGCTCGCGTGGTCGGAGCCGTCGTCCATCACAGGTGTCGATGCGGCGCGCGTTGCGGCGCGGCGTGCGCTTGGGTTGATCGAAGTCGGAAACCTCGCGGCGCTCGCCGAGCGCGTGCCCGCGGTCGTCGAAGGGGGGCCGGCGACGATTCGCCTCGCCGTGCTCCGCGAGGGGCGCGCCACCGGCTGGGCGTCTTTCCCGGAGCCCACGGAGCCGTGGGTCGTCGCGGGCTTCGGAGGTGAGGCGATCCTCTTCTCGCTCGACAAGGAGCGTCGAGGCATCGAACGGCGCATCGCACCTTCGGCCGCGGTGCCCGCCGAGCCGGTCCTGCTCGCGCCGCCCGGCTTCACCGCGCGGAACTGGGTGCACATCCCGATCCTCGGCATCCTGTCGGTGGCCCTCGCGCTGGCGGCCGTCATCTTCGGCGCCGACGCCTATCTCGAGAACCGACCCGCGCAGGGCGGCAACCGGGCTCCGTCGGCGCCGATCCCGGCCGATCGACGGCGGGGGGCGCGCCTCGGCGCCCGCGCGGCGGCCGCATCCATCGACATGGTGCCCGGCTTCCTGGTCGCGTCGATCCTCTTCCCCGGGTCGTTCCTCCAGATGATGCAGTTCCCGATCTTCGTCGCCGATGCGTCGATCGGTGCACCCGCCTTCACCGCGTTCGCGATCGGTTGGGCCTTCGGCGCCGCCGGCGACGTCCTGTTCGGTCGGTCCCTCGGGAAGCGCATGATGGGCCTTGAGATCATCGGCGTCCGCGGCGACTCGGTGTCGGCGGGGCGACGGCTTCTCAGGTCGCTTGCCGCGGCCATCACGGTGGCGTCGCCTCCGGTGATGCTGATCGCGGCGCTCAACCCCCGCGGGGATGGTCCGGCCGAGATGGTGAGCGGCACCGCGGTCGTGCCAGCCGAGCCGGAGGGCGAGGCGACGCCCGGCCCGGGGCCTGGTTCCGACGAGCGCGATCGGGTGTAGCGGGGAGCGCGCCGGTCCTGCCGCCGCGAGGGGCGGGGTGGCCGCCTGATTCGCGCAATTGTTGCCTTTACAGGTCTCGCGCAGCATCTGCCGATGAACGGATCGGCGGCGTCGCGCCTTCTCCTGCCGCCACGACTCGGATTTTGTCCGAGCCGGGCGCGATGATTCCTGCCGACGGCAGGAGCAAGACGGGTGCCAAGGATTGGCCCCGGCGACGGAAGTGTCCGCGCAAGCGGACGGCTCGGAAGGATTCTGAGGCTCGCACACGTGTCGGAGCGCACGGAAACAGCATCGAAGACGGAGCGCGCGGCGCAGCCCGCGTCGTCGTCGCCATCTCGCGCGGCGGCGGGCGAGCCCGTGGTGAACGCAACACCCGCGGCGGCACCGCGGCGCAGTCTTCTGCGCGATTTCTGGCAGATTCCGCTGCTTCTCGTCGGTTTCGGCGGTGTCGCGGCCGCGATCCTCTACGCGCGCAACCACACGCCGAAGGACGACTTCGGCGCCGCGCTCGATCAGGCCGCGGAGTTGATCGCGGAAGGCGAGTTCGCGAGCGCCCGCTACATGCTCGACGAAGTCGTGCGCCCGAATCTCGAGCGCGCGCCCGAGGATGTGAAGCCGCGCTACTTCGCGCTCGGTGCGGATTTCCTCGCGGGGCAGCAGAAGCTGCTCCAGGAGCCCACCGAATCGGATGCGCGCGCATTGATCGACGCCTACGACCACGCGAAGGCGCTCGGTTGGGCGATGACGCCGTCGCAGTCGATCTCGTATTCGCAGGCGCTCGTCCGGCTCGGCCGCGCGAGCGAGGCGCTCGCGGTCGCGAGCGAGGGTGCTGGCGCCCACGAGGCGGAGGCCCTTCGGCGTCGCGTCAAGCGCGACGCGCTCGATGCGCTTCTCCGCGGTTCGGAAGCATCCGGACGCAGCCCCGAGTCGATGCTCGGCGCGATCGACGAGTTCCGGGCGGATCCCTCGATCGGCATCGAGGATCAGGCCTGGGCCGCGGCACGTGCTGCGGAACTGCGCATCGCGCTCGGCGAGTTCGAGCGCGCCGCCGACCGGCTGCTCGTCGATCTCTCGAGGCTCGAGGGCTTGGATGGCGGGCACGGTGAAATCGCGTCGGCGTCGCTCGCCGAACTCTACGGGCTTCGCGGCGAGGCGCTTCGACGGCTCTCGCGCTTCAACAAGGCGCGCGAGGAGTTCGAGCACGCCGTTGCGCTGGCGCAGCCGGGCACGCCCGTCGCGGGCTCGATCGATGTCGGCCTCGGTCGCACGCTGATCGAACTCGGCGCACTCGAGGAGGCGGAGCAGGTCTTCGATCGCGCGGTGCTCGCGCAGCACAAGGGCGATCTCGGCTTCCGCGCTCGGCTTGGCCGCGCGGAGGCGCGTTCGGATCTCGGTCGTTTCGCCGACGCGCAGGTCGACTTCGCCGTGCTCCGCGAGGCGGCGCTGCGCAAGGAGCTCCCGTCGGACACCGTGGCCGCGATGCAGTCGACGCTCGTCGAGGATGCGCGCGACGCGGTCGCCGACAAGCGCTGGCTCGAGGCGATCGAGTACGCGCAGTGCGCGATCGATCTGCGTGGCAACGGCGTGTCGGTCGCCGACGCGCTCGTCGTGCTCGGCACCGCCGCCCGCGAGGAGGCGGAGCGCGTCCTCGAGTCGGTCGGCGGCGGCAGCGACGCGATGGGACGTCTCGCGCCCGAGGATCGCATCATCGTCAACCGCCTCCTGAAGCGCGCCGGCGACATGTTCGTCGAGTTCTCCGCGACACCCGAGTGCCGTCAGGCGACCGATGGCAGCTACGTCGCCAGCCTGCGCGGCGCGGCCGAGTGCTACGACATGGCGGGATTCCACGATCTCGCGCTCGCGCGCTGCCAGCTGCTGCTCGAGGCGCTCCCGCCCGAGGATCCCGACCGCGGCGAGGTGTACCTGCGCATCGCGGCGATCCGCGAGGCCGAGGGCGCCTACGGCGAGGCCGTCGCGAACTACCGCCGCGCAATCGATGTCCGCCGCGACGGCAGCGAGTTCACGATCCGCGCGATCGTGCCGCTCGCCCGTGCGCTCGATGCCGATGGACGCGGCGACGAGGCGATCTCGAGCCTGCAGGAGGTGCTCACGGGCGCGTTCGGTCTGCGACCTGATGCGGTCGAGTACTTCAACGCGCTCGATCTCCTCGCGCGCATCCGGCAGCGGAAGGGCGACTTCACCGAGAGCGCCGAACTGCTCCACGAGGCGATCGCGCGCAATCCCGAACCGGCTCGGCTGGGCGAGCTGCGCTTCCGTCTCGCCGAGGCATACCTCGGCGTGGCGCGTGCCGCGACCACGGAATCGAAGACCGCCGATCTCACCGCGGCCGCGCGTGCGCGGCTCGAACGCGAGGGCATCGACCGCTTCAACGAGGCGCGTCGCTTCTACGACCAGTCGATCGCGGCGCTCGAGGAGCGTGCGGGTCGCGAGGGCGGGCTCGACGGACTGTCGCGCGACATGCTGCGCGAGGCGCACATGCGCCGCGCCGACTGCGCGTTCGACGTGGGCGCGCACGACCCGAAGGCCTACGAGGACGCGATCGCGCTCTACGAAGCGCTCGACCGGAAGTATCCCGATCACCCGTCGTCGATGGTCGCGCTCATCCAGATCGTGAACGCCTGCGATCGCCTGGGTGACGCGCAGCGCGCCGAGACCGCGCACCGCCGCGCGCAGCTGCGGCTCGCGCAGCTTCCGGACGACGCGTTCTTCGGTACCGAAGGCATCCTTTCCCGCGAGAGCTGGGAGCAGTGGCTTCGCAATCATCCGCCGTCGAAGCGCCGCGTGGCAAGTGGTGCGGATGCCGGCGCGGGCACCTCCGAGGGAGGTGCGCCGTGAACGAGCCTCGCATCGCATCCATGCGCGACGTCGCCGAGCGCACGCTCGCCGAGACGCACGCGATCCGCGCCCTCGCGGAGCGCGAGGCCGCGCTGCTCGCTCTTGTCGATCGCGCCGCAGCGGGCGAGGTTGACACGGTCGACGCCGAGGACGCGCTTGCCGCGCATCTCGCCGGCCGCGAGGAGCATGTGTCCGTGCTGCGTGAACTCGATCGCGCGTGGTCCGATGCGGTGGCCCGCTCGGGCGGCACGCCCGATCCGGCCATCGCGCCGCTTGCCGCCGCGATCTCGGAGGCGCTCCTCGCGATCGAGCGTTCCGACGCGCGCTTCGCCGCCGAACTTGCCGAGCGTCGTCGCACGGCCGCCGCCGAGATCGGTCGAGCCGACACCGGTCGCGCCGCCCATCGCGCCTATGCACCGGCCGCACAGGCTCCCGCACCTCGTTTCACGGACAGGAGGGGTTGATGTCCGCACGCCGCGCAAGCACCGTCGTTGAACCTTCTCCCGTGTCGCAGGACGCGGTGAGCGATCCCGCGACTCTCTCCGCGGAATCGACCGCAGCTGTCGCCGTTCCCGCGCAACCGGCCGACTTCGCCGAGTTCGTCCGCGCGTTCGGCGAGGCGACGTCGCGGCTCCAGGAGACGCATCTCGCGCTCACGGCGAAGGTCGAGCGCCTCCAGGCCGAGCTCGCCGAGGCGAACGAGCGCCTGCGTCGATCGCGCTCGCTGGCCGCGCTTGGCGAGATGGCCGCGGGCATCGCGCACGAGATCCGCAATCCGCTGGGCGCGATCTCTCTCAACGCCGAGCTTCTCAAGGAAGACGTCGCCGACCGGCCCGAGGCCTCGGCGAGCGTCGACAAGATCCGTCGCGCCGCCGATCGCCTCGATCGGATTGTCGGCGACGTGCTCAGTTTCGCCCGCGATACGCGCGTCAACGCGTCGCCGACGAGCGCGAAGGAGATCTTCGCGATGGCCCTCTCGGATTGCGAGGGTGTGCTCGCCGCCGACGACATCGACGTGCGCGTCGATGTCGATGGCGCGTGCGAGTTGGTCGCCGATCTGCCGCTCGTCGCGCAGGCCGTGTCGAACCTCGTGCGCAACGCCGCCGAGGCGATGCGCGGACAGGACGCGCGCGAGGGTGCCCGCGTCGGTCACCGGGAGATCACGCTTTCGGCGCGCGAGGCGCGCCTGCGCACCGCCGACGGCACGCGCCGCGGCTTCGTCGTGCTTGCCGTCGAGGACACCGGACCCGGTATCCCCGCGGAGGCGCGCGAGCGCATCTTCAACCCGTTCTTCACCACGCGCGAGGAAGGCACCGGCCTCGGGCTTGCGATCGTCCACCGCATCGTCGACGCGCACGGCGGCATGACCGCCTGTGGCGAGGCGCAGCGGCAGGGCGTGCGCACGCCGGCCGGAACCCCGCGCGGTGCACGACTCGAGCTTTCGCTTCCGCTCGAGCCGGCCAGAGTCGCGACCGCCGATGGCGTGTCGCTCGGAGAAGCGGTCCGCCGAAGGATCGGCGGAGACAACAAGGTCCACGCAAACGCCGGATGAAGGAGTCGTCCAAATGGGCAAGGTACTGGTCGTCGATGACAAGGAACTGATGCGCGACAGCGTGGCGGCGATCCTCTCGCGGAAGGGCCATGCGGTCGTGACCGCGCCCGACGCGCGCGGAGCGCTCGCGCGGATCGCGGACAAGCGGCCCGAGTGCGTGGTCACGGACCTGCAGATGCCCGGCATGAACGGTCTCGAGCTCCTCGAGGAGATCCGGAAGATCGACGCCGAGCTTCCGGTCGTGTTCATGACCGCGTTCGGCTCGGTCGAGACCGCGGTCGAGGCGATGCGCAAGGGCGCGTTCGACTACGTGACGAAGCCGTTCTCGGGCGACGAGCTCTCGATCTCGGTCGAGCGCGCGCTCGAGCATGCGCGGATCCTCCGCGAGAACCAGGTGCTGCGCGCGGTGGCGACGCCGCAGACACGCCGCGCACAGACGCATCGCATGATCGGTTCGGGTGCCGCGATGGAGGAACTCCGCGCGAAGCTCGCGCCGATCTCGGGAAGCCACGGGACCGTGCTCGTCACCGGCGAATCCGGCACCGGCAAGGAAGTCGCGGCGCGCTTCATCCACGAGAACAGCCCGCGCGCCTCGGGGCCGTTCCTTGCGATCAACTGCGCGGCGCTTTCGTCGGCGCTCCTCGAGAGCGAGCTCTTCGGACACGAGAAGGGCGCCTTCACCGGCGCGGATCGCCTGCGCAAGGGACGCTTCGAACTCGCCGACGGCGGCACGCTCCTCCTCGACGAGATCAGCGAGATCCCGCCGGATCTGCAGGCGAAGCTGCTGCGCGTCCTCCAGGAGAAGAGCTTCGAGCGCGTCGGCTCGAGCGTCTCGCAGAAGGCGGACGTGCGCATCCTCGCGACGACCAACCGCGATCTCTCGCGCGAGGTCGACAGCGGCCGCTTCCGTGGCGACCTCTTCTTCCGACTCAACGTGCTTCCGATCCGGATGCCGGCGCTCCGCGAGCGCCTCAGCGACGTGTCGGAGCTCGCCGAGCACTTCCTCGGCCTCGTCGCCGACCGCGAGGGCGGCCGTCGCAAGCGCCTCGCGAAGGACGCGCTCGCGCTCTTCGAGAACTACCCGTGGCCGGGCAATGTGCGCGAGCTCCAGAATCTCTGCGAGCGCGCGGCGGTGCTCGCCTCCGGCGAGACGATCTCCGCGGACCTCGTGGCGCCCTGGCTCGTGACGCCCCGGCTGGTCGCTCACGCGGCGTCGGACGACGCGGCGTCGATCGGCGTCTCGGGTGGCGTCGTCGCGCGCCTCGCGTCGCGTTCGTCGGAGCCGCCGATGATCGAGACCTTCGGCGACGCGGCGAACGCGCTGATCGGCGTGCCCGGCGCGGCGATCCCAAGCGGCGATGGCACGGGTCTTCCGAGCCTCGTCTGCGACGGTGCGCTGACGCTCGACGAGATCGAGCGCCGCTCGATCGTCGCCACGCTCGAGCGCAACCGCGGTCACCGCCAGAAGAGCGCGAAGGCGCTCGGCATCGGTGTCCGCACGCTCGGCCTCAAGCTCAAGAAGTGGAAGGAAGAGTCGCTCGTTCCGGCGGAGCTGTGAACGAACGCATCGCACCCGTGAGGTCGCCATGATCGACGGATTCCTCGGCAACTCCTCGCTCCCTGCACTCGAGCGCTCGCTCCAGTTCATGTCGGCGCGGCAGAAGCTGCTCGCCTCGAACCTCGCGAACGCCGAGACCCCGGGCTACCGGCCGGTCGACGTCGATCCGCGTGCGTTCCAGTCGGCGCTGCGCGAGGCGCTCGACACCGGGCGTGTCGACGGTGCGGGCTCGCTCGTCTTCGACGACGGCGGTCCGGTGTCGTTCGAGGGTGGCGAGACGCAGCTCGAGCCGACCGTGCTCGGCGAGAACGTCCTCTTCCACGACGGCAACGACCGCAGCATGGAGCGCATGTTCCAGCGTCTGACCGAGAACGTGTACACCTTCCGGATGGCATCGCAGTTGCTTCGCAGCCAGTTCGATCTCGTGAATGCGGCGATCCGCGAACGGCCGTAACGCCGCGCGTCGCCTGAAACGACCCCGCCCGCGAGGGCAGGAGACCAGTCATGTTCGGAGTCCTCGACGTCTCGACCTCGGCCCTCGTCGCCAACCGCACGCGCCTCGACGCGATCGCGGCCAACATCGCGAACGTCGACGTGCCCGTCGACCCGCGGTCGAAGTCGGCGCCGTTCTCCGAGCGGGTGGTCGAGTTCGCCTCGGGAGACCCGGTGTCCGGGGCGGCGGGGGGCGTGCATGTCGCGCAGATCACCCCGCGGAACGCCTTCCGGCGCGCCTACGAGCCGTGGAGCGACAAGGCCGACCCGCAGGGCTACGTCCGCTATCCCGACATCGATCCGGTGGTCCAGCAGGCCAACGCCATGCTCGCCATGCGGAGCTACGACGCCAATCTTGCCGCAATCGACGCCACCAAGTCGATGATCGACGCAAGCCTCCGGATCCTTGCCTGACGTTGGTCATCGCCTCGAACCGGAATGGACGGCCGCTGGCACGGATTGTGCTCTCTGGCCAACCGAGGAGTCCCGGCAGCGTCCGGGACGCAGGTAAAACGCCATGATGGACCCGCTCGGCATCGTTTCCCGCGTGAACACCCAGTCCGGGGCAGGGGTTCGTCCCCAGGCCCAGCCGGGCGGTGGTGATTTCAAGCAGGAACTGCTCGAGGAGATCCGCAAGGTCAACGAGATGCAGCAGGACGCCTCGCAGGCGACCAACGACCTGCTCACGGGCCAGCGCGACGATATCGAGGGCGTCATGATCGCGACCCAGAAGGCGGATTCCGCCTTCCGCATGCTGCTTGCGCTGCGGAACAAGGTCGTCGACGCCTACGACGAGGTCAAGAACATCCGCGTCTGAGCGTGGCGGACTGGTCGGTTCGGCCGACCGGTCGCGACGAGTCTCGCGCACCGCGCGGCGGTTCTTCCTCGCGGCGGTCGCCGCTGCGGCGGCTTCCTCTGGTGCGAACAGACGACCGGCGCGCCTTCGGCGCGGCGTCCCTCGTGGCTTGTGACCCGAGACGAACACCATCCTTCGGGCACAGCGTTTCCTGAGGGATCGTGGCACCCGTCGGGCAGGGCCCGCCCGAGACATCCGGCCGGCCTCGCCGCCACCCCCGGCGCGCAGAAACCGCCTCTTTCGCAGCGCAGTCTTTGCGGGGTGAAACACTTCCTTGCCGATACGGCTTCTCCCGATGCGCGACGCCAGGATGGTGCCGCGCCGGTCTGATCGATCACCACTCCCGCGCAACGGCATGGAGGCCAACGCGTGCAGGCCCTTCGCAACATGCTCGAACTCGTCCGGACCAGGTTGTCCGGGCTCTCGCCCTCCGCGAAGCTCCTCGCGGGCAGTCTCGTCGTCATCGTGGCGCTGGGGCTCTTCCTCGTCGCCCAGTGGAGCGCGACCACCGATCTCGTCCCGTTCGCGGTGAAGGAGGCGTCGGTCGAGGAGGCACGTGCGTTCCTCGCCACGCGCGGCGTGAGCTACGAGGAGAAGGAAGGCCAGATCCTCGTGCCGGTCGCGCGTCGCAACGAGCTCGTCTCGGCGTTCGCCGAGCAGACCGGCAGCGGATCGGGCATCGACTTCGACCGTCTCATCGCGCTCGACAGCCCGTTCGAGACGACGCGCCAGAGCGAGACGAAGAAGCTCATCGCGCTGCAGAACGTGCTCGCGAACACGATCCAGGGATTCCGCAACGTCAAGACCGCGCGCGTCTTCATCTCGCCGAAGCCGGCCACGCCGCTCGGCGCGTCGCGCCACGTGCAGACCGCGAGCGTCAACGTCGTGATGCGCTCGGGCGCGCTCACCGAGGAGCAGGTCGATGCGATCGCCTCGATGGTCGCGGGCACGCAGTCGGGCCTGAAGCCGGAGGCGGTTTCGATCACCGACGGCATGCGCAACTACCGCACCAGCTTCGCCCGCGCGGGCGCGACCGGCGAGAACCTCGACCAGGCGCTGAAGATCGCCGACGCCGTGCAGGCGCGCATCGCGACGCTGCTTGCGGCGATCGAGGGCGTGCTCATCGCGGTGAATCCGCAGGTCGTGACCAAGCAGCGCACCGAGAAGCGCACCGAGTTCGGCGAGGGAACGAGCGTCCCGACCAGCGAGTCGAGCATGGTGTCGGAGATGAAGGGCGCCTCGCCGAGCCGCGAGCCTGGCGTGGTGCCGAACACCGGCCTCTCGGTCGTGTCGACCTCGGGCGGCGGTTCGCAGAGCTCGAACGAGCGCACCGAGAGCAAGTACATGCCCGTCGTCCCGGGCAGCGAGATCGTCGAGAAGGACAACACCGGCTACGCCACCAAGATCGACGTCGGCGTGAGCATTCCGTGGAGCTACTTCGTCAAGGTGTGGCGCCTGAAGAACCCCGTCGCCGAGGGCGGCGAGGAGAAGGCGCCCGACGAGGCGGCGGTCGCCGCCGTCCGCGACGAGGAGATCGCGCGCATCCGGAAGCTCATCGAGCCGCTCGCCGCGACCGACGCGGTCGAGGGTGCGAAGAAGGGCGCGGTCGAGGTGAGCTGGTTCTACGACTTCGAGGCGACGCCCGCGCAGGCGTCGATCGGCGCCGGCCTCGGCGAGATCGTGCTGGGTTCCGGCGGCTCGGGCTCGGGCTCGGGTGGCGGACTGATCAAGCCGATCGGCCTTGGCGCGCTCGCGATCGTGAGCCTCTTCTTCATGTTCAACATCGCCCGCCGCGCGTCGGCGCGCGAGGATCTCCCGAGCGCCGAGGAGCTGGCCGGCGTGCCGCCGAAGCTCGAGTCGGACGATGCCGAGATCGTGGGCGAGGCCGACGAGGCCACGCCCGCCCTGGAGGGCATGGAGCTCGACGACGACAGCCTGCGTCGCGCGCAGATGCTCGAGCAACTCAACGAGATGGCCTCGCGCGAGCCGGCCGAACTCTCCGGAATCCTGCGGCGCTGGATGCGCAGCAACGCCTGAGCCGAGGACCGCACCATGGCATACCGCCCCGGCATGAAGCTTCCCAAGTCCGCCGACGAGCTCGACGGCACGCTCAAGAGCGCGATCCTGCTGCTCCTCCTCGATGCGGACAGCGCGGGCTCGATCCTCAAGGAGATGCCCACCGAGCAGGTGGAGGAGGTCACGCGCGCGCTCGCCGCGCTCGGCGACGTGCCGAAGGACCTCGGCCAGCAGGTGATCAGCGAGTTCTACTCGCTCGCGATGGCGCAGGGCTACGTCCGCGAGGGCGGCCTCGACTACGCGCGCAGCCTCCTCAAGAACTCGCTCGATTCGAAGACCGCCGAGAAGGTCATCCAGCAGATCCAGACGCAGGTCCAGAAGACGCCCTTCGCCTTCCTCCAGAAGGCCGAGAGCGAGAACCTGCTGACCTTCATCCAGGAGGAGCACCCGCAGACGATCGCGCTGATCGTCTCGCACCTCCCGCACCACAAGGCGAGCGAGATCCTCATCGGGCTTCCGCCGGCGAAGCAGATCGAGGTCGTGCGCCGCGTGGCGAACATGGAGCAGACGAACCCCGAGGTGATCCGCGAGGTCGAGGCCGCGCTCGAGAGCAGGCTCTCGAACATGATCGGCACGTCGAGCGAGAAGGTCGGCGGCGTCGAGACCGTGGCCGAGATCCTCAACCTCGTCGACCGCTCCACCGAGCGCACGATCATGCAGGGCGTCGAGAGCGAGGATCCCGACCTCGTCGAGGAGATTCGCCGCCGCATGTTCGTCTTCGAGGACATCAACAACGTCAACGACAAGGGCATCCAGGCGGTGCTCAAGGAAGTCGAGAACGACGAGCTCTGCCTCGCGCTCAAGACCGCGTCGGAGGCGCTCAAGAACAAGATCCTCGCGAACATGTCGTCGCGCGCCGCCGAGTCGATCCGCGAGGACATGGAGTTCATGGGTCCGGTGCGCATCAGCGACGTCGAGGCCGCGCAGCAGCGCATCGTCGACATCGTGCGTCGCCTCGAGGAAGCGGGCGAGATCATCATCTCGGGCCGCGGCGGGGCGCAGGACGTGGTGGTGTGAATCGGTTTGCGTGAGCGCGGTGATGCGAGCCCGGCGCGGAACGATGCGCCGGACCGAAGGAAACGACGATGGCAGTCCTCAAGCAATCCACTCCGAACGCCCGCGCCCTGACGGGTGGCTCGTTCGACCTCGGCGACCTGCGCGCCGGCGCCGAGCAGGCGCTGCGCGAGGCGAAGGCCGAGGCCGCGCGCATCGTCTCGGCCGCGCGTGCCGAGGCGGACCGCATGCGTGCGGATGCGAGGGCGGAAGGTCACGCCGAAGGGCGCGCCGCCGGGGTCGCCGAGGGCGAGGCCGCGGGT
>JAJTGL010000141.1 GCA_021297795.1 Planctomycetaceae bacterium
AACACGCGAAGCAGGTTGCGAGCGCTCGTCATTCAGGCGGTCGCCGCTGCGGCGGCTCCCTCCGGCGTGATTCACGCGAAAGCGAGCAAGTTGCGAAGCAGGTTGCGAGCGCTCCAACACGCGAAGCAGGTTGCGAGCGCTCCAACACGCGAAGCAGGTTGCGAGCGCTCAAACACGCTCGCGCTTATCGAAGGCTGACCGGCATCACGACGTAGGTGAAGTCGCTGCCGACCTTGATCGCGCCGGGCAGGTTCGGTCCCTTCAGTTCGATCACCACCTGCTCGCTGTCGATGATCTTGAGAACATCGAGGATGAAGGTCGGATTGAACGCGATGTCGATCGGTTCGCCCTGGAACGCGACGCCGTCGATGCGCACCTCCGACTCGCCCATCTCGGGTGCACGGCTCGTCAGCGTGAGCTGCTTGCCGTTGAAGCTCATGCGAACGCCCTTCGATTCCTCGTTGGTGAGGAGGCTCGCGCGGCGGATGGCGCCGCCGAGCTCGGACGCGTCGCAGGTTGCGCGGCGGTCGTGGTCCTTCGGAATCGCATCGTTGAACGGGGGAAACGTGCGCTCGTCGACGTTCGCGATGAGCGTGGCGCCGGAGGCGGAGTCGCCGACGATGAAGGTCACCTGCGCACCGTCGCGCGAGATCTTGACGGCCGCATCCGGATCGGTGAGCAGCCGCATCAGCGCATTCAGGGCCTTCGTGGGCACGATGAAGGCCGAATCACCGTCGGAACCCTTGCAGCTCGCGCGCGCAAGCGCGAGGCGCCGGGCGTCGGTCGCGACCAGCTGGAGCTGCGTCTTCTTCCGGTCGACGAGCACGCCGTTGAAGGCGTAGCGCGTGTCCTCGCGCGCGGCGGCGAAGATCGTGCGGTTGATGAGACGGCGGAGCGTACCTGCGTCGACCTCGAAGTCGACGCGATCGCTCGGGCGGCGCACGCCGGGGAACTCGCGGGGTTCGTAGCCGAACACCTTGAAGGTCGAGCTCTCCGTGGCGATCGTCGCGAGGGTGCGGTCGACCGAGATGGAGACGGTCGAGTCGTCGCAGGCGCGCACGATCTGGTTCAGCTTGTCGGCGGGGATGAGCGCCTCGCCCTCCTCCTTGATGTCGACGTTCGGCACCGTGACCACGAGGCCGATCTCGCCGTCGGTGGCGCTGATCTGGAGCGAGCCCGCGGAGCCGGACTTCTTGGCCGCGAGCTTGAGGCACAGGAGCACCGGGCGCGGCGTGCGCGAGGCGACGACGCCGCTCGCCATGGTGAGGGCATCGGAAAGAGAGAGGCGGTCGCAAACGAGCTTCATGAAATCCCCTCGAGAGAGTTCGGAACCCGGTCCGGACCTTGCGGGCCCGCATCCGGCTTTCGCAGGAGCGCCCCGGGCGGTACCCCGTCCGTTGGGTGTCCGGGAGCGGAGTGTACCGCCCGTTGGGGAACGCGGCCAAACCCGGAGAGATCCCTGCAACCCCGATTTCCCGGGACTTTCGCCTCCCGGAGCGTCCGGTCCGGCCGATCGGACGGATACGCTCCGCTCCAATGCTCTACCGGTTCCTCCGAGGCTTCAACGAGATCTACCCGATTGCGGTGCTCTTCGCGTTCATCGCCGCGTTCTTCGTGGCGTTCGCGTTCACGGTGATCTACCCGCTCGTTCCGATCATCCTCATCATCTCGTCGGTGTTCGTGGTGGTGATCGCGCGCGTCACGTTCCTCGTGATGCGCGGATTCGAGCGGCGGCTTGCTCTTGCCTCGCTGCGGAGCGACCGCTGCCCGGCCTGCTCGGCCGGCTGCGATGCGGTGCGCGTGGGCGAGCGCCGCGTGCTCGAGTGCCCCGGCTGCCGGCGCTGCTACGCCGAGGACGGTGCGCCGTACGTGCCGCAGGAACGCACGGAGGACGCGGAGAAACCCGCCAGTTTCGAGCGCGTGGAGAGCGATCCGCTCCCCGGCGCCGGAGGGGCGTGACCATGTCCGATCCACGCGATACCGTCGTGGTCGCGCGTTTCCCCGACGAACTCTCGGCGCTCCTCCTCGTCGGTGAACTCGAGTCCGAGGGCATCCCGGCAACGGTGCTCGGTGGACTGACCGCGCAGTTGCGCGCCGAGGCGCCCGGCCTCGTGTCGGTGCTCGTCCGACGCGGCGATCTGGTGCGCGCCGAGCGCCTCCTCGCCGAGCGCGCACCGCCTCCCGGCTGGGAGGACGAGGCCGAGCAGATGCCGCCCGAGACCTGAAACGGCACGCGAGCGCGGCGGTGGCCCGCGCCGGAAACCGCCGCCGGAGCCCCCGGTGCGCCACGTTCTCCGGACCTGTGGCGCCGCGGTGGCGCGAGGGTGGCGCCGATCGGTCGAGTCCCGGCGGGAACAGCGCGCTTTCGATAGGATTTCCGCCCTCCCATGCGCACCGTCCTCTTCATCTGCACCGGCAACACGTGCCGTTCACCGATGGCGGAGGGGATCGCGCAGAAGCTCCAGGAAGATGGAGCGCTGCCTGGGCTTGGTCAACTCTTCTTCGCCTCGGCGGGCGTGCAGGCGTTCGATGGGGCCGCGACCAGCGCGGAGACCGTCGCGGTGCTCGAGCGCATCAAGGCACCGGTACCCGAGCACGCCAAGCGACTCACCCCCGACATGATCCGCAAGGCGGACCTCGTGCTCGGCATGACCTCCGCGCACGTGAGCCGTGCGCGCGCCCTCGTGGCCGGCGATCCGTCGGCACAGGCAAAGATCCAACCGCTGGATCCGGAAGGGGACGTCGAGGACCCCATCGGACTCGGACAGCGCGCCTACGACGAGCTCGGCGCGTACTTCCGGGAGTTGATTCCAAACCGCCTCGTCGGGATGCTGCAGACATGAAGATCGCCCTCGGATGCGACCACCGCGGCGCCGTCGCCACGCAGGCGCTGATCGCGCACCTCAAGGCCGACGGCCACGAGGTCGAGCCGATCAGCGAGATGTCCGGCGCGATGACCGACTACCCCGACAGCGCCTACGCCGCATGCATCAAGGTGGCGCGGGGCGAGGCCGAGCGCGCGATCCTGATCTGCGGAACCGGCATCGGCATGTGCATCGCCGCGAACAAGATCCGCGGCATCCGGGCGGCGCTCGCGCAGGACGAGCTCTCGGCGCAGCTCTCGCGCACGCATAACGACGCGAACGTGCTGTGCCTCTCGGCCGACCTCCTCGGCCACACGCTCGTCAAGCGCATCGTCGACACGTGGGTGCATACGCCCTTCGACGGCGGCCGCCACCTGCGGCGCCTACACAAGATCGAGGCCATCGAGCGCGGCGAGGATCCGTCCGCGCTGCGGGCCTGAAACACGCGCGGCCCGCGCCGCGCTTCCGGAGACATCATGTACGACCGCATCACGATCTCGCGCGCGCCGAAGGCCGGCGCAGTGTTCGCCGCATTCTCCGACGACCGCACGCTTCCGAAGGGCGACCGCAGCGCCGCGCGCGATGCGGCCGTGTCTGCCGCGAGCTTCCGCGCGGAGCTCGGCGAGACGACCTCCGCGAGCGACGGCTCGGTGATCCTCGGGCTCGGTCGCAAGGCCGACTTCAACGCGAAGGCGGCTCGCTCGGCGGGCGCGCGGCTCGTGCGCGGACTCGAGCGGATGAAGATCGCGAAGGTGCGCCTCGCCTTCGGCGGACTGCTCGGCGCCCGCGAGGCGCGCGAGCTCGCCCAGGCGATGGGCGAGGGGATGGGACTCGCGAACTGGCGCGTCGACATGTTCGACGGGAAGGCCACGCAGCGCGCGCCGCGAGCGGGCGCGCTTGCGATCGACGCGGGGACGGGCGCGTTCGGCGACGGCGTCGCGCGCGGCCTCGAGGTCGCGGCCAGCGTCAACGAGGCACGGCGCATCGCGGCCACGCCGCCGAACATCTGCACGCCGACGTGGTTCGCGGGCGAGGCGAGGAAGCTCGCGCGCGCCGCGGGACTCTCGTTCAAGCTGATCTCGTTCGCCGATGCGAAGAAGCTCGGCATGGGCGGCATCGTCGCAGTCGGACAGGGGAGCGACGAGAGGAGCCTCATCGCGATCCTCGAGTACAAGCCGAAGCGCACGAGCGCGAAGGCGCGCGGCAAGACGCTCGCTCTCGTCGGCAAGACGCTGACCTACGACACCGGCGGCTACTCGCTCAAGGTGAACAACGGCATGAAGGGGATGAAGTACGACAAGTGCGGCGGCGCCGCGGTGTTCGGCGCGATGCATGCGATCGCGCACGCGAAGCTGCCGATCCACGTGGTCGCGCTGTTCCCGGCGGCTGAAAACATGGTGAGCTCAAACTCGTACCGGCCCGACGACATCATCACGATGTACAACGGGACGACGGTCGAGGTGACCAACACCGACGCCGAGGGCCGGCTGGTGCTCGCCGACGCGATCTCCTACGGCTGCGAGAAGTACAAGCCGACCGCGATGGTCGAGCTGTCGACGCTGACGGGCGGCGTGGTCACCGCGCTCGGCTCGTGGAGCGCGGGCTACTTCTGCGACGACGCGGCGCTGCGCGACGCGATCGAGGCGAGCTCGGAGCGTTCGGGAGAGAAGGTGTGGCGCCTGCCGCTCTGGAAGGAGCACAAGGACCACATGAAGAGCCAGCACGCCGACATCATCAACTCGAATCCGTCGCGGCTTGCGCATCCGATCCAGGGCGCGGCGTTCCTCGACTTCTTCGTGGACAAGAGCGTGCCATTCGCGCACATCGACATTGCCGGCGTCGCGAACAGCGAGGCCGCGAGCGACCTCTGCGTGTCGGGCCCGACGGGCTACGGCGTGCGGCTTCTTGTCGATCTCGTCGAGGGGATGTGCTGAGCGGCGCGTGCCGCGCAGGTCCGCGCGGCTCGAACCCGAGGGCGTCGAGGCACGCGGGCGTGGAGGCACGCGGGCGTGGAGGCACGCGGGGCGCCGTGCAGCGCGGAGTCGGTCGTGGCGCGGAGAAGGAACCCGAACGCCGCGATGATCGACCCGAGCAGATGGCATGCGAAGATGACGAGGATCGCGCCGACGGCAGTGGTCACGAGCGTCATGGCCGACGGTGCGTTCCTCGAGTTGGCGAGCATCATGACGATCATGCCGGCCGCGATGCAACCGAGCCCGAGCATCCATCCAACGACCTTGGTCGCCGTTCCGAGGCCAACCAGAAGGCGCACGGCCTTGTAGGCGGGGCGGTAACGATCGGAGTAGTACTTCAGCGTCGTTTCTTCCATGTGAGGAGCTCCGTCATGCATCGCCCCTCGTGAGGCGACTCCGGGAGAGGCTAAGGCAAAGCGCGTCGACGACAAGGAGTTTCGTTGCCGAATGCATGAGACCGACGCAAGCGTCGAATGACTGAACAAACGACCGCGTACCGCGCGGCTGGTCGCGTCGTCCCGGTCGGTTGTCCTGCGTGCTGTCAGGTCCGCTGTATCCGGCGCACCCACATCGCGACGACCGTCACATCCGCGGGCGAAATACCGGCAAGTCGGCTCGCCTGACCGAGCGTGCGCGGCCGGAATCGCGCGAGCGTCTCGACGGCCTCGTTGCGGAGTCCGCGGATCTCCCGGGGATCGAGCGATTCGGGGATCGACACCGAGTCGTACTCCGACTGGCGTCGCACTTCCGCGTGCTGGCGCAGCACGTAGCCCTCGTAGCGGATGTCGTTGACCACGCGCTCGACGAGCGGCAACGGCACGTCGCCGATCGCGCGCGCGACGCGCTCCGTCACCCACGCGATCTCGACCTCGGGCCGCTTCACGACGTCGGCGAGCCGCGCGCCGCCCTCGCGCATCTCGGCAAGCGCGTGGCGTATCGCGGCCTTGCGTTCCATGCGGGCCTCGAACTGCGCGCGTTGCGTCGTACCGACGATGCCCCACGCGATGCACGAAGAAGCAGCCGATGCTCGGCGCGCGAAGTGAACATGCGGTAGGGCTCGCGTGGCGTGCGCGTGACGAGATCGTCCATGAGGACGCCGGTATATGCCTCGTGACGCGCGAGACGTACGGGTTCGAGGCCGCGCACGCGTCGCGCGGCGTTGACGCCCGCGACGAGGCCTTGCGCGCCCGCCTCCTCGTAGCCGCTCGTGCCGTTGATCTGTCCCGCGAGGAAGAGGCCGGGCACGCGCTTCGTCTCGGTGGTCGCGTCGATCTGGTGCGGCCAGACCATGTCGTACTCGACGGCGTAGCCGAACTTCTGGATCTCGGCGTGCTCGAGTCCGCGCAGGCCCCGCACGAGCGGAAGCTGCACGTCGGCCGGCAGCGACGTCGACACGCCGTTCAGGTAGATCTCGTCGGTGAAGAGCGATTCGGGCTCGAGGAAGACGTGATGCGCGTCGCGATCGGCGAAGCGCACGATCTTGTCCTCGATCGACGGGCAGTAGCGGGGGCCGCACTCGGCATCGATCTGCCCCGAGTACATCGGTGCGCGAGAGAGATTGTCGCGGATGAGCGCGTGGATCGCGGGCGACGTCTCCGTCTCGCGGCATTCGATCTGCGCGAGGTGCGGAAATCGGCCGGCCGCGAGCGCGCCTGGCGAGCGGTCGCTGAACGGCGTCGGGACATCGTCGCCAGGTGCGGGTTTCAGAGCGTGCCAGTCGATCGAGCCGCGCGCCCCACGCGGCGGTGTGCCGGTCTTCAGCCGTCCGAGTTCGAAGCCGAGCGACTTCAACGCCGCGCTGATTCCGCGTGCGCTCCCTTCGCCGATGCGGCCGCCTTCGTTCCGCTCTTCGCCGGTGTGCATCAGGGCGCGCATGAAGGTGCCCGTCGTCAATACCAAAGCGCGCGCCGCCAGCACGCGCGGAGAAGTACTCGGTGCCTCGAGTGCCACGGTGTAGACGCACTCCGCGAGCGCGTCGCCGCGCGTGTTCGCGTCGATCGCGCGCGCGTCGGGGCCGATGCGCTGCGAGCCCGGTGGAAGGAGCGCCCCGCATGCAGCGC
>JAJTGL010000142.1 GCA_021297795.1 Planctomycetaceae bacterium
TGTTCGACGCCCGCGCGGCCGAGCGTCAGCCGATAGGTGTTCGGATGCGGATCGCGCAGCGTGGCGATGCGGATCTCGAGCGCGACGCCCGCATCCGCAAGCGCCGCCGCGCTCGGTGGCAGGCGTTCATCGTCGGCCTCCCAGCCAAGGAGCCCCGCGAACAGGCCGATGTCCGACCCTTGGCTCTCGTGCGTCGTCGCGAGCGAGCCCTCGGTGTCGAACTCGATGCGCACCCAGTCGGGCGTGCCGCCGCAAAGGTCGCGCGCGAGGCGGCCGATGCGCACCGATGCCGCGGAGTGTGAGCTCGACGGCCCGCGCATCACGGGGCCCACAACGTCGTTGAAGATGCTCGGCGGCAGCGTGGTGGGCATGGGGTCGCAGCGTAGTCGATGTATGCTCGGGTCTCCCATGCGCCGACCCATCGAAGCAACACTGCTGCAAGCCCGCCGCATCGCCTGCATTTGCCTTCACGCCCTCGCGGCCCTCGCCGCATCGATGCTCGTCGCGTCGGCCTCCGCTGCGACGCCCGCAGGCGATGTCGCCACCTGGACCGTCTTCGAAGCGTCGATCTCGACGACGAAGGCCTACGCGCGCCCCTTCGCAGATGTCGAGGTCGACGCGATCTTCGAGAAGGGCGATGCGCGCTGGCGCGTGCCCGCGTTCTGGAGCGGCGGGGGAACATGGAAGGTGCGCTTCGCGCCGCCCGAAGCCGGCGAGTACGGCTACCGGTTCGTCGCGAACGACGCGGCCAACACCGACCTCCATGCGCCCGCGCGCACCTTCATGGCGAAGCCCGCCGCGGGCGAAAACCCGTTGCTACGCTGCGGATTCCTGCGCGTCGCGGCCGACGCGCGCCACTTCGAGCACGCCGACGGCACGCCGTTCCTCTGGCTCGGCGACACCTGGTGGAAGGGGCTCTGCAAGCGCATCGACACCGCGGGCTTCGAGGCGCTGTGCGCCGACCGCGCCGCGAAGGGCTTCAATGTCGTGCAGATCGTGTGCGGCCCGTACCCCGACGAGAACATGCTCGAGGCGCGCTGGGAGAACGAGGCGGGCATGCCGTACACCACGCTTGACTTCAGCGTGGCGAACCCCGCGTACTTCGACGCCGCCGACGCGCGCATCGAGATGCTCGTCGCGCACGGCATCGTGCCCGCGATCGTCGGCGGCTGGGGGCGCCCGCAGGCGGGCGGACAGTCGACGATCAACCAGGTCGGACTCGACGGCTTCAAGCGCCACTGGCGGCATCTCATCGCGCGCTACGGCGCGCTGCCCGTCGTGTGGATCCTCGGTGGCGAGGCGAGCGATGGCAACGGCCCGTGGGCCGAGCTCGCCGAGTATGTGCGCGCGACCGACCCGTACCGCCATCCGCTGACCTATCACGCGCCAGGAGACCCGCGCAGCTCGATTCGCGCAGGAAACGAGCGCTTCGACTTCGACATGGTCGCGATCGGCCACGACGGGCTGAACACCGCGAACGAGACGCTGCGGCTCATGCGCGCCTCGCTTGCGCAGAAGCCCGCGCGCCCCGTGCTCTGCGGCGAGGCGTGCTACGAACGCCACATGCAGACGAACTTCGAGGACATGCAGCGTCACCTGTTCTGGACGCTCATGCTGTCGGGCGCCGCGGGCCACACCTACGGCGCCGCGGGAGTCTGGCAGGCGAGCGTCGACGGAGACCCGGGCATCACGCCGATCTACGACTTCACGACCTGGCGCGAGGGGATGGCGTTTCCTGGGTCGGCGCAGCTCGGGCTTGCGAAAGAGCTTCTCGAGGAACTTCCGTGGCACCGCATGCAGCCGCACCCCGAGTGGGTCGACGGCGGCGCGTTCGCCGCGGGAATCGCGGGCGAACTGGTGGTCGCGTACCTCCCGAAGCGCGGTATCTACGACTGGAGCGGCTTCCGCGTGCTCACGCTTGATCCGGACGCGCGTTACGAGGCGTTCTGGTTCGATCCCGCCTCGGGGCGGCGATTCCCGATCGGGACAGTCTCCGGCGAGGCGAACTGGTCGACCCCTTCGGTTCCGTCTCCGCAGGACTGGGTGCTCGTCATGCGCCGCGGGTAGTCGGCGGAGTCGATCGCTGGCTGTGTCGATGAGCGAGTCTCTTCGCTCGTCCTGACGCCCTCGCCTGTGCGTGCGCGGCCTTCGGCGGCATCCGTCCCGCCGCGACCATGATCCAAGCGGGGCTCGCCCACCCGCGCATGAAGATCGAGATCGAGGTCGACGCGCTCATCGGCTCGGCGTGACCGATTCGCCGCGCGTCGCCTCCGACTCGAGCAGGTCGATGTCGGGAAGGCGGTCGCTCACGCCAGAGCGTGGGTGGGACATGATGTTGCACCTCTGCGCGATGACCACGGCGCAGATTGCGGGAGCGGCGTAGCGCTGCACGAACCGAGCGGGGGCGTGCGATGCGAACAGCCGTCTCGGAGTACGATCGCGATTCCGCCGATCTCGATGTCGCGCCCACCGCGCGCACGCCATCGTCGGCAAGGAGTCGTGCGATGATCGGGTTCAACTTCCACCGTCGGCGCGTGTCGTCCGGCCTCCTTCGCTCCGTCCGTTTCACCCTTCTCCTTTTCATCGGAGTGCTGTGGGCGTTTCCCGCCGCTGCGCGCGAAGGCAATCCATCGCTCGCCGTCGAGTCCGTCCCCCTCAAGGTGTTCATCCTCGCCGGGCAGTCGAACATGCAGGGCCACGCGCATGTCCGCACGATTCCCTCGATGAAGCTCGACCCCCGCCTGGTTCCGCTCCATGACGCGCTGGTCGGCGACGACGGAACGCCGGTCACGTGCGAGCGCGTCTGGATCTCTTCGATCGGCTGCGCGCCCGAGGAACAGGTCGGGAAGCTCAGCGCGGGATTTGGCGCGGGAGATCGCGGCGAGAAGATCGGGCCTGAGTTCAGCTTCGGAGTCACCGTCGCGCGGCTGCTCGACGAGCCGGTGCTTCTCATCAAGACCTCATGGGGTGGCAAGAGCCTGCACACCGACTTCCGTCCGCCAAGCGCGGGACGCTACGAGTTCAACGAGTCCGAACTCGAGGGGTTCCGCAAGCGTGGCGTCGACCCCGAGAATGCGCGCGCCGAGAAGGACGCAGCGACTGGCGTCAACTACCGGCTCATGATCGAGCATGTCCGCACGGTGCTCGCCGACATCCCGCGCATCGTCCCGGGCCACGATCCGAAGCAGGGCTACGAACTCGCCGGTTTCATCTGGTTCCAAGGCTGGAACGACATGGTCGACGGCAACGCGTATCCGAACCGCGACAAGCCCGGCGGCTACGGCGCCTACAGCGAGGTCTTCGCCCACTTCATCCGCGACGTGCGGCGGGATCTCGACGCAGCCGCGCTCCCGTTCGTGATCGGCGTCCTCGGCGTCGGCGGGCCGGTCGAGGAGTACGGCCCCGAGCAGCAGCGGTATGTCGCGACCCATCGGAACTTCCGCGACGCGATGGCGGCGCCGGCCGCGATGGACGAGTTCAAGGGCACGGTTGCCGCGGTGCGCACCGAGGCGTTCTGGGATCGCGAGGTCTCGGCGCTCAAGGAGAGGGAGGAGACGCTCAAGCCCGAACTCGAACGCATTCGCGCGGAGGTGAAGCAGGGCGCGCAGGCGCGCGCGCAGGGCGATGCCGCCATCGAGTCCATCTACGCATCTCGCTTCAACGAGCGCGAACTCACGCTGCTCCGCGACAGCGTCTCAAACCAGGAGTACCACTATCTCGGCTCTGCGCGCATCCTCGCCCCGATCGGCGAGGCATTCGCCGAGTCGGCGGTCGTATTGCTCAAGAAGCGCGCCGACACCGGCGCATCGAAGGGAGTCTCGCGATGAACGCGATCTTGAAGCGCGTCTCGATCGCGCTCGCGGCCTCGAGTCTCGCCTTGAGCCTCGTGGTCGACGCCCATGCAGTCGCCGCGCCTCCGAAGGCTCCCGTCGCGATCCCTGACTTCACGAAGGGCGACGCCGTGCCCGAGGGCATGACCCACGACTGGAACCTCGGCCCGACCGGCGCGCGCGGCTGGATCTACAGCAACAAGATGGAGACGAGCGAGGCGCGCCAGATCCTGGTGACGAAGGTCGACAAGGGTTCGCCCGCCGACGGCGTCGTGGCGGTGGGCGATGTGATCCTCGGCGTCGGATCCCAGCCGTTCTCGTCCGATCCGCGCACCGAGTTCGGCAGGGCGATCGGCGAGGCCGAAGCCGCCGACGGGAAGCTCTCGCTGGTCCTCTGGCGCGCGGGCGAGCAGTCGGGCGTGGTCGTGCCGCTCGAAGTCCTCGGCGCGTACTCCGCGACCGCGCCGTTCGACTGCCCCAAGTCGAAGCGCATCCTCGACGCAGGCCTCGCCGCGCTCGCGCGCCGCACGCAGGCGAAGCCGAACGACGGCAACCCGATCGTCCGCTGCTACAACGCACTCGCCCTCCTTGCCAGCGGAAACCCCGAGTACCTGCCCATCGTCCGCAGGCAGGTCGAGTGGGCCTCGCGCTACTCCGACCCCGACCGGCGCGACTACCACTCGTGGTACTACGGGCCGATCAACATGCTGCTGGCCGAGTACACGCTCGCGACCGGCGACCAGACCTTCGCGGCGGAGCTTCGGCGGATCACGATGGAGATCGTCGAAGGGCAGAGCGTCGTCGGATCGTGGGGGCACCGATTCGTGCAGGAGAACGGCCGCCTCGCCGGCTACGGCATGATGAACGCTCCCGGCCTGCCGCTCCTGATCTCGCTCGTCCTCGCGCGCGAGGCGGGCGTCGCCGATCCGGCGCTCGACGCCGCGATCGACCGAAGCGCGCGGCTCATCCGCTTCTATGTCGGAAAGGGCAGCGTCCCGTACGGCGACCATCATCCGTGGATCCAGACCCACGACGCTCGCATGGCGGCGAGCGCGACCAGGGGCACACCGGCAACTTCTTCAACATGCTCTGGGCGCTGCCCGGCGTCGCGCGCTCGGGCCCAGACGCGACCGGCGCCTGGATGCGCGAGTTCGGCTGGTACTACGACCTCGCGCGGCGCTGGGACGGCGGCTTCATCCACCAGGGGCCGCCCGAGCCGAAGAACGACAGCTACGGGATGTGGGATGCGTCGGGCGCGTACCTGCTCGGCTTCGAGCAGGCGCTTGCGAGTATCCGCATCGCGCGCAAGGGAAGTGCGGGCAAGCCCGTCGATGTAGGGACGGCACGGGCGCTGATCGACGACGGCCGCGGCTGGAGCGCGCGGCTCGGTCTCGTCGGCTACAAGACGATGAGCGAGCCGAGGCTTCTTGCGGCACTTGGCAGCTGGTCGCCCGTCGTGCGCGAGCGCGCCGCGACCGAGCTCGCGCGCCGCAAGGACGATCCGACGGCGCAGCTCGTGCGCATGCTCGAAGGAAGCGGGGAGACGCCCCGGGATCTTGACGCGCGGATCGGCGCATGCCAGGCGCTCGCGCAACTGGGCAAGCGCGCGGCCGCGGCTGTCCCCACGCTCCGCGAAACGCTGCGTGCCGACGACCTCTGGCTGCGCATCAAGGCCGCCGAAGCGCTTGCCGCCATCGGCGATGCCGCCATGCCCGCGCTCCCCGACATGCTCGCCATGCTCGCCGAGCGCGATGTCGCGGACGACCCGCGCGGCATGCAGCAGCGCTATCTGTGCTTCGCGCTCTTCGAGCGCCGCGACGGCATGATCGGCCGCTCGCTCGAAGGCGTCGACCGCGAGGCG
>JAJTGL010000046.1 GCA_021297795.1 Planctomycetaceae bacterium
CGCGCAGGTAGTTGAGCGCGCCGCGGTGCTCGACGAGCGCGAGCTTCGGCTTGCCCGTCGATCCCGACGTGAAGAACGCGTAGGCGAGGTCCGACGGAGCGCGATCCCCTCTCGGCGCCGTCGCCGCAGGAAGATCGCCCGCGGGTTCGATCCGGTGGAGCCCCGTCGCGGCCTCCGCATCCCAGCGCGCGCGATCCGCCGCACCCACGAGGATCGCGCGGATTCCCGCCTCCTGCACCAGCATCCGCAGACGATCGTCCGGCAGCTCGGGATCGAGCGGGACGAAGTACCGCCCGCCGAGCCAGCATCCGAGATGGCACGCCGGGAGCAGCACGTCGCGCGGCATGCAGATCCCGACCGGATGCGCGCGATCCGCGCCGCACCGATCGAGCGCCGCCGCGACTCCGAGCGCCCGCTCGAGCACGCCGCGATAGTCGATGCTCGTCGCGCCGTCGGTCACCGCGATCGCCGATCCATCACGCTCGCACGACGCGAGGAAGGCCTCGTCGAGCCGGCCGGGCTCCCACGACGTCGCGCCGCCGTCGCCGACGCGCGCGACCTGCTGGAGATCGCGCGGGGATGCGCACGCCAGATCGCACCAGCGCCGGTCAGGGTCGCCGCCGAGCTCCGCGAGCAGCATCGCGAGGCGGTCGGCGAACGCCTCCGCACGGCTGTCCGAGATGCGCGAACCGTCCCACTGGACCTCGATCTCGATCGACGCGCCGAAACCGATCGAGATCACGACCGGGGTGGTCGGCTGCTGCCACAGGGCTGCGTCGACGACGCGCGGATCCGAGAGATCGTGCGCCGCCATCTCCCGTGCGGTCGCATCGGCGTGGACAACCAGCAGTTCCAGCGGCGAACCCGTCCCAAGTCGCGCGATCCGCTGGAGATCGTGGATCGCGACGCCGCTCGACGCGCGGGCCTCGATGTCGCGCGCACGCACCTCGCCGAGCAACTCGCGGATCGTCGCCTCGGAGCGCGCATCGATGCGCACGCCGACGACGTTGACGAGGTTCGCGACCATGTCGCGCACGCCCTCGACGGGAACATCGCGCATCGCGCGGACCGAGCCGAATGCCGCGCTCGGCGCTCCGGCGCCGCTCGCGAGCAGAAGACCGGTCGCGAGGTGCGATACCGTCGATGGACGCGCACCGCAGATCGCGAGAACCTCGCGGATGCGGGCCGTGCGCGCGGCGTCGATCTCGCGCCGCGCCATGCCGAACCGACGCGCCGCGCCGGGCGCATGACGATTCGCCAGCCAATCGAGCCCGGAGCCGACCTCGACGCCGTCGAACCGCTCGGTCCAATGACGGAGGACGGCCTCGCTCGCGCCCTGCTCCTCCATCCAACGAACGAAGGCGCCGAAGTCGGGAGCCTGCTCGTCGCGCGGATTCGTTTCGCCGCGCAACGCGGGCGCCACGACGTCGCGAAGGATGATCGACTTGCCACCACCATCGACGAACGCGTGGTGCGCGGTGATGATCACCGTGTCGCGCCCGTCGTGCCTGTGAATGTCCATCCGGACCGGAGACTGTCCCTCCTCGACACCAGCGCCACGCAGCCAGAGCCGCTGCAGCGTGGATCCAAGACTCTTCGCATCGACCCCGTCCTCATGAAGGCCGATGGCGGGAATCTGCAGGACCGGGCGCGGATTCGCGTGATCGGGTCGCGCCGCGAGCACGCGTTCGTGACGCTTGTGAAAGGCACTCCAGTGCAGCGACAGCAGGTCGAGCGGCACGCATCCATCGATCGTGCACCGCCACTGCGCCTGATACGGCCGATCCAGCTCCCGCGACTCGCTGTTCCGACGAAACATCTCCCGCTGGATCGGAGTCCAGGCGAGGGGGCCGTGGCCGGCATGCCGCTGGGCGACAGCGGTCATCTCAACCAGCCCGGATCGATCTTGTTGCGCGGGGATCGCCCGCGGCGGCGCGTGCTCTGGCATAGGGACCTTCCGCACAAAATGACGGGGCGCGAGCGCGCATTCAAGATGCGCGGTCAAGAATGACGCCAGCCGCGGTCGGCACGTCCGGAAATCCACGGCCGCGCCGCAGGGCATGACCATCCACCAGCGAACACGCGCGCGTCCCAATCGCAGGTCGTACGGACACACATCGCCGGATCCGCGCCGCGCGCGCAGCAGGATGGATCGCCGCGCGATGCCGAATCATCGGGCACGCACCCCATTCGCTTCCGCTTTCGATTCGATGGACCCACCGACTCTTGTCGCGTCGAGATCCCGTCGACCCGAGAGGACGCAACACCACAGGCTCTCGCATGTCGACACCGCACCCGCGTCGCGCTCCACTCTCGCATCGCACCGATTCCATCGGCTTCCGCACGTTCATCGGCAGCGTTGCGGCCATCATCGCCACGAGCGTGGCGATCGGATACGCGTCGACCACGCTCGCGGAGCGCGCGCTCCGCACCGAGCAGGAGCATGCGTTCGGCGCAACGATCGCAGCGCGCGGCGCGAGCCTCGAGCAGTACTTCGCGACGATGCGCGGCCACGTCGCCTCGATCGCGGAGGATCCGAGCACCGCGGAGGCGCTTCGCGACTTCGCCGCGGGGTTTTCCACGGTCGTGATGGAATCCGCGGTCTCCGACGCGAACCTCGGGACGATCACGGCGGGCATCGCGGCGCATCACGACCGCGAACTCGCGGGGCGATTCCGCGACACCGGACTCCCATGGCATGGAGGCGAGGCGCTCACGCCGCCGGGCGCCAGCGCACGCCTTCTGCAGGACCGTTACATCGTGGCGAATCCCAACGCGGTCGGGTCGAAGCATCGGCTCGACGCCGCCGGGTCCGCCTCGGCCTACGACCGCACGCACGCCGAGCATCACCCCCGCCTCCGCACGCTGCTCGAGCGATTCGGCTACTACGACCTCTTCCTCTTCGATGCGAGCGGAAACGCCGTCTACACGGTGTTCAAGGAAACGGATTTCGCCACGAACATCAACGAGGCTCCATATGCGTCGTCGAATCTGTCGAAGCTCGTGCGCACCGTCCTCGGTGCCGACGCAAAGCCTTCGGCCGAAGCGTGCGACTTCGCGCCATACACCGCGAGCTACGGCGCACCAGCGGGGTTCATCGCTGCGCCGATCATCGATCAGGGCGTCACCATCGGTGTCGTCGCCGTCCAGATCCCCATCGACCGCATCGATCTCATCTGCAACCTGCCCGAAGGCCTGGGAGCGTCCGGGCAACTCGTCCTGGTCGGTGCCGATGGCCGGAATCGCAGCAACGACCGCGCCGCGGCCACCCCGACCGTCGGCAAGGAAACCGACTTCCCCGCCCTCGCGGCCGCAGCGGTCCGTGGCGAGTCGGGATCCGTGATCGCCGAAAGCGGCGGACATCGCCACCTCGTCTCGTATCGACCGTTCGACTTCCTCGGCCAACGCTGGGCCATCGTCTGCGCCGTCGACGAGGCCGAGATCCTCGCGCCGGTCCGAACGCTGACCTGGTGGATCGCGGGCGTGGCCGCATCGGCCGTCGTCGTCATCTCCGCGCTCGCGATCCCGCTTGCCCGTTCGATCGGGAGGCGCGCCCGTCAGACCGTCGTCGCCCTCGACAAGTTCGCGGCGGGCGATCTCACCACGCGTCTGCAGGATCGCGGCACCGACGAGTTCGGCGCCATCGCGTCGGCCGTGAACTCGCTCGGCGAGCAACTCTCGGGCTCGATCGCAGGAGTTCGGCAGAGCGCGAAGGAACTGGCGGGCGAGACCGCGAATCTCGCGAACACGAGCGACTCGCTGTCGAACGTCGCCAGCGGGCAGGCCGCGAGCATCGAGGAGATGTCCGCCGCCGTGACCGAGCTGCGGGAACAGACCGCACGCACGAGCGAGCAGTCGCTCGGGGCGCAGCGATGCACGCAGAAGGGTGCGCAGGATGCGGCCGTCGCGCAGAAGTCCGTCGACGGCCTCGAGCACTCGATGGTCGAGATCGACCACGCCGCACGCGAGATCGGGCAGATCGTGCGGGTGATCGACGAGATCGCGTTCCAGACCAACCTGCTCGCGCTGAACGCCGCCGTCGAGGCGGCACGCGCCGGCGAGGCGGGCCGTGGATTCGCGGTCGTGGCGCAGGAAGTCCGCGCGCTCGCGACGCGCTCGAGCGAGGCCGCGCGGAAGACCACCGAACTCGTCGCGAGCGCCGGGACGCGCGTGCAGCGCGGCGTCACGCTCTCGAAGGAGGTCCGCGACTCGCTCGAACTGATCATCGCGGGGTCCGCCGAGATCGCGCGCGCGGTCGAGTCGATCGCGCAGGCGCAGACCGAGCAACTCTCCGGCATCACGCAGCTCGACCAGGGCATCGCCGAGATCTCGCGCACCACGCAGGAGGCCGCCGGGCAGAGCCAGCAGGTCGCCGCCACGGCGCGTCAATCCGCCGAGGAAGTCGAGTCGCTCAAGCGTGGAGTCGAGCAGTTCGTCGTCGACTGAAGCCGGTGGATCCGATGACTCGACGAGACGGCTGCATGCCGACCGGGTGGTTCACCTGTCGTTCGCACCCTGGGCTCCTGCGGCACCCGTGGTCCGGGGCGCACTCGGCTCCGGTCGACCTCTCCAACCGCTTCCCCGCTGCTTCGTCGCGGCGTCGCCGAGTTCCGCGCGCGCGGCCTCGACGTGGCGCATGATCTGCTCCACGACCTCGGGGTGCTCGAGCTGCACATCGATCGATTCGGTCGGGTCGCGCTCGAGGTCGTACAGCGCGAACGGCACTTGCTTCATCACGTACGCGGCCTCACCGCCCAGTTCGCCGCCGGGCTTCCCGTCGAGCGTGCGCGACTTGCGGGCGAGGCTCGCCTTCCACCGACCCATCCGCACGGCCTGCAGCTCGTCGACGTGGTAGTAGAACCAGAATGCCTCGTGCGTTGGCCGCGCATCCGGCGCGCAGGTCCACACCGCGCGCGCGTCACGACCATCGATCGGACGGTCCATCGCCGGCGGCGGTGCGTCGACGATCGCCGCCATCGTCGCGAAGAGATCGATGGTCATCCACGGGACATCGCTGGTCGCGCCGGCGGGAACCATCCCCGGCCAGCGGACGATGCACGGAACGCGCACGCCGCCCTCGAAGGTCGTCCCCTTTCCCTCGCGCAGGCCTCCGCTCGAGCCGGCGTCGCTCCCGAACGAAAGCCACGGACCGTTGTCGCTCGTGAAGAGGACGATCGTGTTCGCGGCGGCACCGCTTTCGTCGAGCGCGCGCATCACCTCGCCGACCGACCAGTCGATCTCGCGCAGGACACCGCCGTAGAGCGCGCGACGATCGGCCGGGGTGAACGCCGGGCTCGCCGCGATCGGCGTGTGCGGCTGCGGATGCGCGAGGTAGGCGAAGAACGGCGCGTCGCCGCGCGCGGCCTCGCGGATGAAGTCGACGGTGTGCCGCGTGAACTCGCCGGTCAATCGCGCCTGATCGTCGAGCGTGCGGATGTACGCGCGGACCTCCTCGCCATCGAGAAGCGGCAGCTCCGGGTGCTTCCCCGGAAAGCGCGCCGGCCACATGTCGTTCGAGTAGGGAATGCCGAGAAACCGCTCGAATCCGTGGCGCGTCGGATTGAACTCGGGCAGGCAGCCGAGATGCCACTTGCCCGCCATCGACGTGCGGTAGCCGGCATCGCGCAGGAGCTCGGCAAGCGTGCGTTCGTCGGCCGAGATGCCGACGCGCGCGTCGGAGAAGAGCGCGCCGTGGATCCCGACGCGGTTGGGATAGCAGCCGGTGAGGAGCGCCGCGCGCGAGGCGCTGCACACCGGCTGCGCGCTGTAGAAGTGCCGGAATCGCGCACCCTCCCGCGCGAGGCGCTCGAGGTTCGGCATCTCGCGCGTGTACGCGGGTGGTGTGAAGCCCGGAACAGCGAATCCGGGAACATCACCCCATCCGAGGTCGTCGCAGAAGATGACGACGAGGTTCGGAGTGCGTCTTTGGGCGAGGTTCGGCTCCGCCGATGCCGTACCGCGATCGATCGACGCCGGCGCCTTGGCCGACTCCGACGCTCGCGAGCCGCCAGACGCACAACCCGCAAGCAGCGCGAGTCCGGCGACCGCGGTCCACATGCATGCGGCCGCACGATTTCCAAGTCCGGGGAACTTCGCCATTTCTTGCACGATACCCCGTCACCGCCTTGCCTCCGGGCCTCCTCCGTCGATACTGCCGAAGTGCCGCCCCCGTCCGACGAAACGAATCCATCTCAGGCCACGCGCTCCCCTGGCGTCCGCGCCGCAGCGCTCCGCCTCGCCGCCGTTGGTCTCATGGCGGCGGTCGCGTTCCGCGCCTTCGGGCCGGAGGGCGTCGATCTCCTCGGGATCGGAGCCGGCGTCGACGGCACTCGCGCGACGTCGGCGGAGGTCGAACCCGCCACCCACGTCGATCCATCGATCGAGACCGCCTCGCTGCGGCCGCCCTTCGCAACGCGGCCGCTCCCCGAGAAGACGGAGCGCTTCGCCAACCACTGGGCCTACCAGCCCATGTCGCGACCGACGCCGCCGCGCGTCCTCCTCGAGGATTGGCCGAGGAACGACGTCGATCGCTTCATCCTCTCGGCGCTCGAGGAACAGGGCCTCGTCCCCTCGCGCGAGGCCGATCGGCGCACGCTCCTCCGCCGCGCGTATCTCGACCTGATCGGCGTTCCGCCCTCGGCCGAGGAGGTCGAGGCATTCGAGAACGACACCACGCCCGACGCCTACGAGCGCCGCATCGACGCGCTGCTCGCGAATCCGATGTACGGCGAGCGCTGGGGCCGCCACTGGCTCGACGTGGCGCGCTACGCCGACTCGAACGGCGTGGACGAGAACGTGGCCTACGCGAACGCCTACCGCTATCGCGACTACGTGATCGACGCGTTCAACCGCGACATCCCCTTCGACGAGTTCCTCACCGAGCAGATCGCCGGCGACCTCATCCCCGAGAAGGAGAACCCCACCGCCGACGACGACGCGCGCACGCGCGGCCGGCTTGCGGCGCTCGGGTTCCTCGCGATCGGCCCGAAGATGCTCGCCGAGCCCGACAAGGAGAAGGAGCGCGTCGACGTCGCCGACGAGCAGATCGACGTGGTCACGAAGGCCTTCCTCGGCCAGACCATCTCGTGCGCGCGCTGCCATGATCACAAGTTCGATCCCGTGTCGCAGGAGGACTACTTCGCGATCTCGGGGATCTTCCGCAGCGTCTCGACCTTCGACAGCATCGCGACGGTCGGTCGCGTGGCGCAGCGGCCGCTCGCGACCGCCGCCGAGGTGAAGCGGCACGAGCAGGCCGTCAAGGACTGGACCGATCGCGCGCACGAGCTCGACCGCGCGCGGGCTGCCGCGCTTGCCGCCGCGCGCAGCGCCGACGCGCGCGCATGGCTCGCGCGGACGATCGATCTCGCCGGCGCCCCCGCCGAAGTTGCGGTGCGCGAACAGCTGCGGGCGGCCGCGCGTGAACCACGCCCCGCGCGAGAGGCCTACGTCGCCGCCGTCGCAGCGCGCAACGATCACGAGCCGAAGCGCCCCGCCGGGCTTCCGCGCACGCTGGTCGTGAAGGAAACGAAGGTCGACGAGACCCCGATCCACGATCGCGGCGACCACACGCAGCCGAAGGGCGAGAAGATCGCGCGCGCGATGCCGGCCATGCTCGAGCGCACGCTTGCGAGCCCGGCGTTCCCCGCTGGCCAGAGCGGTCGACTCGAGTTCGCGCGCTGGATGACCGACCCCGAGAATCCGCTCACCGCGCGCGTGGCGGTCAACCGGCTTTGGACCTGGCACTTCGGCACCGGGCTCGTCGACACGCCGTCGAACTTCGGCGTCCTTGGCTCGAAGCCGTCGCATCCCGAGCTTCTCGACCACCTCGCGCGCCGCTTCATCGCCGACGGCTTCAGCATGAAGGCGATGCATCGCCTGCTCATGACGAGCGCGACGTATCGGCAGTCGAGTTCGACGCACGTGCCGCTTCCACAGTTCGACCCGGAGAACCGCCTGCTCTCGCGCTTCCCGCGACGGCGCATCGAGGCCGAGGCGATCCGCGACTCGGTGCTCGCGGTCGCGGGCACGCTCGACCCCGCGATGGGCGGCACGCTCCTCGGCTCCGGCGACCACGACTACGTCACGAACGACCAGTCGGGGAACGCGGCGCGCTACGACACCAATCGCCGCAGCGTGTACCTCCCGGTCATCCGCAACGCGATGTTCGGTCTCTTCAGCGCGTTCGACTACCCCGATTCCAGTGCGCCGATCGACTGCCGGCCGCGCACCGTCGTGGCGCCGCAGGCGCTCTTCTTCCTGAACGCGCCGTTCGTCGAGGCCGCCGCGAAGTCGATCGCGGTCGAGGTGTCGGCGGAGGCGCCGGGCGCCGACGAGCGGATCCGCGAGGCGTTCCGCCGCGCGCTCGCCCGCGAGCCGGAGCCCGGCGAGCGCGACGATTCCCGCGCATTCCTCGCCGACCTCGAGCGCGGCGGCCTGAGCCCCGAGGACGCGTTCGCACGACTCTGCCACGCGCTCCTCTCGACCAACGAGTTCGTGACGCTCGAGTAGCGAAAACCGGGTCGAGTCGGCCCGAGATGGGTCGCGAAACAAGCTCGGAGACGACCCATCCGCCAGAATCCGACGCGATACTGAAGCCTTCCCGCCAACCCCTGTTGCCTCGCACCCGTTCCGCGCGACAATGGAAGGCACCCCCGACCCCGACCATCCGATGTTCTGCGACCACCGCCATCACCCGCTCACGCGCCGCGAGGCTCTCCAAGGCCTCTGCGCGGGCTTCGGCTCGCTGGCGCTCGCGGGCATCCTCGCCCGCGAGGCGGAGGCCGCCGCACGCGCCTCCGGTGGCGTAACGGGTGGCGTGAAGGGCGGCGTGAAGGGCGTCCTCGCGTCTCCGCACTTCCGGCCGCGCGCAAAGCGCGTCATCTTCCTCTTCATGCACGGCGGACCCTCGCAGGTCGACACCTTCGACTACAAGCCGCTGCTCCAGCGCGACAGCGGCAAGCCGCTGCCCTTCGCGAAGCCGCGCGTCCAGTTCGCCGAGACCGGCAATCTGCTCGGCAGCCCGTGGAAGTTCCGCCAGTACGGCCAGTCGGGCGCGTGGGTGAGCGATCTCTTCCCGAACGTCGCGCAGTGCGTCGACGACCTCTGCTTCGTGAAGAGCATCCACGGATCGAATCCCGCGCACGGCGGCGCGCTCCTCAAGGTGCACACCGGCACCGACACCTTCATCCGTCCATCGATGGGCGCGTGGGTTTCGTACGGGCTCGGCACCGAGAACGAGGACCTGCCCGCGTTCATCACGATCTGCCCCACGCTCGGTCATGGCGGCGTGAACAACTTCTCGAGCTCGTTCCTGCCCGCGTGGACGCATGGAACTCCGATCGGTCACGCGGGAATCCCCGCGTCCCAGGCGCAGTTCGAGCACATGAATGCCGGAATCCCGCGCGATCTCCAGCGCAAGGAACTCGACTTCCTGCAGGAGATGAACCGCGCGCACGCCGAACGCAACGGCAGCGACGGCGCGCTCGAGGGCCGCATCGAGAGCTTCGAGCTCGCCTACCGCATGCAGGCGACCGCGCCCGCGGTGATGGATCTCGCCGGCGAGTCGGAGGCGACGAAGAAGCTCTACGGGATCGACGAGCCGAAGACGGAGAACTTCGGTCGCCAGTGCCTGCTCGCGCGGCGCTTCGCGCAGGCGGGCGTGCGCTTCATCCAGTGCACGCACAGCTACAAGTGGGATCAGCACGGCGGACTGCGCGACGGCCACAACTCGAACGCCGCCGAGGTCGACAAGCCGATCGCAGGGCTCATCCGCGATCTCAAGAGCCACGGCATGCTCGAGGACACGCTTGTCCTCTGGGGCGGCGAGTTCGGCCGCACGCCGACCGCGCAGGGCGGCGACGGGCGCGACCACAACCCGCACGGCTTCACGATGTTCATGGCCGGCGGAGGCGTGAAGCCCGGCTTCTCCTTCGGCGAGACCGACGACTACGGCTACTACGCCGCGGTCGACAAGGTCGACGTGCACGACCTCCACGCGACGCTTCTCGCGCTGCTCGGGATCGACCACGAGGAACTCACCTTCCGCCACGGCGGCCGCGACCATCGTCTGACCGACGTCCACGGTCGCATCATGAAGCAGATCTTCGCCTGAGCGCGCCGCACTCCGCGAGCGCAGTACGCCGCCCGCGTCCCTCACGATCCTCGGCATCGGTGCGGTCTGTGCGGCCTGCGCGGCCTTTCCGGGCCCCGGCGGCCTCGCCATGCAGCCCCCTGTCGCGCTTTTTCAACCGTGATTTGGTAGCGGTCCGACCCGGCGGTACCTTTGTGGCGGCCCCGTCCTGCGGGGCTTGTCCAGCCCGATGTCCGCGAGAAAGACCATCCTCCGAGCCTGCGCCGCGATGTTCGTCGGCGTTGCCGCCGCAGCCGGCGCACAACGCGCCGACGCGCAGTCGTGGTCCTACGTCCACTTCGAGAGCCCGCACGTCCATCCGCTCGATCGGACACCCGACGGCGCGCGGCTCCTCGCCGTGAACACCGCCGACCACCGGCTCGAGGTCTTCGACATCCTGCCGAACGCGCCCTACCTCGCGCACGCGGGCTCGGTGTCGGTGGGCATGGAGCCCGTCTCGGTGCGCGCGCGCGGCAACGGCGAGGCGTGGGTCGTCAATCATGTGTCCGACTCGATCACCGTGATCGACCTCGCGACGCTCTCCGTGCGGACCACGATCCTCACCGGCGACGAACCGTGCGATGTCGTCTTCGCAGGCAAGCCCGAGCGCGCGTTCGTCTCGATCTCGCAGAAGAACCGCGTCGACGTGTACAACCCCGCGAATCCCGCGGCCGCCCCCGCGCAGATCGCGATCGCGGGCGAGGACCCGCGCGCGCTGGCGACCGACGGCACGCGCGTCTTCGCCGCGATCTTCGAATGCGGCAACGAGACCACCGTGATCCCCGAGGACGTGGTGTCGTCGCCGCTGAGCCCCTACGCCGGCTCGCCGAATCCCCCGCCGAACGCGGGAAGCGCGTTCTCGCCGGCGTTTCATACCTCGCTCCCTGCCGCGCCGACGAGCTCGATGATCGTGCGGAAGGACGCCGCGGGCGCGTGGCGCGACGTGAACGGCGCCGACTGGAGCGCCGCCGTCACCTGGCAACTGCACGGGAACGACGTCGCCTCGATCGACCCCGCCACGCTCGCGACCACCTACGTGCACGGCCTGATGACGACGCCGATGTCGATCGCGGCCGCGCCGGGGGGAGGTTTCGTCGCGATCGGCGTCGAACTGACGAACGAGGTCCGCTTCGACACGAACCTCCAGGGTGCCTTCGCGCGCGCCGAGTTCGCGCGCGTTCCGGCGGGCGCCGCGACGCCTAACCTGCGCGGCGACCTCAACCCGCACCTCGACTACGGCGTGCGCACGCTGCCCTTCCTGCAGCGCGCGCTTGCCATCGGCGATCCGCGCGGCATCGCCGTCAGCCCCGAGGGGACGCGCGCGTGGGCGACCGGCCTCGGCTCTTCGAACGTCATCGCCTTCGCGCTGCCCTCGATGGCGCGGCTTGATCTCGCCGCGGTCGGCGAGGGACCGACCGGGATCGTGCACGATCCGAAGCTCGGGCGACTCTTCACGCTCAACCGCTTCGACGGTTCGATCTCGGTGCTCGACGCGGCGACGCTCGACGAACTCGCGCGTCCCCGCTTCTTCGATCCGACGCCGTCGATCGTGCGCGATGGTCGCCCGCTCCTCTTCGACACGCACCTCACCTCCGGCCTCGGGCAGGCCTCGTGCGCCTCGTGCCACATCGACGCGCGCACCGACCAGCTCGTCTGGGATCTCGGTAGTCCCACGTCGCCGATGGCGGAATTCGACCAGCTCTGCAACCTCAACCTGCCGGCCGAAGGCGTCGGCTGCGAGGCGTGGCACCCGGTGAAGGGGCCGATGGCATCGCAATCGCTCATCGGCCTCGAGGGAACGGAGCCCTTCCACTGGCGCGGCGACCGCGCCTACATCGCCACCTTCCGCCACACCGGCGTCGCGCTCCAGGGCATGGATCGCGACTTCACCGAGGACGAGCTGAAGGACATGCAGGACTACCTCAACTCGATCGCGCTCGCGCCGAATCCGAATCGCACGCTCGACGGCGGACTTCCGCAGCAGATCGCGGGCGGAAACCCGACGCGCGGCCAGGGGCTCTTCTTCGCCGGCGGCATGGGCTTCGTCTCGTGCGCCACGTGCCATGTGCCGCCCTCGGGCGGCGGCGCCGCGGTCGTGAGCACCGACCTCCTCGACGCGACGCAGGCGATGACCGTTCCGCATCTCACGGGAATCCACGAGAAGACCGGGTTCGGAACCGGCTCCGCGCCCGCGCCCCGCGGCTTCGGCTTCGGTCACGACGGCACCGCGCGCACGCTCGACGGCTTCATCCAGTCGCACGTGAAGGGCTTCCTCGGCACGTCGATCGCCGCGCAGGACACGAAGGATCTCGCCGCGTTCCTCCTCGCGTGGGACACGGGCACGCCCGCCGCGATCGGACAGCAGGCCTCGCTCGGCGGACGATTCGCGACCGGCACCGCGCGACGGAACCTGCTCGCGGCATTCGCGAACGCCGGCCAAGGTCAGCTTGTCGCGCGCACGACGATCGACGGCATCGAGCGCGGCTACCTGCTTGAGAATGGCATGTTCCGAAGCGACGCCACGGGTGCCGCGCTCACCGTGCCCGAACTCGATGCGCTGGCGTCGAAGAACCGAGCGATCGTCTTCACGCTGGTCCCGAACGGCACCGGACTGCGCGCGCTCGACCGCGACGGCGACGGCTTCCTCGATGGCGATGAACGCGCGGCGTGCAGCGACCCCGACGACGCCGCGAGCACCCCCGGCAGCCCCTGCCTCGCCGACATCGCCGATGACGACGGCATCATCGGTGCCGCCGACCTCTCGATTCTCCTCTCACAGTGGGGAGGCCCGGGCTTGGCCGACCTCGACTGCGATGGCTCCGTCGGGGCGGCCGACCTGTCGCTCCTGCTCACGTCGTGGGGCGTCTGTCGCTGACGGGTCAGGTTTCCGTCGGTTTCCCGGCCCTTTCGCCGCATTTCGGCTCGCCCGCCCGGCAAAGTGGCCCACGTCCGAGGATTGTGCTTGTCGCCTCGTGCGAAGGCATTAGTTTCTCGAATGTCGGACCGGGGGGTCCGGAGCATGCCATGCGCCTGCCGCTTCCACCCGTCAGAGAACGCGTCGACCGAAACACGACGAACATGCATCGAACCATGCACACCTGCACACGCGCCACTCCGTCCGCAGCCTTCGGCTGCGCCCTCGCCCTCGCCACGACCGCCTCGCTCTCGGCGCAGAACTTCGTGCACTTCGAGAGCCCGCACGTGCATCCGCTCGAGCGGACGCCCGACGGCACACGGCTCCTCGCGGTCAACACCGCCGACGGCCGCCTCGAGGTGTTCGATGTGCTCGCGTCGAGCCCGTACCTTCGCCATGCAGGATCGATCGCCGTCGGCATCGAGCCCGTCAGCGTGCGCGCGCGCTCGTCCACCGAGGCGTGGGTCGTCAATCACGTCTCCGACTCGATCAGCGTGGTCAACCTCTCCACGATGTCGGTGCGGGCGACCGTGCTCACGGGCGACGAGCCGTGCGACGTCGTCTTCGCAGGCAAGCTCGGTCGCGCCTTCGTGAGCTGCTCGCAGGTGAACCGCCTCGAGGTCTACGACCCGGCGAACCTCGCCGCCGCGCCCGCATCGATCGCGATCGCAGGCGAGGATCCGCGCGCGCTCGCAACCGATGGCACGCGCGTCTACGCCGCGATCTTCGAGAGCGGCAACGACACCACCGTGATCCCCGAGACGCGCGTGAGCACGGCGTCGATGAACCCGTACCCCGGCGACCCGAACCCGCCGCCGAACGCGGGCAGCGGCTTCTCGCCGGCTCTGGCCGCCGGTCTCCCCACCTCGCCGCGCGCGGGCCTCATCGTCCGTAAGGACGCGGCCGGCACCTGGCGCGATGTGAACGGCACCGCGTGGACCAGCGCCGTCACGTGGAATCTCACGGGCAACGACGTCGCCGTCGTCAACGCGAACACGCTCTCGACCACGTACGCGAAGGGCTTCATGACGATGCCCGCGGCGCTCGCCGTCGCGCCCGATGGCCGCGTGGTCGCGGTCGGCACCGAGTCGAAGAACGAGATCCGCTTCGAGCCGAACCTGAAGAGCATCTTCGCCCGCTCGGAGGCGGCGGTGCTGCCGGCGGGCGGCGCCACGGTCACCTCGCGCGGCGACCTGAACCCGCACCTCAACTACGCGCTCAAGTCGATTCCCATGCTGCAGCGCATGCTGTCGGTGGGCGAGCCGCGCGGCGTGGTGGTGTCGGCGGATGGAACGCGCGCCTACGCCACCGGCCTCGGCAGCGCGAACGTCGTCGCGTTCAACCTCTCGAACTACGCGCGTCTCGACCTCGGCACGGTCGGCGAGGGCCCGACGGGCATCGTGCTCGACGCCGAGTCGAGCAGGCTCTACACGCTCAACCGCTTCGACGGGACCATCTCGGTGGTCGATGAATCGTCGCTCGACGAACTCGCGCAGATCGGGTTCTACGACCCGACTCCGGCGGTGGTCGAGCTCGGTCGTCCGTTCCTCTACGACACGCACCTCGCATCGGGTCTCGGACAGGTGTCCTGCGGCTCGTGCCACACCGATGCCCGCATGGATCAGCTGTCGTGGGATCTCGGCGATCCGTCGGGCCAGATGAAGGTCTTCAACGAGTCGTGCAACCTCGGCCTGCCGGGACAGGGCGGCGCATGCGGCAACTGGCACCCGATGAAGGGACCGATGGCGACGCAGACGCTCGTCGGTCTCGCGGGAACCGAGCCCTTCCACTGGCGCGGCGACCGCAACGACTTCTCGCAGTTCGCGCACACGGCCTCGGCGCTCCTCGGCGGCGACGGCGACTTCAGCGCGACCGAGATGGCGCGGATGGAGGCGTATCTCAACTCGATCTCGTTCCCGCCCAATCCGAACCGAAACCTCGACGGATCGCTCAAGACGAGCCTCGCGGGCGGCAACCCCGTCACCGGACAGACGCTCTTCAACAGCGGCAACCTCGACTTCGTCCAGTGCGTCACCTGCCACACGATCCCCACGGGCGGCAGCTCGCAGATCATCAGCGGTAACCTGCTCCAGGAGCCGCAGATGATGAAGGTCCCGCATCTGCGCAACATGCTCGAGAAGACGGGCTTCGACTCGCTGACGAGCACGTCGAACACGCGCGGCTTCGGCTTCACGCACGACGGCGCGGTGCCCACGCTCTTCGAGTTCTTCAAGCTCACGGTGTTCAACTTCGCGTCGGGCACGACCGGCGACCAGCAGCGTCGCGACGTCAGCGCGTTCATGCTGTCGTGGGACACCGGCACGCACGCCTCGGTCGGCGCGCAGGCGACGATGGGCGGATCGAACCCGAACGGCGCGACGCGACGCAACCAGCTGGTGTCGATTGCCAACGCGGGTAGCGCGCAGCTCGTGGCCAAGGCTGTCCTCAATGGCGTCGAGCGGGGCTACCTCTACCAGTCGGGCTCGTTCCAGACCGACGTGGCCGGCAGCACCACCACGCTTGCCGCGCTCGATGCGCTGGCGACGTCGACCACCGCCGTCACCTACACGCTCGTTCCGAACGGCACAGGCCTCCGCGCGATCGATCGCGACGGCGACGGCTTCCGCGACGGCGACGAGCGCGCGCAGTGCAGCGATCCGGCCGATCCGTCGAGCATCCCCGGCGGCACCTGCCGCGCCGACATCGCGAACAACGATGACGTCATCGACGCCTCGGACCTCGCCATGCTGCTCTCGTCGTGGGGCGCGGCAGGCGGACCCGCCGACATCGACTGCGATGGCATCGTCGGCGGCGCCGACCTCGCGGCAATGCTCGGCACCTGGGGTTCGTGCCAGTAACGGGCGTCTGTTCGAACAACATGTCCCCGACGAAGTCGCCCGCAGGCGCCTGCGGGCGATTTCTCCATCCGCACCAGTTCCTCAGGCGTGCACGCGCCGGGGTACCAGCGCGTTGGCGATGAGAAGGCCCGCGGCGATCGACGCCGCGATCACAAGCGCATGGGTGAAGGTGTCGAGCCCGGCGAGCGTGTCGCTCGCATCGCGCGAGATCAGGTCGCGCATCCCGCGGAAGCCGATGCTTCCGGGGAGGAGCAGCGCGATCGCCGGCAGCACGACGGTGCCGGTCGGACGCCGACGCAGCCACGAGTAGAGGTTGCCGGCGATGCCGATGAACGCGGCGGCGGCAACGGGCGCGAGCGCGCCGTCGAGGTTCACCCGCGCCACGCGCGCGGCGACGGCACCGAGCACGCACGACGCAAGCACGAGCCAGAATCGCGCAGGACGCGCGTGAAAGGCGATGGCGATGCCGAGCGCACCGAGGACGAGCGCGAGGCCGGTGGAGACGTCGAACGCGAGTGCGGTTGTCCCGAGCGTCTGCTGGTCGCTCGGAGCCTCAAGCCCGAGGGTGCGCACCACGGCCTCGCCGACCGCAACGCCCATCGCGATCACGACGAGCGACGTCACCGCGCCCATCAAGCGCGCGCTGCCTGAAGCGAGGTTGCGCGCGGAGAGCTCGCTCATCGCGGTCGTCAGCGCGAGTCCGGGAAGCAGCGTCACGATGCCTGCAAGCGCGACCGTGCCCGTGTTCGCCACCAGCCCGAGCCGCGCACCGAGCATGACCGCGAGGGCGGCGAGCAGTGTTGCGACGAAGGCGCCACCGAACTCGGAGAGCAGCTCCCGTTCGCGTCGGCCGGCGGACAGTCGCAGCGACACACCGACCGCGAAACCAACGGGCAGCGCGACGATCATGTCGTCGATGCCACCGCCGAGGAGGCGGGCCGCGGCCGAACTGAAGAGCGCATAGCCGAGCGTGGTGGCCGCAGACGGCGGACGCCACAGTTGCTCGTAGCCCGTACGCAGCGCGGCAAGTCCGCCCGCGGCATCGAGTTCGCCCGACGACACGCGGTCCGCAACCCGGAAGGTCTCCTCGAGGAGCGCCATCTTCGGGGCGCCCGGATCGACGCGGAAGTTCGTCGTGCGCTGGGCGCCGTCGTCGTCGACGCTGATCGAGATCCACGTCGGCAGCGAGAAGATCGACACCTTCATGCCGAGCCTCTCCGCGCACCCCGCGACGATCGACTCGATCCGATGCGAGGGAGTGCCGGCCTCATGGAGCAGCCTGGCGAGAAGCGCGAGGAAGCGGTCGCCCACGGGGCCTGATTCGGTGAAAATCGACCGCGCGCGCTCGGAGGCGACTTCGGATCGGGAAGGACGGGCGGAGTCGCGGAGGGGCACCCGGGGGAATGTACCGCGGTCCATGGAGGGAAACGCTGCCAACCGGAGGGTCGCGAACGGTAGACTCCGGAGATGCTCCTTCGGCGCATCTTCGATCCGGCGCTTGCGCAGACCTCGTACCTCGTCGGCTGCGACGAGACGCGCGAGGCGATCGTGATCGATCCGGCGTGCGACATCGACCGCTACGTCGCCGTCGCCGCGCAATCGGGGCACCGCATCGTCGCCGTCGCCGAGACGCATGTGCACGCCGACTTCGTCAGCGGCATCGAGGGCTTCGTCACGCACCACCCGGTCGCGGCGTACCTCTCGGCCGAGGGCCCCGAGCCCGCGTGGCTCGCTGCCGCCTCGCTCGCGTCGGGAGCGCGCATCCTCCGGATCCAGGCCGGCGATCGCTTCACGGTCGGCAAGCTCGAGTTCGCCGCGCGGCACACGCCCGGCCACACGCGAGAGAGCCTCTCCTTCGAGCTCGCGGCGCCTCACGGGCGCGCGCATCTCCTCTTCTCGGGCGACTTCCTCTTCGCGGGCGACGTCGGTCGCCCCGATCTCGGCGCGTTCGCCACCGAAGGGCTGTCGCTCCGCGATGCGATCGATGCCATGCGCGCCTCGATCGCGTCGCTCGACGATCTACCGGCCGAGACGCAGGTGCTTCCCGGCCACGGCGCGGGTAGCTCCTGCGGCACCAACATCTGCAACATGCCCGCGACGACGATCGGGATCGAGCGCGTCATCAACCGCGCGATGCGCGCGCATGCCGAGAACGGCGACTTCGCGGGTGCCGTGATGGAAGGCACCACGCCGCCGCCCCCCTACTTCGCCCGCGTCAAGCGGCTCAACGAAGAGGGTGGCCGCGCGCTTTCCTCACCGCCAGTCGTGCGCGAACTCACCTCCGACGAGTTTGCCGCGCGATGCGAGGATCCACGCTTCACCGTGATCGACACGCGCCCGTGGAACGACTACCTCGACGCGCGGCTCCCCTACTCGATCAGCGCACCGTTCGAGCGTTCGTTTGGCCCGACCGTCGCCAACTACCTCGACGAAGAGGATCGCGTTGTCATCATCGCGCCCGCGAAGATGGTGCCCGAAATCGCGCGCGTCCTCCTGCGTGTGGGCGCTGCACCCGAGGCGATCGAAGGCTTCATCGAGGCGGCGACGGTTGCGCGCCTGGCAACGGGCTCCTTCGCAACCGCCGGCGTCGACGATATCTCGCCCGTGCGTGTCCATGAGTTTGTCGATGCTGGTGCCGCGACCGTGGTCGACGTGCGAACCTGCCGTGAGTTTGCGGAAGGCCACCTTCCCGGTGCACTCCACATCCCGTTCACGCACCTGCGCGCACGCGCTGCCGAAATCGCGCGCGACAAGCCCGTCGTCTGCTACTGCCGCAGCGGAAACCGCAGCGCGCGCGCGGCGGCCTTCCTTGAGCGCCACGGCTACTCGGCCTTCAACATGCGTGGCGGCTACTGGCCGTACGCGGGGCGCGGGTACGCGGTCACGCGCTGACCGCGCACCGCAATGG
>JAJTGL010000047.1 GCA_021297795.1 Planctomycetaceae bacterium
GCGGCAATACGCGTCTTGAGACCCATTTCCCAAACTCCCTCTGCAGCGGGTTCCCGCCCGCTGCTCCCTTCTTCTTTAAGGTGGACGGATGCCCACCTCCCAATGAATCGGACCTTATCACCGATTTGCGCATGGCCAAATCGGACGGATGCTTTTTCGGCAAGTTGTCGTCAGAACCAGGCCAAGAAACTGGTTCAGGCGCATCCTTGCGGCGGGAGGACTTCCCAGGATCGATTCAACGCATTTTCGAGTGGATTTTATCGGGACTTGCTGACACAGCTGGCACGAGCGACTCGATCCGAAGCGGATCGTGAGCGCCGTAGCGGGACCCCGGAACGGGCCCGAGACCAAGAAGCGCGAGAGCAAGATTGCCCGCATCCGCGTTGCGGATGGGCTGCGGCACCGCGTCGGACGCCACGCGCGCCGACCCTGGTCGCGCGCGGGTGGGGTTCAGCTCGTAGAGGTCGACCGCCTCGGCATCCCGGCCTGCCCACGTGAGGAATGGGATGCGGAAGTTGAGCGCACTCGTCACGTCGGTATGCGTCTTCAACGGCGCGCCGCCGCCGTGGTCGGTGGTGAGGATGATCGCCGTGCGTCCGGCGAGGCCCGGCGTCGCGTCGATGGCGGCGAGGATCTCGCCCAGCGCGACGTCGACCTCCTGCAGCGCGGCGAAGTAGCGCGAGTCGGCGGCGACGATCCAGTCGTGCGCGTGGCCGGCGGCGTCGGGCGCCGCGAAGTGGACGAAGTCGAGCGTGCCGACCCGGCGTGCCGCCGCCGAGCGCAGCCGCTCCGAGGTGCAGCGCGCGATCTCGGCGGTCTCCCGCGCGTAGATGAAGAGATCGATCTTCGCCTTTCCGAAGTCCGGTGGCAGAGCGTCGGCCGCACCGGACGACGGGCCGTACGACTGCTCGAACAGCCAGAACTTCGTCTTGCCTGCGATCACGGCCGTCGCGAGGCCGGCGTCGTGCGCCACGTCGAAGGCGCTGGCGACGTACGAGCCCTTGTTCGCGTGCAGCGTGCCACCCTGGGTCCGTCCCGGTGGATCGTCGTTGATCTTCCAGCCGTGTCCATCCGGGCCATCGAACGGTCGCCCGGTGAGCATGCCGACGTGGTTCGGAAGGGTGACGGTGACGTCGGCATCGGTGCGGGCGTCGAGCGTGTGGGCGCCGCGACGCAGGCGCGCGAAAGCGGGGAGCTCCGCGAGCAGCGGCGGCTCGACGGCATCCGGGCGCAAGCCGTCGACCGACACGATGAGGACGTGGCGAAAGGGGCGCTCGAGGGCCGCGGGGAGCGGGTCGCTGCTGGTCGGTCTGCCCGCGCTACTTGTCGGATCGCCTGCGGCGCGTGACGGCTCCGGAGCTCGATCACACGCCGCGATGGTTCCGGCGGCGCATGCGGCGGACAGAAGGAGCGCGGCGGGCCTGCCGCGGTTCATGCACAACATGGCGCGCACGATAGCCGCACGCGTGCCGAGCCCGGCATCACCCGCGTCGGCGCACGAGGTCGCGGCCGAGCGTGCGGATTTCGGCGGGAGAAACGACGCCGGCGAGCGCCATCGCCAGCTCGAACTCGGCGCGCAGGATGTCGAGCGCGCGGCGGACGCCGGCCTCGCCACCGGCACCGAGCCCCCAGAGGATGGGCCGACCGACCGCGACCGCATCGGCGCCGAGCGCGACCGCGCGCAGGATGTCGATGCCGCGTCGCACACCGCCGTCGACGACGACCGTCGCCCGTCCGCGCGCGGCGCCGGCGCACTCGGCGAGCACGTCGGCGGTTGCCGGCGCCCCATCGAGCTGCCGTCCGCCGTGATTCGAGATCCACACGCCCTTCGCGCCCGAGTCGATGGCGGCGCGGACGTCGTCGGGGCGGCAGAGGCCCTTCACCAGCACGGGGCGCGACGTGCTCGATGCGAGCATCTCGACGTCCTTCCAGGTCAGCGTGGCGTCGATCGTCCACGACAGCGCGCCGCCGATGCCGACGCCGGAATGGCCGGTCGGCCCGCCCGGCCGCTCGAGGTTGACGATGCGCAGGCCGTCGGGCACGCGGAAACCGTTGCGCATGTCGCGCTCGCGGATACCCCAGACCGGCGTGTCGGCGGTGACGGCGAACGCCTCGATGCCGGCTGCCTCTGCGCGCGCGACGAGGTCGCGGGTGAAGCCCCGGTCCTGCGAGATGTAGATCTGCATCCACAGCGGGCCGCTCGTTGCCGCGCGGACGTCCTCGAGGGCCGTGGTCGAGAGGCTCGAGAGGCACATCGGGAGTCCGGCGGCGCCCGCGGCGCGCGCCGCCGCACACTCGCCGTCCGGGTGCGCCATCTTCTGCATCGCCGTCGGTGCGAGCACCAGCGGGCAGGGGACCTCGCGGCCGAAGAGCGTGGTCCGCCCGTGGCGCCCCGACACGTCGACCATGCCGCGGTAGTGGATCTCGAGTTCCCGCCAGGCATCGGTGTTGCGCGCGAGGGTGGTCTCGTCCCAGGCGCCCGAGCGGTAGTAGTCCCATGCCGTCCGTTCGATGCGGCTGGCGGCAAGCGCCTCGAGGTCGGCGAGATTGACCGCCGCATCGACACCCGCAGGGCGAGGCGCCGCCGGGTTGAAGCCGGCGGCGGGGGATGTGCCGTCTCGCGACGTCATGGGTGGGAGAGGCTACCGCAAGCGAGGCGCGCGGGAAACGCCCGCGGCGACGGAACGCGCGCGGTGGTTCACGAGGAGCCGAGGGTCCGACGTCCACCTTCCGAACGGCCCCACAGCGAAATCTCTCAGAATTCGGACGCGTGCAGAGAGATCGATCCCGCTCATCCGTATCCAAGGGTGGAAGGACACACCGGTCGGGACAACCGGCCTTCCAACGCCCAATGCAGGTCGGTGGACAGGACCGACCGCACGCACAGGACTCAGACCTCGCTCCTCTCGCTCCTCTCGCTCCTCTCGCTCCTCTCTCCTCTCTCTCGCCCGACGCCGACCGACAGGTCGGCGTCGGGCGTTTTGCGTGTTTTGCTCGGACCTTCGGGGGTGCTTCCTCAATCCGCAAGCGTGGCGTCAGCCGATACTCCCCCGTCCACGGATCGACACATCTCGCCTGCTCGGGTTTCGACGCTCGATGACCACCGACGGACTCATGCTCCCACACGAGATCACGCAGCTGGCCCTGTCGCTGGGCGTGGGGCTTCTCGTTGGGTTCGAGCGCGAGCGCCGGACCGACACCTTCGCGGGCGTGCGCACCTTCGGACTGGCGGCTCTCGCGGGCGGCATCGCGGCGCTGGTCGGCCCGCGCGACGGGACGCCGTGGCCGCTGCTCGTGGTGACGGCGATCGCGGCCGCCGCCGGGATCGCCGGTGGCATCGCGTCGAGCCGCGGTTCGACGGCGACCGACGAGGCGGTCGCGTCCGCCGATCGACCGCGCGAACTCGGCCTGACGACGGCGTTCGCGCTCGTGGTCACCACGCTCCTGGGTGGATACGCGGTGCTCGGTGATCGCGCGACGACGGTCGCCGGTGCGGGCACGCTGTTCCTCCTTCTCTACGCGCGCGATCCGCTGCACGCGGTCATCCGGAGGCTGTCGAAGGAAGACGTCCGTGCGATCGCGATCTTCGTCCTGATCGCGCTCGTGGTGCTTCCGGTGCTCCCGGATCGCGACGTCGGGCCGTTCGATGCGGTGAATCCGCGCTCGGCGTGGCTGCTCGTCGTGCTCGTGGTCGGGCTCAGCCTCGCCGGCTACGTGGCGCAGGCGCTGCTCGGCCCTCGTGCGGGCGTGCTTGCGACCGGTCTCCTCGGAGGTCTCGTCTCGAGCACCGCGACCACCGCAGGCGCCGCGCGGCGCGTCGGCGAGGGCGGTGCGGCGCGCGCTTCGGCCGCCGCCGCGCTCCTTGCCTGCGGCGTCCTGCCGATTCGCCTCATCCTGCTCCTGGTCTTGGTCTCGCAGCCACTCGCGCAGGCGATCTGGCCATGGCTCGGGGGAGTCGCGATCGCGACCCTCATCGCGGGGCTGATCGCGCTCCGGCGCGGCGCGGAGACGCCGGCGGGGGATGGCCCGAGCGCGTCCACGCAGATCGTTCCGCCGCGCAACCCCACGCAGCTCTCGTCGGCGCTCGTCTTCGCGGGCGTCTTCGTCCTGATCCGCATCGTCACCAAGGCGACGATCCTCTACGCCGGAACGGGCGCACTGCTCTTCGTTGCCGCGGTGAGCGGCGTCTCCGACATGGACGCGATCGCGCTCTCGATCGCGCGCGAGCTCGAGGGCGCACGCGGGCTCGTTGAAGCGAGCGCGTCCGCTTCGAACGCTGCGGCAGACGTCGCCACGATCACCGCATCGACCGCCGTGCAGGCCACGCTGGTCGCGCTTGCCGCAAACACGGTCTTCAAGCTCGGCATCGCGCGCGCGATGGGCGATGCGCGCTTCTTCCGGCTGATGCTGCCCGGTCTTGGCGCGGCGCTCGCGGTCGCGGCGGCTGGTATCGCGCTCGCCTGACGCGCGAGTCAGCGGTCGACCGGCATCGTGAAGTGGTCGGCGGCGAACTCGATCGGTTCGATGCGGCGCAGATGCAGTTCGCGCGGCGGAAACGGCGGAAGCATGCCGCGCGCGGGCCGGTAGTCGTCCATCGGCGGAGGAAGCGGCCCACCTGGCGGCGGCTGCATCATGCCGCGCGGCGGCATGCCGTCGCGTGGTTGCATGCCGTCGCGTGGTTGCATGCCGTCGCGTACTGGTCGATCTTCGCGCAACGGTCGCTCGTCGCCGGGTGCAGGTCCTCGTGGACCACGCGGCCCGCCCCGCTGCTCCGCGGTGCCGACCCACAAGAGCCGCGCCGCGAGCACGACGTTGCGGTCGGTGTCGATCCAGAGTTCGATGTCGTCGGGACCAAGCGCACGCTGGGCGCGCGTCGCCACGATGTGCATCGATCCCCGCAGTTCCGCCGGGCTCTCGTCGCCGGCACGCGCGGCGACCGCGACATACGACCGCTGCACGAGACGCAGCAGCGCATCCATCCGCTCGATCGCGACCTCGCCCGACGGATCCTCGATCCAACGCGGCCAGAGGACGCGGGAATCGAGCGGGCGCACCGTGCCGTCGATCGCGCGTTCCCATGCGCCATCCGGGCTTGCGACGCGCGTGGTGCTGCCGTGCGGGCCTGCGACGAGGTCGAGTCGCGCCGCCTCACCGCGCAGATCCCATGTGCCGACCAGTTCCGTCGCGGGCACCGGGCCGCGCGGCGTGTCGGTGCGCGGCGGAAGCACCACGCGGATCTCGTAGCGTCGCGAGCCGCTCGCCGACTTCGTCGACGATTCGGCGCGCAGCGCGGCATCGAGGATGTTCGACGCGCTGGTCTCGTAGGGGAAGAGGAGGAAGAGTGCGCCGAGCGCAAGCGCGATCATCGCGGCACGCGCCAGCGGCAGCAGGCGTCGGCCGCGGCTCGCACCGGGGAACGGGATCGTGCGGCCGCGCGGGTGCTTCCCATCGCGCTCCCCGTCCCGATTCCCATCGCGCGCTGCGTCGAGAGCCGCGAAGGCGCGCACGATGCGCTCCTCACGCGCCTCGTCGTTCTCGAAGTGCGCGGCGAGCAGTGCATCGATCAGGGCGTCGTCGACGGCGGCGTGATCCGTACGGGGGATGTCGCGTCGTTCCTCGTTCATGCCACCGCTCCTTCACCACCGCCGACCTCATCCGCGAACGCACCCTTGCCACGCAGGCAGTGCGCGAGCAGCGCGCGCGCACGCTGCAGGCGCTTCTTCACCGCCTCCTCGTTGTCGCTCGTCGCCCGCGCAATGTCGGCGAGCTGCCGATCGTCGCGGTAGGCCGCCTGGACAACCTCGGCGTACATCGCCGGGAGCCGCGAGAGGCAGTCGTCGAGCGCGACGAGGCGCTCGCGGAAGCTCATCGCGGGCTCGGCGCCTTCGACGCGCGCGCGCTCGAAGGCCGCGACGTTCCGCTCGATCGCGTCGAAGGTCGCGGGATCCGCGACCTGCATCCGGCGCTGCCGCGACGCGAGGTCCATGGCGACGAGGCGTGCGATGCCGCGCAGCCACGGGCCGAACGGGCGCGTGCGGTCGTAGTCGGCGAGGCGCCGCCAGGCGACCAGCACCGTCTCCTGGAAGACGTCGTCGGCATGCGCGCGTCCGATCCCGGCGCGGATCGAGGCCATCAGCGCGTCGGCGTGATCGCGGACGAGCACCTCGAAGAGTTCGCGGGCGGTCGGGTCGGTCGGTGGCATGCGGGGGATCTTGCCGGGATCCGGCCTCCGGGGGACGGCAAACGGGGTGTTTCCCGCCGATTCACCCCCGACGCCGCGTTCTCAGGCGTCGATGCCCCGGGCGACGACCAGTCCGAGCGCAATCAGCGCTCCCGCGCCGAGGAGCCCGAGGAACATCGCCGAGAACCCGATGCACTGGCACACGCCGAAGAGCAGGACAAAGAGCCCGCCCTGGGCGCGTCGGCGGGGCATGCAGCGGGTGAAGAGGAGCATCGACGCCCGGCCCGCGCGCCAGCCGAACCACGCGATCGCGAGCGGCGCGGGCAGAAGGAGAAGCATGCCGATGGCGATGCCGTCGCTCCCTCTTGGAGTTGCGATGCTGGTGACGAGGCAGGCGATGGTCGCGATCGCGACCGGCAGCGCGAGATACCCGGCGGCCCGCGCGAGGCGGAACCGACGCGGAATGCCCGTGGTCGCAGGTTCGAAGTCCGAGCCGCACTCGGGGCAGATGCCGCGCTCGGCGAGCCCCGAGAGCTTGAAGCCGCAGTGGTCGCAGTGCGGCTCCGCGAGCGCGGTCGAGTAGCGGTCGATGAAGCGTTGCGACTCGGCCATGCGTGGGCTTCCTGTGCGGATTCTCCGTGCGAGGCACGGAGAACGCAGGATCGCAGGACGCCAGGGCCTGTGCAAGCGCTGCCCGGTTCGGCGCGGTGTCGATCCTCAGCGCGCCGCCGCGAGGCGCGGGTAGTCGTTGTAGCCGCGGGCGTCGTCGCCGTAGAAGGTCGTGTCGTCCCACGGCGCGAGCTCGGCGCCGCCGGCGAGCCGCTCGGGTAGGTCCGGGTTCGAGATCGCAAGCCGACCGAAGGCGACCGCGTCGCCGAGGCCGCTCGCGACGTCGGCCTCGGCCGCCGCGATGTCGGCGCCGTAGCCGTTGAGCACGATCGGTCCGTCGAAGAGGGCCTTCATCGAGCGCGCGAGCCGCTCGCTGAAGTGGCCGCTCCAGCGGTCCTTCGCCCAGTAGTGGTTGAAGAGGTGGAGGTACGAGAGCCGCCGCTTGCCCAGTTCCTCCGCGACGCGCTCCATGAGCTCCTCGTCGTCGTGGTGGTGCGGCAGGTCGTTGGCGCTTCCCATCGGCGAGAGCCTCACGCCGACGCGCGCGTACGAGAACACCTCGCCCGCGACATCGATCACGTGGAGGAGGAGCCGCATGCGGTTCTCGATCGAGCCGCCCCACGCGTCGTCGCGCTGGTTGAGGCTCCCGGAGAGGAACTGGTTGATGAGGTAGGAGTTCGCGGCGTGGACCTCGACACCGTCGAAGCCCGCGGCCTTCGCGCAGGAGATCGCGTGCGCGAAGTCACCGATCACGCGCGCCATCTCGCCGGTCTCGAGGGCGCGGGGCATGCTGGCCTCGACGCGCTCGCGGCGGCCGTCCGGGTGGCGAACGCTCACGTAGCCCTTGGAACGGACCGCGACCGGCGCGACCGGCGGCTGGCCGTTCGGCTGGTGCGCGACATGGCTCACGCGGCCGACGTGCCAGAGCTGGCAGAAGATGCGCCCGCCCGCCGCATGCACGCGGTCGGTGACCAGCTTCCAGCCTGCGATCTGCTCCTCCGAGTAGATGCCCGGCGTCTGCGGGTAGCCCTTGCCTTCGGGCGAGATCTGCGTGGCCTCGGTGATGAGGAGGCCGAAGGACGCGCGCTGCGCGTAGTGCTCGGCCTGCAGCTCGCCGGGGACGTCGCCCGGCTGTCTGGCGCGCTGGCGCGTGAGCGGCGCCATGAACACGCGGTTCGGGCACGCGAGCGAGCGGAGCGAGATCGGACGGAGCAGGTGTTCTGGAATGGGCATGGCTGGATCCGCGGGGCCTCATCTTCGCAGGAATGCGCTGATCCGATGCGCGTCCGTCGGTGCGCTTCCGACGTTTCGAACATCGATACACTCGCCCCGGTCCAACCGAACAGGCTCCCCGCATGCGATCCACCACGCTCGTCCGTTCCACGCTCGCCCGCGCCCTCGTTTGCGTCACGGCATGTCTCGGCCTCGTGGCGACCGGTCTGGTCGCGACGGGTTGCAACACGGCGCCGAAGTACGCGAACCGCCAGTCGTTCGCCCTCGAGGCGAAGGCGGCCGAGAACTGGTTCGGCGACAACGTGTCCGGCTTCCGCGATCAGATCCGCGGCAGCGGCGGGTACATCGTGTTCCCCGACGTCGGCGAGTGGGGCATCGTCTTCGTCGGCGGCACCTTCGGTCGCGGTGGCGTCTACTCGGCCGACGGCACGCAGATCGGATGGGCCGCGATCAACCGCACCGGCGTCGGGCTCACCCTCGGTGCGCAGGGGCAGAAGGTCGCGATCGTGCTCAAGGACGAGGAGACGATGCGCAAGTTCAAGCAGGGCACCTGGTCGGGCGATGTGGCGGCGACGGTGGTCGCCGCGCAGGAGGGCGCCGCGGCATCGAAGCAGTTCAAGGAAGGCGTCGTCATCTACGTCGGTGACCAGGCCGGACTGATGGCGGGCGTCTCGATCGCGCTCTCGCATGTCCGCTACAAGTCGCTCGCCGATCTCGAGTGAGCAGCGGGCGGCTCGACGCGGCCGCCCGCGTGGTCCCGCCGACGAGTCCCGCCGACGAATCCGAAGCGCGCGATTTCCGAACCTGACCGCACGGGGGCTCCGTTCCGAAGGGTCGGCGCGATATCTTGCGATTCCACGTGCGCGGGCGCTCCGTCCGCCGCCTTCAGAGGAGATCGAGATGCAGGACCAGACCCGACGTGAATTCCTCGCCCTCACCGCGGCCGTCAGCGCCGCCGGACTCGTCGCGCCCGCCGGATTCGGCATGCGGCTCGCGTCCGCGCAGGACACCGCTCCCGCGGGCGGCACGGGTGGTGCCGGTGGCGGCAAGATCGTGCGCATCGGCCTCGTCGGCTGCGGCGGACGCGGCTCGGGGGCGGCGAACGACTCGCTGACCGCGAATCCGAACGTGCGCATCGTGGCGATGGCCGACGTCGATCTCGCGAAGGCGAAGGCCGCGCGCGACGCCCTCAAGGAGGCGCACGGCGCGCGCGTCGAGGTGACCGACGAGCGCATCTTCGGCGGTCTCGACGGCTACCAGAAGATCTGCGACCTCAAGGATGTCGATCTCGTCCTCCTCGCGACGGCGCCGGGCTTCCGCCCGATCCACATCGCGGCCGCGGTCGCCGCGGGCAAGCATGTGTTCGCCGAGAAGCCGGTGTGCGTCGACACCGCGGGCTACCACGTCTGCTGCGCCGCGCACGACCTCGCGAAGAAGCAGGGCACCGCGATCGTGACCGGCACGCAGTACCGCCGGCAGCCGAGCTTCATCGAGGGCATCGCGCGCATCCGGGAGGGCATGATCGGCGAGGTCGTCGGCATGACCGCGCGCTACTGCTCGAACGGCATCTGGTACCGCGAGCGTCAGCCCGGCATGAGCGACATGGAGTACCAGATCCACAACTGGATGCACTTCATCTGGCTGTCGGGCGACCAGATCGCCGAGCAGGCCGTGCACAACATCGACATCGTGCACTGGGTGATGGGCGGGCCGCCGGTGCGCTGCTTCGCGTCGGGATCGCGCTGGAACCGGCCTGCCGATAGCGAGATGTGGGACTCGATCTCGTGCGACTACGAGTTCGCGAACGGAAAGCTCTGCTCCTTCACCGGTCGCCACTGGCCGAACTCGGACAACCAGCTCGACAACGTCGTCTACGGATCGAAGGGCGTCGCGTACCTGCGTGCGTTCGACGGCGGCACGCAGATCTACGACCACGCGGGCAAGGAACTCTTCTCGATCAAGGGCAACCTCGGCGCGGCCTATCGACAAGAGCACAAGGAACTGGTCGAGTCGATCGTGGCCGGCAAGCCGATCGTCGAACTGCGCCAGACCGCCGAGAGCTCGATGATGGCCGTGATGGGTCGCGAGGCCGCGTACTCCGGCCAGATCGCCACGTGGGACTTCATGGTCAACACGTCGAAGCTCGATCTGATGCCGAAGGTCGTGAAGATCCCGGGCGACGCGCCGAAGCCGTTCGTGCGCAAGCCTGGCGAGTACCGACTGCAGTGATCAAGCAACGATCGAAACCGCGAGGCCGGCAGTGCTGCCGGCCTCGCGTCGTTTTCCACATTGCCGTTTCCCTGTGGAGTTCCCTTCCGCCGCCGCCCGCGTCGCGTGCTTCGTCACTTCCGCCGACGGAAGAGCGCGAGGCCAGCGATGCTCGCGGCCGCGAGTCCGAGCGTCTGTGGGAGCGGCACGACCGCGATCTCGCCGGGCACCTTGTCGGAACCTCCGTCGGCGAAGCCGCGGAACCGCGCCGCGAAGCCGTAGCCGTTGGAGGTGTCGAAGAAGCTCGCATCAGAAAGCGATGCGAGCAGCGTGTCGTCGCCCGACACATCGAAGGTGAACGCGCCGGTCGAACCCACGCCGATGCCGGCGTTCGGAGAACCGCCGCCCTCCCAGTTGCCATCCAGCGCGGCGCCGAAGTCGAAGTCGGGGAACGGGCTCGCGGAGACATTCGTCATGCCAATCCACGAGCCGTTCGGCGCGGTCGCGAGCGTCATCCCGACGCCGCTCGCGGTATTGAACGCAAACCCCGTGAGATACCCGCCATTCGCGGCCGGCGAAGTGTTCGTCAGCGACACCGCGAGCGTGCCCGCCCCCGAGCCGAGGTACGTCCACGTCATCGAGCCGGTGAAGCTCCCGAGTCCCTCGAGGCCGTTCGATCCGGCCAGGCTGAGTGCGCCGCTCGCGGTCGAGGCGAACGAGGCGACCGCGAGCGTTGCCGAGCATGCGAGTGCCCTGCGAGCCGATGGCGAGGCGATTCCGTTTCGAGTCATCTGCATGTGTTTCTCCCTTTCGAATCCGACCCGTGCCACCGCAGGAAGGCAGGAAGCGCGGGGCCTTCGGTCTGGGCGTGGACGGTAGGTCTGCCGCAGCGTCGCGTCGTGTCGCGCGGCACGGGGATCTCGCCGCGATCTCGCCGCCCGGTCGATCGCGTGTCGCCGAGTCGCGCAAGCTTCCCTGTCGCGCTGCGCGACGAACCCGCGAGACTCGCATCGCGCCTGCGGGGTGAACACGGGCAAGGAGACGACATGCGTCCCGATCGACCGACGAGACGACAGCGAACATGGGTGAGGATCGCGGTCGCGTGCGCGATCGCCGCGGCGATCGTCGGCGGGGCGGCGGCGGCGCGCGCGTGGCGCCGTGCTCGGCAGGAGGCGGTCTCGCGCGAGATCGGCCTCGAGGCTGCGGGGCGCGGCGAGTGGGACGCCGCGATCCGGAATCTCGGCGTGCTCGTCGCGCGCAAGGTCGCCGGTCCCGAGGAGGCACTCGCCTTCGCCGACGCGCGCCTGCACGTGCCGCTCGACGATGCCGCGCACGTGGCGCAGGCGATCGCTTCGATCGATCTCGCGCAGTCGGGTGGTGCGGATCAGGGTCGTTGCGATCGACTGCGCCTCGAGGCGTATGTCGAGGGAGGAATGGCCGCCGAGGCGCAGCAGGAGGCCGAGCGCGTGCTCGCACGCGATGAGCGTGACGCGAAGGCGAGGCGCGTGCTGGTCCATGCATGCATCGCACGCGGGCGATTCGAGGAGGCCGAGCGGGCGCTTCGCCGTGCCGTCGAGCTCGAGCCTGGCGCGCTTGCGAACCGCATCGCGCTCGCCGAGATTCTCGCAAGACGTGTGCGCGAGGCGTCGCTCGACCGGATCCTGGATCCCGCGCGCGCGCGAAGCGTGGTCGCCGAGGTGCAAGCGTGGTCGCGCGATCCCGATGCACCGGCCGGGATCGATGCGCTCGCGCACGCGGTCGCGCTCGACCTCGGCGTCGCGTCGCGCGAGGTGCTCGCGTCGCAGGTCGTCGGACCGGAACGTGCTGCCCGCTCGAGCGAGGAAGCGCGACTGCGCGCCGGGATCCTCGACGCGGTCGGTCGGCGTCAGGACGCCGGGCTTCTGCTCGCGGGGTTCCGGGCGACGCTTCCGGTGGGCTCCGAACCTCGTCGCGAACTTGCGCTCGTCGAGTTCCGACGGGCGTTGTTCTCGGGAGATGGAGCCGATGCACGGGACGTGCTGGCGCAGGAGTTTGCGCGGGAAGTTGAGATGGATCCCGAGATAGATCCCGAGGGACTTGATCTGGTCCTTGAGGCGGCGACGCTCGTCATGGAGGGGCGCGTGCGCGAGGCGCGCGCGGTGGGCGAGGGTGCTCGATCGACCTCGCGCGAGGTTGGCGCGTGGTTCGCTGCGCTTGGTGCGGCGTGGTCGGGGGAGCCGTCCGGAGACCGTGGGGGTGCTCGCGCGATCGACGTGGTCGCGGAGGCGACCCTTCGCCTCGTCGCGGCCCGGAGGCTGCTCGGGTCGGGCATGCACGGCGAGGCGCTTCGGCATGCCGACGACGCCGTGCGTCTTGCCCGAGGACGATTCGATGCGGCCGAGGCCGTCGCCATCGAGGCGCTCGCGCGATGTGGACGGAGCGAAGAGGCGCTGGCGCGTGCGACGAGGTTCGTCGAGACGACGGGAGGCAGCGCTCCCGCGCTCGTGCTGCGGCTCCGGTGCGAGTCGCTGCTGCTCGCGCGGCATCCGGGCGACGATGCGCTGGCGCGGCATCGCCGATCGCGCGAGGCGATCATCCGGGATGCACGCGCGATTCTCGATGCGGAGGATGCGGAGCCATGCGATCGCGTCGTTGCGGCGGCGATCCTCGGTGCCAATGGCGGCCGCGAGGAGGCGATGGCGGTGTTCACGCGGTCCCTCGAGACGGCGACCGTCGCCGACGACGAGGCGGTCGCCCTCGCCGAGGCGGCAGCAATGCTCGCGCGCGCCTTCGACGACATGACGGTGCTTGGACCGGTCCGTGCGTGCATCGCGCGCGCATCGGATCCTCCCTCCGACGACGCGCGCTGGGCGCTCGCGTGGATCGATGCGCTCGAGTCCGAGCACCGGGGCGAAGTCGCGCGTGGATACGCGGTCCTTCGCGCGGCGGCGGGCGATCGGCGCGATCGGCTTGCAATCGCCGGTCGGTTCGGCGACGCGCGCGGACTCGCGGGTGCGTCGAGCGTCCTTCGTGCGTCGCTCCCCGAGGGCGCGTCGATCGTCGTCGGATCGAACGCCGCGCGCAAGGATGCGCGGCTTGCGGTCGAAGGCGCGGAGGCGCTGCGTCAATCGGGCGATCGTCGAGGCGCGGCGCTTGCCCGGCTTCGGCTCGCGACCCTGCACCCCGGTCACTTCGATGCGAACGAGGTGCTCGCCTTCGCCGCCGAGGCGCGGAGGCTTGCGCCGCAAGACGTCGAGCTGCTCGCCGCGATCGCCGGGTTCCTGCTGGCGGCGTCGCCTCCGGATCCCGCGCAGGCGCTGGTCCTTCTCGGTGACGCGCTGCGACTCGCCGGAGAGCATCCGCTGCTGCGCGAGCATGCCGCGCGCGCGGCGCTCCTTGCGGGCGACCCGCAGCTTGCGAAGGAGCATGCGGAGGCGCTTGAATCGGGAAGTCCGGAGCATGGGTTGCTGCGCGCGTCGATCGCGATCGCCGAGGGCGACGGCGGCACGGCGGAGGCTGCGCTTGCCGTGGCCGGCGCGGAGACGTCCGGGCAGGGCGCTTCGCTCCAGACGTGCGCGCTCCTCCTCGGGGGCGATGTCGAGCACATCGACCTCGCGGCGTTGGATCGATCGATCGTCCGCATCGCGCGCATGGTGCCGCGCACGCATCATCGGGCGCTCGTGGTCCGTTGCGCCTCGGAGGCTCGCGACCCCGTGCTGGTCTCGCTCCTCGCGGCCGAGTTCCTGCACCGCGCGCACGACGGAGAGATCGAGTCGATCGCGCGGGCCGCGGCCGTGCATGCGCTCGAGCGCGGCGGCGAAGACGCTGCGTTGGCCGGGTTTCGGGCGGCGGTCGCATGCGGGGACGACGCGCTTGCCGCGCGTGCGCGAAGCATGCTCGCGATCGACGAAGGAACGCGCGCGGCGGCCGCGCTGCGGCGGGAGAAGGCGCTGGCGTTGCTCTCGCGTGATCCGGCCACGGCGCGCGACATCGCCGACGAACTGCTCCGTTCGGACCCCGAGGATGGCGAGGCCGCGCTCATCGCCGTGGCGGGCGCGATCGCGTGTGGCGCCGTCACGCCGGCAGAGGCCGATCGCCTCGAGCGGTTGCCCCGATCGCCGGAGGTCGTGCTCCTCGTGGCACGGTTGTCGCTTCATCGCGGGCGGCCGCACGAGGCACGGCGCGCGGCGCGCGAAGGGCTCGAACTCGCGTCGCGGCGCGCCTACGTCGCCTTCGAGACGCGCGCGGCGCTCCAGGCGATCGCCGAGGCGGATCCTTCCGCGTCGCCCGCCACACCGTCCGTCACACCGGGCGCAGGCATCGAGCCTGCGGCGGAATCGTCGTGATCCCGATGCGGGTCCTCGTCGAGGGCTCCGCGAGCGCGCTCATCCCCACGCGGCGAGCAGCGCCGCGAGGTCGGATGCGCCCACCTGCCCATCGCCATCGAGATCGGCGGGGCATCCCTTGCACGCACCCCAGGCGCCAAGCAGGATCGCGAGGTCACCCGCACCGATGAAGCCATCGCCGTCGAGGTCGGCCGGGTTGGCCGCGGCGGTGAACTCGACCGCAAGCGCGAGCGACACGCCCGCGCCATCGCGGACGCGCACCGCGTCGATCGCGAGCGTGTCGGTGGCTGCGACCGCCGACGCGACGCGCACGGTGAAGACCGCGCTGCCGCCCGCCGCGATCGAGGCGCTCTCGGCCGGATCGAACGTGACCGCGAGATCCGTGCCCGTCGCGCGCGGACGGAAGGCCGTCGCATCCGGTCCGACGTTCGTGACCGTCAGCGTGGTGACGAGCTCGGTGCCCGCCTCGCCCATGAGCGAGGCGTTCGCGATCGAGGCCGTCGTGCGGGCGTCGCGGTTCGCCGTGGTGCCGGCCATCGCGCCCGCGATCCAGCAGGTGGCGAACGCATCGGCATCGCGGCGGAGATGTGCGTCGAGGAAGTCGACGAGGAGCGCGCGCGTCATCGCGAGCTGCTCCGCGCGCGGCAAGGAGACCGAGTCGCAGCCGATGAAGCTCGCGTCGACGAAGCCGCAGTGCGAACCGCCGGCGATGTTGACGAACTGCCGCGGCGCGTCGCAGTTGTTGTACTGGCCGACCGTCGTCGACGGCGCGACGATGGTGTCGGCGCTGCCCACGATCGCGCGCAGCGGGAACTGCACCGACGTCGACGCCGCGGCCGACGATGGATTCGTCTCGGCGGCTGCGAGGGTCGCGGCACAGCGGATGCGCGCATCGGCTGCGGCCGCGAGCATCGACGCCCCGCCGCCCATCGAGTGGCCCGACACGCCGAACGCGCCCTCGTTCACGGCGCCGAAGAGGAACCCGCCCGAGAGCGCATCCTGCTGCTCGAGCCAGGTGAGGCACTGGCGCATGTCGACGGCGTAGTTGGCGTGGTTCGGGAAGAGCTCGCCACCCGACGTGGTGGCGATCACGATGTAGCCGTGGCTCGCGAGGTGATCGAGCGTCGAGTCGTAGAGGTCGACCGACGTGAGGAAGCCGTGGCCGAAGGTGACGGCCGGTGCGGGCACGGCGCCGGGCGCGACCGGCGCGTTCGCCGCGGTCGAGGTCGCGGGGTAGCGGAGCTGCGCTGTGAAGGTGGTTCCGTTCGTGCGCGTGACGGTGACGTTTCGCTGCGAGACAGGGAAGGGCCCGGGGAGCGAACTGTCGGCGTGGAGCGGGGCGGCGCAGGCGATGGCGGCGGCGAGCGCGAGCATGCCGAACGATGGACGGATCATGCGGAACGATGGGTCGGAGGAAGGCATGGCTCGTGAGTCCTCAAGGGGAACGGGGCTTCGCGTGAGACGCCGCTCCGTTGCGAAGGGTGCGCCCGATTTCGCGGAAGTCGAACGGAATCCCGGGGGAAAGGGGCGCATCGAGGCCGGGGTTCCCCGCATCGCGGTGGCGGGACGCCATACTGCGTCCATGACGGTCGCCATCTTCGTCGCCCTCGCGCTTTCCCGCTCGTCAGCCGCAACCATCGTCGCCCCAGCGACATGCATCGACGCCGCCCCGCCAGCGATCTCGGCCGTCACCGATGTCTTCGTCGGCGGCGAGGGCGGATATCCGGTCTACCGGATCCCGTCGATCGTTCGGTTGGAGCAGGGCGGTGCCAAACCGCGTCTCCTGGCCTTCGCCGAGGCGCGCGGCAGCTATGCCGACGTCGGCGAGAACGACCTCGTCCTGCGCATGTCGGACGATGATGGCGCCACATGGAGCGCGCAGCGCACGATCGCCGAGATCGCGGGCCGCTCGCTCAACAATCCGTGCGCCGTCGAGGTACGTGGACAGACGCATGCGGGTCGCGTGATCCTGATGTTCCAGTCGTATCCGAAGGATCGCGGCGAGGCGAAGGTGGTGGAGGGATTCGGCACGTCCGCCGACGCGCCGGACGACCTCATCTGCCGCACGTATGTCATCCACTCCGACGACCGCGGCGCCACGTGGAGCGCGCCTCGCGAGGTGACGCGCGGCGTCAAGCGGGCGACGCGCGCCACGAGCACCGCGACCGGCCCCGGCATCGGCATCGAGCTTGCGCGCGGCGCCTATCGCGGCCGGATCCTGATGCCCTTCAACGAGGGTCCATTCGACCGCTGGAGGGTGTACGCCGCGATCAGCGACGACGGTGGCGACACGTGGCGCGTGGGCGAGACCGCGCCGGATGGCGCGAAGGGCGTGGCGAACGAGGTGCAGATGTTCGAGCGTGCGGACGGTGCGGTCGTCCTCAACGCGCGGCAGCATCTCGGCGCGAAGGTCCGCAAGAGCGCGGTGTCGACCGACGGCGGCGCGACGTGGACGACGCTGGTCGACGAGCCGAATCTCGCGGAGCCGACCTGCATGGGCGGGATCACCACCGTCGACGGCACGACCGTCTTCTACACCGGCCCCGACAGCGAGACGCGTCGTGCGCTCGGCACGCTGTGGATCTCGCGTGACGGCGGACGCACGTGGCCGTCCGCGGGTTCGCCCGATCGGATCCTCATCGAGCCGGCGGGGTTTGCCTACAGCGTGCCCGTGGTGCTCGCGCCGGATGAGGTCGGCGTCCTCTTCGAGGCGGCGGGGTACAAGCGCATCGTGTTCCGGCGCGTGTCGCTCGCGCGGTAGCGGGTCGCCCATGCAAGCGCCGCGACCATCCGGCCCTTACCATGCGAAACATGCGAAACGCTCTTCTTCTCGCGGCGCTCGTCGCCCTTCCGGTCTCGCTCGCTCCGATGCTCGCCACCGCGCCCGTTCCGGCGCGGCAATCCGCGACCGCGGCGAGCGCCATCACGTTCGACCCCATCCACTCGATGGCGATCTTCCGCATCCAGCACCTCGGGGCGGGCCATTTCTACGGACGCTTCAACGAGCTCACCGGCACCGCCACGTGGCCGCTCGACGACAGCGCCGCGCCCGTCTTCGATGTGACCGCCGAGGTGAAGAAGGTCGATACCGGCAGCGAGAAGCTGGATGGCAACCTCCAGGGGCCGAACTTCTTCAATCAGGCCGAGTTCCCCACGATCCAGTTCAAGTCGAAGTCGGCGGAGCGGATCGGCGAGCGGCACTGGAAGGTGAAGGGCGACCTCACGCTGCGCGGCGTGACGAAGGAGATCGAGACCGACTGCACGGTGACCGGCATCGGCAAGGGGCCGACCGGTCAGAAGGTCGGATTCGAGTGCGCATTCACCCTGATGCGCGCCGACTACGGCATGAAGTGGGGGATCGAGGCGCCGAAGGGCGCGCTCGGCAACGAGGTGCGCATGACGATCGCGCTCGAGGGCGACGTCGCGAAGGCGAAGGAGTGACGCGCGGATGGATGGCGTCATCGGATACATCGTGTCGGTTGTCGTGATTCCTGCGGTGCTGGCGGCGGTTGTCGGCGGCCTGGCGCTCGCGACCCCGCTGCGCCGCCGCGAGTGGGCGGTCGGTGCCGGTCTTGCGATCGCGCTGCCGCTCGCGTTCGTCGCGAGCTTCGTGTCGGAACTCGGTTCCGTCGCGATGCTGCGCAAGTTCATGGTCGTCGAGGGTGACGACGCGCCGTTCGAGCGCTGGCACTGGCTCGGGATCGCCTGCGCCGCGCTCATCGCGCTCGGGTTCGCGACGACGTTCGCACGCTCGCAGGTTGCGCGTGGCGGCGAGCGATTCGTCGACCTTGCATCGCTCCTCGTCGCGGCAGTCGCCGCGGGCATCTTCGTCCAGTTCCCGCAGCCTTCGATCGCATCGCAGATCGGGATCGCCGGGCTCGTGCTCGCGGCCGGTTCCGCCGTCGCGCTCGCGGGTGGAGCGCTCCTCTGGATCTCGTGGGGTGCCTTCGGCATCCTCGCGGCGCTCGCGGGCATCGGCGGCTTCGCATCGCTCGCGGTGATGGCGGGCGCCGTGAGCATGGCGTCGTTCCTCCTCGCGATCCTCGCCGCGATCGGCGGGAAGTCGATCAGGGACGCGAAGCCCGTCGAATCGGCGGGTGCGCCGCTTGTCGTGGTGGCCTCGATGCTCGCCCTCATTGCGCGCGGCGGCGATGCCTACGACCAGTCGAGGACGCCGGACTGGATCTGGTGGCTTGTGCCGCTCGTCCCGGGATTTGCGCTGCTCTTCATGCGGCAGTCGCTGCGCGCGCCGTCGATCGCGGCCGCCACGTTCTGGCGTACGTTCGGTGCCGCGCTCGTCGGCGTCGCCGTCCTTGGTGCGGCGATCGCGATGGATGCGTCGGGCGGCGGCGCCGAAGGGGACGACGCGGATCCCTACGCCGACATGTACGGCGGGTGATCGCCGCGCGTCGTGCGCCTCTCAGCAACCGGCGCCGCGCTCGTCGAACATGATCTCGAACGATCCGGTCGCCGCATCGCCTCCGATCGTGAAGCGCACCGCGAGGCGGCGGCTGCCGGCGCCATCGCGACGCGCGGCGTGCGAGAGCTCGACGCGCACCGTCACCGGCCGGTCGGTCGGGATCTGCGCGCCCATGCGGAGATCGAGCGACGTGCCCCACACCGGGAAGGCCTTCGTCACGTAGCCGAGCATGCGCAGCGTGGACACGATCGCGGCATCGCCCGCAAGGCGGATCGCAAGCGGCATCGACACGAAGCCGACGGGGCTCGAGACGGCGAAGTCGAACTCGAAGGCGTGCGTTCCCTCGCTGCGTGCGGCGAGGTACGAGAAGCGCTCCTCGCAGAGATCCTCGCGGAGCACCTTGCTCGAGAGCGGCATCAGGGTGTCGAGCGCGATCGATTCCTTCGCGGCGCGCGAGCCGGTGGCCGAGCTCCACTGGTACCCGCGGGCAAGCGGTTCGTCGAGCCCGGCGGCGCGCGGCGACACGCGTGCGATCGAGCCATCCATGCGCACGAGGAGTGCGCCGCCCGCGCGGCGACCGTTGAAGGTGCTCGCGAGCGAGGCGCAGTAGGCCCCCGTGTGCTGCACGAGGATCGGATCGCCGGCCGCGAGGCGCGAGGTATCGGTGGCGGGGAGCAGCGTGTCGCCCGAGAAGCAGAGTGGTCCGCCCAACGAGTCGTGGCCCTCGGTCGCAAGCGCCTCGCCATCGGGGCCGAGCACCGGATGATGCCAGGAGAGGAGCGTGATCTTGGCAAGCTGATCGGTGCCGACATCGGCGATGGTCCAGCGCTTGCCACGCACCGCCTTCACCGCGACGATCGAACCAAGTAGAGCGACCGCGTCGCCGACGAGCGCGTGGCCCGGCTCGAACCAGTGCTCGAAGCGCGGATCGAGTGCGGGAAGGAGCGCGTCGCCCAGTGCATCGATCGACGGGAAGCGGTCCTTCTCGGCGAAGGGAATGCCGAGTCCGCCACCGAGGTCGAGGATCGTGGGAAGGACGCCGGTGCGCGCCGCGATCGCACGGGCCAGCTGCGCGAGGTGCGCCGCAAGCAGCACGAACGGCTCGACGTGATCCATCTGCGTGCCGACGTGCGCGTGCAGGCCGTCGACCTCGAGATGGACGAGCCGCGACACCGCGTCGACGACTTCCTCCGAGGGAATGCCGAACTTGCCCGACTTCTTCGCGTGCGAGGTGAGGTCGCTCCACGACTCGGCCTTCCGGTAGCGGATGTCGATCGAGGGATTGACGCGCACGAGGAGGCGACCTCGCGGCAGCGTCTCGCCGGCCCGATCCGCGGCGGCAGCGCGCTCTTCGAGCGCGGCAAGGAACTCGCGCGAGTCGGCGACCACGGTGCCGCCAGCGGTGAGGAGCTTCCAGGCGGTGGCGAGATCGGCGGCGGGCGAGTTGTAGGCGATGCGGTCGTCGGTGAAGCCCGCGAGGCGTGCGAGGAGGATCTCGGCGGGGGATGCGCAGTCGGCGCTCGCGCCTGCGGAGGCGAGGATCTCGAGGATCGCGGGCGAGGGATTCGCCTTCACCGGGTAGAGGATGCGCGCGGCGGTACCCGCGAGGCGCGTCCAGGCGGCGAGGTTCGCCCGCAGGCGCGACTCGGAGATGATCCAGACGTTCGAGCCGTGTTCGGCGAGGAGGGTGCGCAGCGGGAGGCTCCGTGACCACGTCTCGATCGTGGCGCTGGGGCATTCCGACGCCACGCCGGGAGCTTCGAGTTCGACCGGCACCGTTGGAAGCAGCATGCTCCGGGAAACGGGGGCGGTCGCGGACTTCATCCGGGCGCGGGTACGGCTCGACATGGCTGCTCTCCTCGCAGCCGCCGAAGGTCGGACGTGACCTGAACACAGGCTGCACCCTGCTTCCGTCCTGCCGGGGGGCATCTCTCAGGAGGAGAGGAGATTTCGCATGCTTTCAAAGCATGGTCTCTCAAAGCATGGACCCTCAAAGCATGGACTCTCAAAGTCCGCGCCCGTCGCGGGGGGCGGGGGCGGGGCCGCCAGCGGCAAACTTCGGCCCCGACTTCGGCCCCGACTTCGGCCCTGAACGTCGTTTCCGGCGCCATCCGAGGTCGTCGGTCGGGTCGGGCCACCATGGGTGCGTGGCGATACGGTCACCGCTTCAGAATCGCGTCGCAGTAGGCGACCAGCGACGACTTGTCGCCGAAGGCGCCGATGCTCCGCCGGCGTATGTCCTGCGCCATCGCGCTGGCCTCCACGCGGTCGGCCTCGGAGGCGCTCATCGAGAGCACCTCGGCAAGGGCGATCTCGACGCGGAGCCGCGCATCGGAGGACGTCTCGAGGGTCATGCGCGCCGCATCGGCGTCGCCCCGAAACCGCGCGATCCACGACGCATCGGCGATCCACGGCTCCGTACCCGCGGCGCGTCGAAGCTCGCGGGGGAGCTCGCTGCGGAACATCGCGCCGTGTACGGCGCTTCCTCCGATGCTCGAGAGCTCGTCGCCGAAGTCGCGCGCAAGCCGCAGCGCTGCATCGCGACCTTGATCGGAGAGGATCTGCCGGTACAGCATCTTGGCGGCGCTGAAGGTGGGCGCCGCGTGCGCGGTTCCGGCTCCCGCGAGCTCGATCAGGCCCTCGCGAAGCTCGGTGAGAGCGCGCTCCCTGTCGCCTGGCGCGTCGCGCACCTCGAGCGTCCGAGCGAGATGGCGTCGGGCGTTGCCTCGGGCAAGAAGCGACTCGGGGGTCTCCTCCTGCAGCGAGTCGATGATCGCGAGGTGCAGCGCGACCGCGTCGTCGAGGCGCCCGAGCACGCGCAGCGTCAGCGCAAGCTGCGATCGCCCTGGTGTCGCCGCGGGATGGCCCTTCCCGAAGTGCGCCTCGCGGATCGCGAGCGACTCCTCCGCGAACGGAAGCGCCTCGGCGGCCCGGTTGGTGTTGGTCAGCATCATCGCCGCGTTGTGCAGCATGCGCGCCCGCTCGGTCGGCCGGAGATCCGGAATCGTCCGCGCGAGTCCAGCAGCCTCGAGCGCCTGCTCGGTCGCCTCCGGGAGTCGGCCGACGAGTTCGAGTGCGAGCGCCCGCGTCGACATCGCGTGCGCGAGCACCGCTTCTTCGCGCGCGGCGCGAGCGAGCGCGATCGCATCGTCCGCGACGGCGAGCGCATGCGCGGGCTGCCCGGCGAAGACGAGCGTCGTCGCGAGGATCCCCGTCGCCTCGGCCCGGAGCGGAAGCGGCGCGTTGATCCGATCGATGACGGCGAGCGCATCGCGCGCCCGGTCGGGCGCCTCGGTGCGACGCGACGAATGCTGGAGCGACCGCGCCTCGGCGAGCAGCACTTCCGCGAGGTGCACGGCGTCCGCCGGCGCCGTGAGGAGTTCGGCCGCGCGCGCGTACTGGAGCGCCGCGCGCGGATAGTCGCCGATCTCGTGGAAGGCCAGGCCGAGCGTGCGTCGGAGATCCGCCTCCGATTCGCGCGGAACACCGGCGCTCTCGATGCTCTCGGCCGCGAGCGCGATGATCTCCCTCGCACCCCCGCGATCGCCCGCCGCCTCGCGTTCGCGCAGGTTCGCGAGGAGATCGCGGAAGAACCCGTTCATGCGCTCGGCGCGATCGCGCGCGCGGTCGGCCTCGTCGGCGCGTGCGACCGCGGCGTTGCGCGCCTCGCTCGCGTCGATGGCGAGATAGGCCGACACGACGGTTCCCGACACGACCGCCCCGGCGGCAAGCGAAGCCAGCGCGGTCACCGCCTTGTGGCGTCGCACGAACTTCCTGATCACGTACATCGTGCTCGGCGGGTGCGCATCGATCGGCTCCTCGGCGAGATAGCGCTCGAGATCGCGCCGGAAGGCGTCGGCCGACTGGTAGCGGCGCTCGGCGTCCTTCTCGAGCGCCTGCATCGTGATGAGGTCGAGTTCGCGAGGAACGGCGTCGCGGAGGCGCGAGGGCGACGGTGGCACCTCCGACGTGATCGCCTCGAAGAGCGGAAGGATCGGAAGTCCGGTGTCGAAGGCCGTCCTGCCGGTGAGCGCACGGTAGAGCAGGAGTCCGAGCGCGTGCACGTCGGTGCGCGCGTCGATCGCCTCCGGACGCGCGGCGACCTGTTCGGGCGAGGCCCAGCCCGGCGTTCCCGCGAAGCCTCCGGTCCGGGTGATCAGCGGCGTCTCGGCGAATCCCTTCGCGAGTCCGAAGTCGAGCACCTTCGCCTCGTCGGTGGATGTGACCAGCACGTTCGAGGGTTTGAGATCGCGGTGCATCACGCCGCGCCGATGCGCCGCGGCGACGGCCGAGGCGATGTCGGCGACCGCGCGCACGATGCGCGTCGTCGCATCGGCGGGGACCTGCGCGGACCACACGCGGTCCGCCCAGACATCGAATGGCACGCCGTCGACCCACTCCATCACGATCAGACGCGAGCCGTCGTCGTTCGGTGCGGCGAGCAGCGCGACGATGTTCGGATGCGCGAGCGCCGCGAGCGTCTCGGCCTCGCGCGCGAAGCGCGCGGCCTCGACCGATCCGCCGTCCTCGGAAGGAAGCCTCTTGATCGCAACGCGACGACCGGTGCGTGGTTCGCGTGCCTCGTACACGACGCCCTGCGCGCCACGCGCGACGACGCGCTCGATGCGGTAGCCCGCGAGGATGCCCAGCTCGGACTGCGCGACCGCGCGCGACGTGCGCGCCATCCAGGCGTCGTCGGCGAACGCGCGGGCAACCGCCGCATCGATCTCGATCGACGGTTCCCCTCGGGAGCGCGCGCCTCCCGCAAGCCCAGGAGGTGTCGACGCAAGGGCGAGATCGTCCGGAGGCGGCTTCACGTCTCCTCCTCGGCGATCTGGCTCGCGACCAGCTCCTGCATGCGGTTGCGGATCCGCTGCTTGACCTTGTGGACGGCCTGCTCGGTCGTCGCGAATGCCGCGGCCACCGTGTCGACGCCGTCGCCGCGCATCAGCCGTTCGAACATCGCCACGCCTTCCGTCGAGAACGTGCGTCGGATCTCGGCGAACGCCGTGCGGAAATGCTGGTCCATCCACTCCGACTCGAAGAGCTCGCGCGTCTCCGCCTCGCCGGCGAGATCGGCAACGCCGCCGAGCGCGTCGAGACTGCCCGCCGCTGCGCCCGCGGGTCGCGCGGCGCGCGCTCGGAGCCGATGGATCTCGTTGCGCACGGCCCGGAAGAGATAGTCGCGGAAGCGGCCCCTCGAAGCGTCGAGTTCGAATCCCCGCATGGCCCCGAGAAGCGACTGGAAGACCGCCTGCGCCACGTCCTCGGCATCGCTCTGCTGCAATCCCTGCTTCATCGAGAAGCGGACGACGAGCTCGCGGTAGTTCGCCTCGAAGCGCGCCCAGGCCGCCTCGTCGGAGGGGTCGCGGAGCCGCGCGATGAGCGTGAGCTGCGTCTGGGGAACGGCCATCGCCTCAGTCTACCGATCGCGTCCGCGACCCCGAAGCCTGATATCCCTCGTTTGGACGCGAACGGCGGACTCGAGGATCCGGATCGCGGAGCCGCGATTCTCGGGCGTCGAACGCCCCGTCGCGCGGCGTGATCGGGGCATTCCGAGCAGGCGTTTGTTCGAGTTTCGAAGGCGGATTCCATGGCGATGGGTTTGCTGCATACTTCCGTCATGACGTTCACGCGGCCGACGTGCATGAGGACACCTCGATTCGCACCGCTTCTCCTGCGCGCGACGGGTCCGTCGAACTGGACGAGCCTCGGCCCCTTCGACGCCTCCGCGCAGTTCCTCGGCTTCGAGATCGTCGACGCGCCGCAGCCCGACCTCGTCGTCGCCCGCGCGCACACGGTGCTCTACCAGCAGGTGGCCTTCGTCTGGACGCTCGCGGACGGACTGCACCGATTCGACCGATCGATCGTCAATCTGCCGTCGGGCCCGATTCCGCCGATCGAGGTGGTCGATGCGAACGCGTCGGGCGTCGTGCTTGTCAACCTCGGTGCGTCGCTCGCGCCCTACACGCTGGTGCAGCTCGAGCCCGGCGATACGAACGGCGATGGGCGCATCAACGCCGCGGATCTCGCACTCCTGCTCGCCACGTGGGGTCCGGTGCCCGCGGGCCGGCGGGGCGCGGCCGACTTCGATGGCGATGGCGATGTCGACGCGGCGGACCTCGGCTTCCTCCTGACGAGCTGGAACTGAAACGAGCCCCGACGACCGCCGACGGACGACCGACGTCAGCGGACTTCGCGTGCCCGGCCGAGGCTCGTGGCGCCCGATGCTCCGGCGACCCGCAACGCTTCCGTACACGCGAGGCGATGGGCGATCTGTCATACTGCGATCGATGAACCGCCCAATGCTCGCATGCTCCACGGACCGATCGAAGCGGATCGCTTGGATCGGGCTTGTCCTCGCGATCATCGCACCGAACTCGATGATCGCGGCGGATGCGCGCGCGATGTCGCAGGACGAGTCGGACGAGGTCGTGGAGCTCTCGGTCGACACGGGCGAACTCGACGAGCGCGAGGTCTGGGCGGGCGAGGTCGCCGGCGAACCGGCGTCGCTCGTGATGACGCCGCGCGAGGCGACGGTGGACGGAGTCTTCTTCCTCTGGCGCGGGCCGGTTGATCCGGCGCTTCGTGGCGCGGGCGGAAGCGCGGTGATCACACGCGAGGGCGTGCGACTCGCCGCGAACTTCAAGCTCGAGGCCGGGCGGACGCCGATGGCGCAGCTCGAGATCCCCGACACCGGGGTCTGGAAGATCGAGGTGATCCCGCCCGTGGTCGATGCGGCGACGGTGTTCGCGAAGCCGATCTCGTTCGCGGTCACCGCCGGCGAGAGCAAAGTCGAGGCGCCGCGTGAGCGTCGTCCGATCCGGCGCTTCTTCAGAAGACCAGAGGTCCGCTACACCATCATGGGCGTCGGATGCTTCGTGCTCGCGATCGGCATCATCGTGTATCGGTACCGGGGATGAGCTGCACGAAATGAACTCGTGGTCGATGCGAGGATGTCTGCGGGGATTCATGCGGCGCGGATGACGATGTTGCGAGGAGGAACGGCGTGCACTTGACCATCGCGAGCCACGATCCTGCGCAGCTGATCCCACCGGCCGTCGGTGGTGCGCTTGCGCTGCTGTGCGTCTGGGCCGCGGTGCGCGCATCGCGCATGCGACGTTTCATCGATGACATGCCGACGTCAAAGACGGCTGGCGTTTTCATCGGTGATGTTGAGTTGAAGGGCACCGCCGAGACATCGCAGCCGTTTACGACGTATCTCTGGGGCGGCAAGTGCGTCCTGTACAGCTGGACGGTCGGCGAGCACTGGAGCCGCACCGTCATCGAGACCTACACCGATTCGAAGGGTCGCACGCAGACGCGGACGCGTCGCGAGTCGGGCGTCACGACGGTCGCCTCCGGCGGTGAATCCGCGCCGTTCTACCTGCTCGACGATACGGGACATCTCCTCATCCGCCCCGAAGGTGCGAACCTCGAGCCGCGCACGGTGTTCTCCCGCACGGTCGGGCGCGGAGACTCGCTCTACTACGGCAAGGGTCCGCCGGGTGCGGTATCCAACTCCGATCATCGCCGCACCTTCACGGAGGTGGCGATTCCGATGCACGAGCCGATCTTCGTGATGGGCATGGCGCGCGAACGGAAGGACGCGGTGGCCGCCGAGATCGCGCACAGCGCAGATCAGGTGCACTTCCTCATCTCGGTGCGCGATGAGAAGGCGATTTCAGGCGGATACGCGTGGGGCACGTGGCTCTGGGCGATCTTCGGATTCATCCTTTTCGTCGTCGGAGTCGTGATCGCCGAGCGCAACGGTCGATTCGTGCAGGAGACATCGATCGCCATCTACGTTGCCGCGGTGGTCGCGTTCCTCGGCGTCTACTTGATCGCGTGGTCGCTGACCGTCTTCAACTCAATCCTTCGACTTCGGCAGCGTGCGCGTCGCGCATGGTCGAATATCGACGTCGAGTTGAAGCGTCGACACGATCTCATCCCGCGGCTTGCCGAGTGTGTGAAGGGCTACGCGATGCACGAGCGCGACACCCAGCAGGTGGTCACGCTGCTCCGCTCGCAGTATGCGCTTTCCCCCGAGGAGGCGCGCGGCCGCGAGGCGAAGGTGATCGGGCTTTCGCCCGCGATGGTTGCGGTTGCCGAGGCATATCCCGATCTCAAGGCGTCGGAGTCGTTCCTTGCGCTGCAACGCGAGCTCGCCGTCACCGAGAGCCGCATTGCGATGGCGCGCACGTACTACAACGGCGTCGCCACCGCGTTCAACGGACGACTTGCGGTCGTGCCTGATGCATGGCTCGCCGCGATTGCGCGATTGAAGGCGTTCGAACTGTTCGAAGCGAAGGGTCTTGAGCGCCAGAGTGTGGCGGTTGACTTCGCGCAGTGAGTGCGGGTTTTGCACGCGCCCGCTCGACGCAAATTCTCAACGGATACGCAGGATTCCGACGCGGTCCACTGCATGAATCGCGTCACTCTCAAACCACAGTGAGCGAAGTTGTTCCTGCGAGAGAAGCAGCATCATCTGCTCCTCCAGAGTGTTCGCGTCGAGTATCCGCATCGTGCCGTCTGCCCCGCCGGTCACGAGGCGCGAACCGTCGAGAGTGACGGCCATGCACGACGCGCGCGTGCGCTGTCGGCGCGATTCGGCGAGCACGCCGCCGTCGTGCGCATCGAGCGCCACGACGAGTCCGTCACGGTCGGCCGCAAACACACGTGTGCCGTCGACCGACGCGGCGACGTCGGTGCAACTTGCGCCGATCGGGCGTCGCCAGCGCTCGCATCCGTCGCGCGCATCAAGGGCCACGCAACCGAGCGTGCGCGATGCGACATACGCGCTGTGGTCGACGCCGTCGAGGGCGAGCGACGGAATGCCTTGCGGTTCATGAATATCTTCGGAGCAAAGCGCGGTCGTCGACCAGCGCACGCGTGCGGTGGCGGTCTCGACCAGCGAGATCGTCCCGCACGCCCGGAGGACGAGGACCGTCGCGTCGTCGGGCGCGATCGCCACGCGCGAGACCGCGCCTTCGCCTGGAATCGGAGGAAGGCGTTTCTCGAGGCCAGTCGCGACTTCGGAGAGGCGCGGCTCGGGGCGCGCCGCGGTGGACGGCTCGACACGCAGCGCACGGCCCGTGCGCGAGAGGGGATCGATCGAGCCGCGGCCGATCCACGCATCGCGCGCCTCTGGCTGGGCGAGCGTGAGTGCGCCCTGCGATGCGGTCGCCAGCGAGCCATCGGGCGCGGCGGCCAGCGACCAGACGATATCGTCGGCAAACGGAATCGTGGCGATCGCGGATCCATCCTCGATCCGCCAGAGCCGCAGCGAGCCGTCCGCTCCGGCGGAAAGGATGCGCGCTGGTTCTGTACGCGCGTCGATCTCGATACTCCACACGGCATCGTGATGTCCACGTGCGGTCCACAGCGGACGCGCCTGCAACGGATCGTGCAGCCGCACGGTGCGGTCCCATCCGCCGATCGCGAGTCGGCGGCCGTCTGGTGTCCAATGCAGCGCGACCTGATTGGCCTGCGGGGTTTCGAAGCGAGTGGCCACGCGCAGGCCGTCGTCCGAGCGCTCGAGAAGCACGGCGCCACCGTGGCCCGCGACGGCGACGAGCCTCGGATCGCTCGGTGAGAACGCGATCGCGCGGAGGCTTCCGACGCCAGGGTCGATCGCCGCGATGACGCGCGCAGGGTTGTCGATCGGCCGGAGTTCGAGTCGGCTGCGTGCGATCGCGATGGTGCCATCGGAGGCAAGTGCGATGGCGCAACTGTTCGGAATCGGTTCATCGCATGGAATCGTCGCAAGGACCGTACCGTCCGCGACCTCGAGCACGACGATTCCGCAATCCGCATCGATCACCGCGACGCGCGCACTATCCGCCGACACCGCGACCGTGTTCGTCACCGTCGGGTTCGCCGCGGTCGACCACATGCGGCGCCAGCGCACGGGTGCGCCGCGGATCTCGGCGTCCAAAGCACTCTCCCGCTCGAATCGCGCGAGGATCGGGCCGTCCTTCGAGCCGGGCGGATAGCCGACGGCCAGTACGCCGTTCGCGTCCGTGCGCGCCATCGCGTACCAATCGCCCTCCGCGATCGTCGCTCCGCGCAGACCGATCGCGCGCTCGATGATCGCACGCTCGATCGATCCGTCGTCTGCGCCGAGCGCCTCGGCATGCTGCTCGACAAGCATGAGGTCGCCGGCATCGATTGCGCGCGCCGCGGCACTGAGGTTTGCGAGTCGCGCCTCATGTCGCGCGGAGCGTGCAAAGGTGAGGGAGATGCTTGTCGTCGCGACAAGGAGGCCCGCGATGAGCGCGCTGATCGCGACCACGCGTCGATGCCGACGCAGCGCGCGGACAAGCCGCTCGCGCGGCGATTGGAGTTCAGCGAGCACCGGTTCGCCGGCAAGATGGCGTCGGAGATCCTCGGCGAACTGCGATGCGCTTGCGTATCGGAGCGCGGGATCCTGCGCCGTCGCCTTCGCTGTGATCCGGTCGAGATCGCCGCCGAATCGCGGCGAGGCGGCCACGAGCCGCGGCGAGGCGGTTCCGATGGTCTCGGCCATCATGCCCGTCAGATCAGATGAGCGGAACGTGCGGAAAGCTCGGCGCGCGAGCAGTTCGTAGAGGATTGCACCGAGCGCGAAGATGTCGGCGCGGACGTCGGGGCGCGATGCCGGATCGAGCGCCTCCGGTGCGGCGTACGCGAGGGTTCCCTGCACGCGTGCGCCGAGCACGTGGAGATGGATGACGCCGCGACCGTGGGCGAAGGCGACGGCTTCGGCGATCGCGATCATCATGCGTACGCAGGTGGTGTCGTCGTGCGCCTCCGAGGCCCACTCCGCGAGGGTGCGGCCGCCGGGCACGAACTGCATCGCGAGGTAGCGCCGTTCCGCGCCGCCCGCGGCGACCGTTCCGGTCTGGTAGAGCCGTGCGATCGACGGATGCTCGAGGCTCGCGAGGAGCTCGGCCTCGCGGGTGAGTCCCGCGCCGCCGATGAAATCGTCGAGCAGGAGCTTGAGCGCGACCGCGCGGGTCGGAGTCAGTTGCGTGGCGAGGTAGACCTCGCCCGTGGCGCCCCGTCCGAGGAATCCGTCGATGCGAAACGCGCCGACCATGGACCCGACGAGCAGCGTCCCCGGGCGGCCGCGTCCGGCGGACTCTCCCGACGGCGCTTCGATCTCGCCATGGGTTTCCGCGGCGTGGGCGGCGTCTGGCGACGCGTCGGGCAAGGATGGGGTTTTCGGGTTCGCGGTGCCGACTTGACGCTCGAGTTCGACATGACGGGCCAGCATCGCCTCGGCCTCTTCGAACACATCTGCCGGGAACCGTCGACGTGCTTCCTCCCGATTCCCTTCGTACAGTGCCGAGAAGCATGCATGCACCGCGATCAGGCGGTCGTTCGGAGAAGCGGACTCGGCATGGTCCCGGAGCATGCGAACGGGATCTTACGGAATCGCTGCCCGCGATCCGATGCTCCGACGCTTGATTCGCTGCCTGCTGTCGTCGCGGCAGGGGCTTGGTCCGTACAGAATGGATGGCAGTGCACGAGGATCCAAAAACATCCCACGGGATATCGCAAGGTTCCGAGTCGGCGTCCGCGCCGATGGACGCCACGCGATCGGCGGCGGAATCACGGCAGCGGTTGGTCGAGCAACTGCTCGCCCGACATGCGTCGGGTGAGGGTGGGGCGCTGGAAGCACTGTGGCGCGAGATCTACGGGGAGGTTCACCGCCTGGCGCGCACGATGCTCTCTCGCGAAGGCGCTCGGCGTCCGATCGATACCACCGTCCTCGTTCACGAGCTCTTCCTCAAGATGGGCGGCGCGACCTTCGAAAATCGTGCGCATCTCTTCGGATCGCTCGCGCGGATGATGGGTCAGATCGTGATCGACGCGGCCCGCAAGGCGACCCGCGAGCGTCGTGCCGGCGAGTACTTCGCCGACGAGGCGCGTGCGGGCGCAACCGACGGACGCGGGCTCTCGCTCGATACGCAGGCGATCGGCCTGCCCCGGGATGGGACCGGCGAACTCAGTGCCTCCGTGATTGGTGTCCTTGGTCGACTGGATCGTCTTGCGCCACGCGCGGCCGCAGTGGCGGCGTTCGCACGCGCGTGGATGCACCGGGAGCTGTCCGGGATGGACGGGGGTCCACGCGGAGCCTGAGGTGTCGGAGTCGTGTGAAGCGGGAACTGATCGCGGGAACTGATGGTGAGGCGTGCGTTACGCCCGCCGGTGGATCGGCAAGATGGTCATGAAGGAGATCGGCATGCATCACGCATATGCAAAGGAACCGGACGCAGCGCGCTTGGCGACGGAGCCGTCGGCGGCGGATCGGCGCCGCTGGGACGAGATTCAACGGCTCTTCGAACGCTGCCGGGAGCGACCGAGGGACGATTGGCACGCGTTGCTTCGGGCCGAATGCGAGGGCCGTGAAGGCATCGCGTTTGAGGTGATGTCGCTCCTCGTTGCGGCCGAGAACCTGCCGCCGATCGAAGAGCCGGCATCGATGTCGAAGGCAGTCTGAGAGATTTCTGCCCTTTCGGGTAGTTTGGGACGCACGTGTCCTGTCGGAAGTTCTCGTCCGGCGATTTCGTGCATGCAGCCACGTTTCATCTTGAGGAGTTTGAAGATGCGTTCCGAGTCGATGGTCGGTGTCTTGACGATGGCGATTGCGGTGGCATGCGCGGGCGCCAGCTCGGCGTTCGGCGGTTCCGGCTGCCCGACCGTCATCCATGTTCCGAAGCAGGCTGCGTCGATTGACGCTGCGATCGCGCAGGCGTGCCCCGGTGTGCCGCTTGAGGTGGTCGTCGCGCCAGGCACGTGGACGATGGAGATCGACACGGGCGATCCGCTCATCGACATCACGATTCGTGGTGTAGACAAAGAGACGACCATCATCACAGGTGGAAAGCCGGGCACACTCCTCAACGCGCGGTACGGATCTGCGGTGCTGCTGAAGCACCTCACGCTCTCCAATGCCGTGCAATCAGGCTCAACCGTCGAGGATCTTGCGTGGGATCTCTCGTTCGACGACTGCATCGTCGAAGGTTGCGTGGGCGCATTCCTTTTTGGTGCGCCCGCGTCTCGTCCCGCCGCAAGCAAGACGCGCTTCGAAAATTGCGTCGGTTCAAGTTACGCCGTGCTCTATCTCGAATCGCATGATGTTTCGAATTGCGAGTTCGTCGACTGCGCGCGCCCTGTCATCTCGTGGGGAACATCGGAAATCACCGATTCGACCTTCATCGGATCCTCCGGTTATGCCGTTCAAACGCGCAGCAACTTGACGGTCGCGCGTTGTTCCTTTCAGCAGAGCGTTGGACATGCGGTGGTTGGTATCGCCAATCAGCCGATCACTGGAACGATTGTCGACAGTCAGTTCGTCGGTGGTTCCGACAGTGCCATCGTCGACACATACTTCAACCCCGCGACAGTGTCTGATGCCGCGGGGAGTTGGAACATCGTTGGAAGCACATTCATCGACAACACGACGGCCACGAAAGGCGGTGCGATTCGCGTCGGCATCAATCGTGCCGTGACGCTCGCCGATTGTCAGTTCCTCGGAAACACCGCGGCTGAACCCGGTGGCGCATTTGCGCAGGAATTCGGCGGGTACGCGCAACGGTTGGAAGCGGATGGCTGCACCTTTATTGGGAACTCGTCGACTGGAAGCGTGGGCGGCGCGCTGTCGGTCGTTGGTTGGTATGGAATCATGGAACTCAGCGGGTGCACATTTCGAGAGAACACGGCCCTCGCATCAGGTGCGATCGTTCTCGACCGCACGGTGATGGTCGTCGAGGATTGCGTCTTCGAGGACAATGCAGCGACCAAGGTGTTTGCAGGCGCGATCTCGACACTCATTGCGCGTCCGGGCAGCGTGATTCGGCGCACAAACTTTATCGAGAACTCTGCCGCAACTTCCGCGGGAGCGTTACACCTCTATTCCTACAGTCACGTAGACCTCGAGGACTGTGTGTTCCGTGGCAACTCCTCCGTGTCGAGTGGTGGCGCAGTGGTCTCCGATCTCGCGTGCGAGGTCGACATCACACGCTGCCACTTCGAAGGGAACACGGCGCTGAGTGGTTCGGCTGTTGTCGGCTCTGGACCGAATTTCGTGCTTGCGATGAGCGATTGCTCCGTCGCGGGTGAGATCAATTCGTCGGCCGAGCAGCATCCAGTGCTCGCCGATGAACAAGGTCTCACGGTCGCTACGACGACTTTCTGCGCAAGCGGTGCGGAACCGTTGAGTGCGCTCGTCGCTGACGCCGGCGGCAACTGCATCTCCGAGTACTGCACCGACTTCGATGCGAACGGCGCTCCCGACGTGTGCGAGTGCGCGACGAATCCCGCGCTTCCCTCGTGTTGCCTCGGCGACCTCTTCAACGACGGCGCGGTGAACGCCGCCGACCTCGCGGTGGTGCTCACGCAGTGGGGCGAGAAGGGCCTCGGACTCGAGGCCGACCTCGACGGCAACGGCATCGTGAACGGCATTGATCTCGCCATCGTGCTCTCGAACTGGGGTGTGTGCGACTGATCGTCTCGCACGGCTCGTCGCTGAAGAGTGGGAAGACTCCCTGTCCGCCTGAACCGTGGCTTCGCACGGCGGCGCTATCGTGCGCGCATGAGCGACAAGATTGCAACCGAATCGGCGCACACGACCCGCGACCGCGTGCGCGAGGGCTACTCCGAGATCGCCCGCGCGGGCACGTGGAATGATGCCAGGAACGATGCACGCGCGGAGCCTGCCGGCGCCGCCTGCTGCGCGGGCGGCGGGTGCTGCGGGCCTTCCACCTTCACGCCCGAACAGCTCGCCGCCGCGATCGGCTACTCGAAGGAGGAGCTCGCCTCGGCGCCCGAGTCGGCGAACATGGGACTTTCCTGCGGCAATCCGACCGCGCTTGCGTCGCTGCGCGCGGGAGAGATCGTGCTCGACCTCGGCGCAGGCGGTGGCTTCGACTGCTTCATCGCGGGGCCGAAGGTCGGGGCGACGGGCCGCGTCATCGGCGTCGACATGACGCCCGGCATGCTCGCGAAGGCGCGCGCGAACATCGCGCTCTACCGCCGCGAGACCGGGCTCGACAACGTCGAGTTCCGGCTTGGCGAGATCGAGCACTTGCCCGTTGCGGACGCAAGCGTCAACGTGGTCATCTCGAACTGCGTGCTCAACCTGTCGCCTGACAAGGCCCAGGTCTGGCGCGAGATCGCGCGCGTGCTCCGGCCGGGTGGACGCGTGGCGGTCTCCGACCTCGCGCTGCTCCGTCCGCTGCCCGAGGCGCTTCGTCACGACCTCGAGGCGCTCGTCGGATGCGTTTCCGGCGCCGTCCACATCGACGAGATCCGGCGCGATGCCGAGGCCGCGGGCCTCGCCGACATCGTCATCGCCTCGAAGCCTGGCTACGTCGACGCGCTGACCGCGTGGGACGACCCGCTCTACCGGAAGATCGTGGCCGCGATCCCCGTCGGACTTCTCCCGAGCGATTTCGTGACGAGCGCCGACATCTCCGCGCGGCGCGCGTGAGGACATCGCTCCATCGCGCATGCATCCCTGCGCGCACCCGAGCGGGCACGGTCACGCGGGGACGCTTGAGCGCGGACGCCGCCCGCTTTGCGCTGAAGGTGGTCGGATTCGATCCGACTCGCTCGACTGCGTGCGCGGCCTCCCTACGGTTCCCCGTCGGCGCACGCCCTCGTGGCGTCGGTCGGCGCACGCCCTCGTGGCGTCGGGACCGGCGAAGGGAGACCAGCATGCCGGGCACAATCGACGGTTCCGACGCTGCGCATTTCGCGCAGCGCTTCATCGAGTGGTATCTCGCGAGCGCGCTGCTCGTCGTTGGCACGAGCCTCTTGCTCCGGTCGAAGGCGTGGATCGCCGCGATGGCAAGCGCGGTGACGCATCCGCTCGCGCCGTTTCTGTCGGGGCTCTACGCGCTGCTCGTCGGGCTGCCCATCATCCTTCTGCACAACGTCTGGACGACCGACGCGCGCGTCCTCGTCACGGCGCTCGGCTGGCTTGCCGTCGCGACGGGAACGCTCTTCCTCGTGATCCCCGCGTCCTATGCAGCGATCGTGCGCCGCATGCCCATGACGCCGCAGTTGATCGCCCTGCGTGGCCTTGTGCGCGTTGCGATCGGCGGAACGATCGTCGGATACCTGCTGTCGCAGGGCTGAGTCGGGCGGGTCAGAGACGGATTGAGGTCGCTGGTTGCTCGGCGACACGGACAGCGCTCCCCCTCGGAGCGCGGCGAGGGCCCCGTGCCCTCCGCACAGGCTGGGCGGCGGAGACCGACGCGTCGGTTCTTCGCCGCCCGCCGCTTTTTGCGCCCGATCCGACGATGGGGGAGCGGCTACTCTTCAGGCCCGGGACGGGCGACGTAGGTGCAGGCTGCGCATGCCGTACCGAAGTCCGTCCCCGCCGAGTTCCGCTGGAAACGCCATGACCACCTTCGCCACCGGCACCACCCTCGTCGACAAGGTCGACCTCCAGAACCGCCTCTTCGCCGCACTCTCGGCGATGT
>JAJTGL010000143.1 GCA_021297795.1 Planctomycetaceae bacterium
CCTCGATCATGTTGATGCCGTCCTTGTGGCCGGAGAGCACGAGGTCGAGGTCGCTGAACTCCATCTGCGCCTGCGTCGGGTTGACGACGAAGCGCTCGCCCTGCTCGGTGATGACGCGGGCGACGCGGACCGTCGCGACCGGGCCCTGGTAGGGCGCGTCGGTGATGTAGAGCGCGGCCGACGCGGCGGTGCACGCGAGGACGTCGGAGTCGTTCTGCGCGTCGTGGCTCATGACCCACGCCTGCAGCTGGATCTCGTCGCAGAAGCCCTCGGGGAAGAGCGGACGGATCGGACGATCCATCATGCGCATCGTGAGGACTTCCTTCTCGCTGGGCTGGCCCTCGCGCTTGCGGAAGCCGCCGGGGAACTTGCCGCCGGCACCCATCTTCTCGCGGTAGTCGCAGGTGAGCGGGAAGAAGTCGATGCCCACGCGGGGGTTGGCGCGGACGCAGGTCGCGAGGACGGTGGTCTCGCCGTACGTGGCCATGACGGCGCCGTTCGCGAGCTTCGCGACGCGGCCCGTCTCGAAGCGGAGGACGCGGCCTCCGATGTTCTTCTCGACGATGGTGACTGCCATAGATGTCTCCTAATGCCGCGCATTCGCGGCGTTGGGCGCCTCAGGCGCCCGGGTTTGGGGAATGAAAGAGCTGTGGGGGCGCGTGCCAATGGCACAACGCCGGCGCAAGGCGCCGCGATTGCGGATGTGCGCATGCGGCGACGCCGCAGAAGGACCGCACGGCCGCGGACGCGGCGCGCGGGCGCTTACTTGCGGAGGCCGAGGCGCTTGATGAGTTCGAGGTAGCTCTCGCGATCCGTCGACGCGAGGTACTTCAGCAGGCGGTTGCGCTTGCCGACGAGGAGGAGGAGGCCGCGGCGCGACGCGTGATCGTTCTTGTGCGCGCGGAAGTGATCCTGGAGCTCAGCGATGCGGGCGGTGATGGCCGCGATCTGGACTTCGGTGGAACCGGTGTCCTTGGCGTGATGACGGCTGGCTTCGACGATCGTGGTGGTCATTGGAAAATCGGTGTCCTTCTAATTCTTCCGTGTCTTCCGTGTCGTGCACGGGGCGGCAATCCCGCCGCCTTTCCTTGCGTGTGGGGAAGCGGAGAGGATAGCCGAATCCGCCGCGCCGCCGCAAGGGGTTGACTGAGAGGGGTTTGGGGTGCTGCCGGACAGTTCTCGGAACTTCACCGCGCCCGCGCCGTCGACGGAGGCCGCGTGGTCTATTCTCCGCGCCCGTCGAGAGATCCCCAGCAGCCCTTCCCGAGGGTACTTCCCGAGGCCCGCATGACGACGACCCCATCCATGCTCGAGCAGAAGACATCCGAGTACCGCGCCGAGGCAGCGAGGATCGAGGAGGGCGGCGGCAAGTCGGGCATCGAGCGCCAGCACCGCAACGGGCGCCTCACCGCGCGCGAACGGCTGGCGTTGCTCGCCGATCCGGGTACCGCGGCGATGGAGTGCGGTCTCTTCAGCGCGTGGGGCATGTACCGCGAGTACGGCGGCGCGCCCGCGGCGGGCGTCGTCACGACGATCGCCGAGGTCGATGGCCGGCTTTCGATGGTGATCGCGAACGACGCCACCGTGAAGGCCGGCGCGTTCTTCCCGATGACCTGCAAGAAGATCATCCGCGCGCAGGCGATCGCCGAGCGCGCGCGGCTGCCGCTCCTCTACCTCGTCGACAGCGCGGGCGTCTTCCTGCCGCTCCAGGAGGATGTCTTCCCCGACACCGACGACTTCGGACGCATCTTCCGGAACAACGCGGTGATCAGCGCGCAGGGAATCCCGCAGATCGCCGCGATCATGGGGAACTGCGTCGCCGGCGGTGGATATCTCCCCGTCCTGTGCGACACGCTGCTGATGACCGAGGGCAGCGGCCTCTATCTCGCGGGCCCTGCGCTCGTGAAGGCCGCGATCGGGCAGGATGTCTCGAGCGAGGAGCTCGGTGGCGCCGAGATGCACGCGCAGATCTCGGGCACGATCGATTTCCGCGAGAAGGATGACCCCGCGTGCATCGCGCGGCTCCGGCGCGTCTTCTCCGCAGTGCGCACCGCGCCCGCGAAGGCGCGTGCGCCGTTCGCGGCCGAGGCGCCCGCGCGCGCGGCCGACGACGTCTACAAGGTCTTCAAGGCCGAACCGGGCGCCCAGTACGACATGCGCGACCTCCTCGCGTGCTTCGTCGATGCGGGCTCGATGGACGAGTACCGCGCGGAGTACGGAGCATCGCTCGTGTGCGCATACGCGCGTGTCGCGGGGTTCCCCTGCGGCATCGTCGCGAACCAGAAGAAGCTGACGCAGCGCAAGATGCCGGGCGGCAAGGCCGGGCCCTCGAGCGCGACGAACATGCCCGCCGTGATCTACGACGACTCGGCCGACAAGGCGGCGCGGTTCATCATGGACTGCAACCAGAAGGGCCTGCCGATCCTCTTCGTCACCGACACGACGGGCTTCATGGTCGGCCGCGACAGCGAGCAGGGCGGCATCATCCGCTCGGGCGCGAAGATGGTGAACGCGATGTCGAACTGCGTGGTGCCGAAGATTTCGCTTGTCGTCGGCGGGAGTTACGGCGCCGGCAACTACGCGATGTGCGGGCGCGCGTTCGATCCGCTGCTCACGCTCGCGTGGCCGGGTTCGCGCTTCGCCGTGATGGGCGCTGCGCAGGCCGCGGGGACGCTCCTCTCGATCGATCTCGCGGCGCGCGAGCGAAAGGGCGAGAAGATCGACGAGGAGATGCGCAAGCAGCTCCTTGCCGCGATCACCGCGAGCTACAACGAGCAGCAGGACATCCGCTACGCGGCGAGCCGTGGCTGGGTCGACCGCATCATCGAGCCGACACGCACGCGCGACGAGCTGTCGCTCGCGCTTGCGGTTGCCGCGCAGGCGCCGCTCCAGGCCCCCGGCGCGTACCGGACGGGCGTGCTGCAGACCTGACGGATTCAGCGGCGGCGGCGCGTGCGCGCGAGCGCGGCGCAGACGAGTACGGCGGCGCCTGCGGGCGCCGGGACCGGCGTGAACTCGATCTCAAGCACCGGCGCGATGCCTCCCTCGGCGGCGCCGTCGGAACTGTCGAAGCGCCGCGCGGTACCCGCGGCGCTCTCATCGCCGATCAGGAACCAGCCGAGGTTGCGCGTCGGGTCGCCCGCGAAGAGACGCACGTCGTTGAGAAGCCCGAGCGAGCTCCACGTGTAGAGGCCGAGGGCCTGCGTGGAGACGGTCGCGCTCGCGAAGGCCGCGAAGTCGCCGCCTGCGGTGTCCCACAGGCTGCCGCCGCCCGCGCCGTCCGACGAACTATGGAGCCAGGTGGCGTCGCCCGCGAGTGGGGCGGCGCCGGTGCTTTCCGTGTCGGGTGGATTCGAGCCGCCCGTCGTCCACGGCGAGAGCGCGAGGTGGAGCGACACGTCGCGCGCACCGCTGCCGCTGTTCACCTGCGAGAGGTTGAGCGTGAGGCGCACCGCGGTGATCTCCGCGCCCGTCGGCACCGCCGATGCAACGTCGAAGTGCAGGAGGCTGCGGCGCGCGAGGTTCTGATTCGTCTTGCCGGCGAAGAGGTAGCGGCCCGCACCGTTCGCGAGGCTGCCATCGCTCGATTGATAGAGCGTGGCGTCGCGGGTCGCCTGGAGCGACACCAGCTCGGCGTGTGCCGAGGTGACGGTGAGCAGCGCAGCGACAGCGGTCGAAGCGGCGACCGCGCCCGGACGTTCGATTCGTGTGGTTCCCATTTCCAATCCCGTGCATCACGGGCCTCCGCGGGTAGGCTGCCTTTTTCTGCGGACGATGCAAGCCGCCAACGAGGCAACATGCGAGAACTCACGATCGCCACTTCCAATCCGCACAAGGTCGAGGAGATATCGGCCGTGCTCGGACCGCTCGGGATCCGCTGCATCCCGCTCGGCCGGACGGATATCCCCGAGCCCGAGGAGGACGGTGCGACGTTCGAGGAGAACGCGCGCATCAAGGCGCGGGCCTACGCGAAGGTGCTCGGCTGCATCGTGCTCGCGGACGATTCGGGCCTCGAGGTCGATGCGCTTGGCGGGGCCCCGGGCGTCCACAGCGCGCGTTATGCCGCATCGGTGCGACGCGCGAGGAGCGCGATCGCGCGAACAACGCGAAGCTGCTCGCCGCACTCGAAGAGGTGCCGGACGCGCAGCGTCGCGCGCGCTTCGTGTGCGTCCTCTCGATCGCGGGGCCCGATGGCGCGATCGTGGCCGAGTCGCGCGGTACCTTCGACGGCGTCATCGGCCGTGCGCCGCGAGGCACGAACGGCTTCGGCTACGACCCGCTCCTCGTCCTCGAGGATGGCCGCACGAGCGCCGAGCTCTCGCCCGCCGAGAAGAATGCGCGAAGCCATCGCGGCAATGCGCTGCGTCTGCTGGTTCCCAGGTTGGTACCGATGCTGGCGCGCTGACGGCGACGCCGGGCGTCAGATGCTCTCGCGGACGATGCGCCGCAGTCCGTCGTCGAGACGGAAGTACTCGAGGCGCAGGCGCTCGCCGACCGAGCCGAGCCACGGCGCGCGGCCGGCATGGCGGTCGACGCGGCCGAGTGCGTCGCGTGCGTCGTCGATCGTGACATGCTCGTGGCCGCGCGAGGCGGCGAGTGCGCGCGCAAGCCACGCGGCGCAGGCGATGTTGAGGACGAGCGCCTGCAGGCCGCGCACCGCGGGCCAGCCGTAGTAGCCCGCGCCCCACGCGCGTCCACCGACGATCGTTCCGCGTGCGTAGCGGACGAGGAGATCCTCGATCGCGTCGCGGTCGGGGCTCTCGCCAAGCACCGGAATCGCGCGGATCGCGTCGAACGACACATCCCCGAGCAGCCCGCGCGCGACGTCC
>JAJTGL010000048.1 GCA_021297795.1 Planctomycetaceae bacterium
TCTCGTAGAAGCCGAACGTCGGCACGGCGATGGTGCCGCCGTCCATGAGCCTCGGATTGCCCGAGATGCCGACAAGCCCGCCCCAGGTGCGCATGCCGATCACCTCGCCGAGCTTGTTGTGCTTGAAGAGCCACGGGAACATGTCGCCGCCCGAGCCGGCGAGGCCGTTCACGAGCATCGCCTTCGGTCCGTAGTGGCCGTCGGGCGGCCACACCCCGTCGCGCGCGTCGCGACGCGCCCAGTAGTTGGTGACCGGGCGGTTGAGGAGCTCGATGAAGCGCGTCGGGATCTGCCCGCCGCCGTTCCATCGATCGTCGATGAGGAGCGCCGGCTTCGTACGCTGCCCGAAGAACTGGCGCACGAGCTCGGTCTGCCCGTCGACGCCCGTATTCGGCACGTAGATGTAGCCGACCTTGCCGCCCGAGAGCTCCTCGACGCGCTTGCGCTTCGATTCGACCCACGCGCTGTAGTTGAGTTCCTCCTCGCTCGCGAGGGTGTTGACGACGACATCGCGCGCCTCCTTGTCGAGGACGGGCTTCTTCGAGACGGTGAGCGTGACGGGGCGTCCCGCGAACCCGATGAACGGCGCCCACGGATCCTTCGAGGGATCGATCGGCTCGCCGTTGACCGCGAGCAGGTACTCGCCCTCCGCGACGCCGACACCCTGCGCCGCAAGCGGGCTGCGCGCGGCGTGGTCGAAGTCGGCGCCACGCGTGAACTTCGCGAGCTTCCACGCGGCGGCGGGGGAGCCGTCCTCGTTGGTGGCCCGCTCGAACGCGACGCCGAGGAGTCCCACGTTGCGGCTCGATGCGTTCTCGACGTCGCCCGGTCCCTGCAGGTACGCATGGCCGACGTTCAGTTCCGAGATCATCTCGGCGATCAGGTAGTTGAGGTCCTCGCGCGTGACGACCGCGGGCAGCATCGCCTCGTACTTCTCGCGGATCGCCTTCCAGTCGACGCCGTGCATGCCCGGGTCGTAGAAGTAGTCGCGGAAGATGCGCCAGGTGTCCGCGAGGATCTGCGCGCGCTCGTGGCGCGGGTGGACCTCGACCAGCATCGGGCTCGTGACGATCGGCTTCGCGGTGGCGCCGGTCGATGCGCCCGCGATCGTCGCGCCGCCGCGGCCGCCCATGAGGAGCTTCTTGCCGTCGGCCGACATGTCGAAGCGCATGCCGGTCGCGCCGGTCGCCTCGGTGGGTGTCTTCGACGTGAGGTCGAGGATCCGCACCGATCCGTCGCGGCCATAGAGGAGTTCGTTGCGATCGTTGAATGCGATCGAGCCGAAGGAGCCAGCCGCCGCGGGGAGCTGCACGGCGCGAGCCTCGAAGCCATCGAGGTCGATCACGACCTCCTTCTTCTCTTCCTTCTTCTCGTCCTTCTTCTCACCGTCGCCGTCCTTCTTCTCGACGACGCGCGTGCCAGTGAAGTCGATCTTCACCGCGGCGCCGTCCTCGCCGGTGCTCGAGGCACTGCCGGAGATCGAGTCGCCCGCGACCTTGAGATCGAGTTCGAAGACGCTGCCGTTCACGGTGCCGCTGAGCTTCAGTGCGCCCGTGGCGGCGTCGTAGGTGCCCGTGAGATCGGCGCGCCCCATGATCGACGTCGCCGTGCCCTTCACCGCGCCGTCCGTCTCGGTGAGGACGAGCTTGACGGCGACCGGCGCGTTGTCGATCCGGACGGTGCAGTTCCACGTGCCGGATGCGCCGGTGGCGGCGGGGGCATCGGACTTCTGCTCCTCCTGCGCCAAGGTCGTTTCACCGGAGGACGGCTCCGCCGACACGACCGACGACTCCGCGCCGCGGCGACGACGTCCACCTGGCGGCATGCCACCGGCCGGAGGTCCACCGGCGCCGGGAGCGGCTGCGGGAGCGCCTCCGCCCGAGGGCCGGCCGTCGTCCTTCTGGCCTTCCTCGTCGCTGGTCGGCAGCCACGGGAGCTTGAAGTCCTTCTTGAGCGGCACCGCCATGAGGACCTGCGAGTTGTTGTAGATCCACGTGGTGTCGAACTCGCCGTAGGTCGGCGAGAAGTTGCGCTGGCTGGTGTAGACGAGCCATTCGCCCTTGCGGTCGAAGGTCGGGCTCGAGTCGGAGTAGAAGCCGCTCGTCACCTGCGCGCGCGCCTTGGCTGGATCGGTCTCCTTCGTGTCGTAGAGGTAGACCGCGTCGAGCTCGGTCGTGTCGCACGAGCGGCTCCAGGTGATCCAGCGCGAGTCGTGCGAGAACGAGATGTCCACCGCGCGCGGCGCCTCGGGATTCCTGTCGAGGAGCGTGGTCGCGCCGTCCTCGAGCTTCACGAGCTCGATGTTGCCGGCCTTGTCCTGGAGGACGACCGACTTCGAGTCGGGCGACCAGGTGATGCCGGTGCGGAAGTGGGCGCCATTCGTCGTGATGCGCTTCGGCTCGGCGGGCTTGCCATCGGCGCGGCCGTCGGCGGGCATCGTGTAGAGCTCGTACTCGCCGGTCGCATCCGAGAAGAACGCGATCGTCTTTCCGTCGGGGCTCCACGTGGCGCTGCGCTCGAAGACGCCGTCGGTGCGCGTCATGTTGCGCGGCGTGCCGTTCTCGGCGGGCGCCGACCAGATGTCGCCGCGCGCGACCACGGCGACGCGCTTTCCACTCGGGGAAATCGAGGCGCCCTGGATGTTCTCCGCGGCATCCTCGATCGCCACGCGCAGCGTCTCGCGGTCACCCGGGACCACGATCTTCACGGGGCTCGACGCGTTGTTGCCGAGGTCGAGGCGGTAGATCTGCGCGCCGTGCTGGAGCACCATCTCGCCCGCACCACCGTCGTCGGGTCCGATCGCGGGCCACTTCACGTCGTGCTCCTTGAAGCGCGTGACCTGCTTGGTCTCCTTCGAGTCGACGTCGTGGCTCCACACGTTGAGCACGTTGCCCTCGGCGGCGCTCCGGTCGGAGAGGAAGTAGACCTTGCGGCCGTGCCACATCGGCAGCGTGTCGGTGCCCTCCCAGTCGGTGATCTGGCGCGACTCGCCGGTCTTCAGGTTGAAGATCCAGATGTCGGTCGCCATGCCGCCGCGGTAGCGCTTCCACGTGCGCGTGTCGGTCGAGTGCGGCGTGTACACGAGCCACTCGCCGGTCTTGTCGATCGAGCCGTTCGCGCCGTAGGGCACGGGGAGCTTCTCGGGAAGCCCGCCCGTCGCCGCGACGGTGTAGAGCTTCTGCGCGCGACCGAGCCCCTCGAGGGCCGCCGTCATGAACACGAGCCCCTTGCCGTCGGGCGTCCACTCGCAGAGGCCTTCCGGCGCGGGGTGGTGCGTCACGCGCTGCGGGATGCCGCCTTCGATCGACATCGTGTAGAGATCGTTGCCCCCGTCGTAGTTCGCGCGGAAGGCGATGGTCCGCCCGTCCGGCGAGAAGCGCGAGGTGCCCTCGAAGCCGGGGGGATTCGCGAGCGGGCGTGCGGTGCCGCCGTCCTTCGGCACGATCCAGAGGTCGTTGCCGTAGGTGAAGACGATCGAGTCGCCCGAGATGTCGGGGTAGCGGCAGAGGCCCATCGTCGGGTCGAGCTCGTTCGCGTGCGCGACGGCGACGATCGGGGAGAGCGCGAGGAGAAGAACGGGTGCCGCAAGACGGCAGGAGGTCGTCGGAAGCATGGGTCGCGCATGGTACGAGTCCGCGCACACGCCGTTTCCGCGTCGAACGGTTCCGTTGTCGATTTTTCGCCTTTGACAACAGGTGCCGCCGCGCCGACGGTCGCCGTGGCGCTGCCGGCGGGTTTGAGACGGGGGGCGCTTCGGCGGAGCCGGGACGTCAGGGCTTCGCGACGAGCGCGATGCGGCGATCGCTGACGACGACCCCGCCGGGCTTCTCGACCGTCACGGCGAAGAGGACCGGCTTCGACACCGGAAGCCGCGCGACGACCGGGATGATCGCGCGTCCGTCCTTCGGCACGTCGAAGACGCCGCCGTCGACGGGAAAGCGCTCGTCGCGCGTCGCGTCGAAGATCCACAGCTGGTACTGCTCGCGCGCGGGATCGTTCGGCGCGAGACCCTCGATGACGAGGATGCCGTCGTTGGTGGTCGCGTCGAAGCAGACTTCGCCACCGACCGGACCGATCACGTGATCGTCCTCCGTACCCGTCCAGCGGACGCGCATCGTCCCGGGATGCGTGGCGAGATATGAATCGAGATCGGCCGCTCGGCGGGACGATCGCTCATCCGTGTCGTTGCCCGCGCGGAGCACGAGCGCGGTGCCGGCCGCGCCGATCGCGACGCATGCGGCGGCGGCCAGCCAGTCGAGGCGCGTGCCGCGAGGTTCGGTCGAGAACTTCAGCGGTGCAGGGTCGGATTTCGTCGCGGCTTCGCCCGCGGCGCGCGGCGCGTGCATCGCGGTGCAGAGGTTGCGAAGCCTGGCCTCGACGTGCACGGGCATCGGCGCTCGATCGGAGAGCGCGGATTGCGCCGCGAGTTCGGCCACGATCTGTTCGAAGACGAGCTGTTCCGCCTCGAGATCGAGGTCGAGTTCGCGCGCGGTCTCGACGTCATCGATCGTCGAGCTGCCTCCGAAGAGCGCGCGGTCGGCCGCGCTCTCGACGAGTCGCTCGCGGAGTTCCAGGCGTGCATCCGGCGTGTGGCCGCTCATGAGCGACCGCCCTTCGCGGGAGCCTCGCGTTCGGAGCGCGCGACCGATCCATCGGAGACCGCCGATGCGCGCGCGATCTCCTCAGGAGTGAGGAGGCCCTGCTCGGCGAGGATCTGGCGGATCTTGATGAGGCCGCGCCGCGCGTGGGTCTTCACGGTGCCAAGCGGCATCCCCGTCGCAGTCGCGATCTGCTCGTGCGAGCAGCCGTGGTGGATCGCCAGCTGCAGCACCTGCTGCTGCTCGGGGCGGAGCTGCTTGAAGGCCTGCTGCGCGATCGACTGCTGCTCGCCGAGCTCGGAGCGGTCGAACGACTCGCGGCGGTCGGCGACGGTCTCCGCGATCTGCGGCACCTCGGGGCGGCGCATCTTGCGCCGGCCGCGGTCGATGAGGCGCCTTCGCGCGATCATCGCCACGAAGGTCGTCTCGCTCGCGATCGAGCTGTCGAACCGTCCCGCGCTCTTCCAGAGGTCGATGAAGATCTCCTGGACGGCGTCCTCGGCGTCGGTTGCCGACGAGGAAAGCCGTCGCGCGAGGCTCCAGACGAGACCGCTGAACCGCGAGATGCACTCGGCGGGGGCACCCGGATCGCCAGCGGCGACGCGTTCGAGGATGGAGCGCTCGTCCGTCAAGGCCCGCGAGGATATCGGAAATCTCGTCCGGATTCACGCACCCGCACAACGAGTCGCGCTTTCCTCACTGCCGTCGTCGACGCAAGCCCCGCGGGCTTGCAGGCGGCTCCAGAAACGGTGGGGGAGGGATTCGAACCCTCGAGACCCTGACGGGTCTGCCGGTTTTCAAGACCGGTACCTTCAACCGCTCGGCCACCCCACCAGCGGGAGTTCGAGTCTACCACGCTCGCGTGGGAAGTTCGACGCGGCTCGGTGCAGCACGTGAGGGTCTGCCGGTTTTCAAGACGGGGTTCCGCCAAGGGAGGCGCGAGGCCAAAGAGCGCGTCGGCGCCCGAGGCGCAAGGAGGCGAGGCGAAGCCGTATCCGCAGCGATACGGCGAGCCGAAGACGACGAGGCGGATCGGGATGCCGTCGCGCTCGACGCCCGCGAATGCCGCAGGCGGAGCCCCAACCTTCAACCGCTCGGCCACCCCACCAGCGGGAGTGGGAAGCCCGCCACGCATGTGGGCGAAGTTTGAAGTGCACGTCGGACCTGTTGATTCCGTCATCCGTCGACCGACACGTGTGCCCGCCGACGGAGGCGAAGCCGAAGTCTGCGGAGCGGATGACGTGCGCGTTCGACGGTTCGACCCCCGCGTCCTCTGTTCCGCAGACTTCGGCTGCGGGCACACGGTTCGGGCGTACTCCCGGATTCGACATGCTCCAGTTCGACCCCCGCGTCCTCTGTTCCGCAGACTTCGTCTGCGGGCACACGGTTCGAGCGTACTCCCGGATTCGACATGCTCCAGTTCGACCCCCGCGTCCTCTGTTCCGCAGACTTCGTCTGCGGGCACACGGTTCGAGCGTCCTCCCGGATTCGACATGCTCCAGTTCGATCCCCGCGTCCTCTATTCCGCAGACTTCGTCTGCGGGCACACGGTTCGAGCGTACTCCCGGGTTCGACGAACTTCAGTTCGGCCCCACGTTCCGCGCTCCCCGGTTCCCATGAACGGGGCGCAGCCGTTGGTCGTGCGACGTCACGACGTGCGAGTCGTTTGATCGGGTGCCCGGGGTCGGACCTGCACCATCGACCGCGACATCAAACCAACCGCTCCGCATGCGCGCTGCCGCGCGGCGTCATCATCTTCGCGATGCACGCGGTCCAGCCCGTCTGGTGTGCCGCTCCGCAGCCTCGACCCGTGTCGCCGTCGAAGTACTCGTAGAAGTTCACGAGCCTGCTGAACGTCGGATCCGTCGAGAACTTCTCGTGCATCGCGAGCGACGGCCGCACGCCGCGCTCGTCCGGGAGGAAGAGCCGCGTCGCGCGCCGCGAGATCTCGTCGGCGGCGTCGAGCAGTGTGCCCATGCGTCCCGAACCAACCGGCAGTTCGATCCGGAAGTCGTCGCCGTAGTAGTGGTGGAACTTCTGCAGGCTCTCGACGAGCAGCAGGTTCATCGGCATCCAGATCGGTCCGCGCCAGTTGGAGTTGCCGCCGAAGAGCCCGCTCTGGCTCTCGGCCGGCTCGTAGCGCACGGTGTACGCGCGCCCCTCGATCCACAGCGTGTACGGCTTGTCGGCGAGCGCGCGCGAGATGCTGCGCACTCCATAGGGCGAGAGGAAGTGCCGTTCGTCGAGCGTCTTGCGCAGCAGGCACTTCATCCGGTGTCCGCGCAGGAGCGAGAGCAGCCGCCTTTCGCCGCGGCCGGGCTCGTTCCAGCGCGAGACGAGCGCGGCCATCTCGGGGCGCTCCGCGAGGAACCACTCGAGCCGCTCGCGGAAGATCGGCAGCTGCGCGAGCACCTCGGGTTCGATCGTCTCGACCGCGAACAGCGGGATCAGGCCGACCACCGAGAGCACGCGGATCGGCTCCACGCGGCCATCGGGCATCTGCATGAGGTCGTAGTAGAAGCCGTCGGTCTCGTCCCACAGTCCGATCGTTCCGCCACCCATCTGCGTCATCGCCTCGGCGATCTGCAGGAAGTGCTCGAAGAACTTCGCGGCCATGTCCTGGTAGAGCGGCCGCTCGTGCGCAAGCTCGATCGCGATCCGCATCATGGTGAGCGCGAACATCGCCATCCAGCTCGTGCCGTCGGCCTGCTGCAGGCGTCCGCCGCCGGGAAGCGGCTGCGAGCGATCGAACACCCCGACGTTGTCGAGGCCGAGGAAGCCGCCCTCGAAGATGTTGCGGCCCGACGAGTCCTTGCGGTTCACCCACCAGGTGAAGTTGAGAAGAAGGCGATTGAAGATCGTCGCGAGGAAGTCGAGGTCGGCCTCGCCCGTGCGCCGCCGGTCGATCTGGAAGACGCGCCACGCGGCCCACGCGTGGATCGGCGGGTTCACGTCGCTGAAGTTCCACTCGTACGCGGGCAGTTCGCCCGCGGGATGCATGTAGTGGTCGGTCGTGATCTTGAGGAGCTGGCCCTTCGCGAACTCGGCGTCGATGTTCGCGATCGCCACGCAGTGGAACGCGAGATCCCACGCCGCGAACCACGGGTACTCCCACGTGTCGGGCATCGAGAGCACGCTCGACGCCGCGAGATGCCGCCAGTGCGCGTTTCTGCCTGCCTTCCGCGAGGCCGGCGGCGCGGGTTGCGCCGGATCGCCGTCGAGCCAGCGCCGCACGTCGAACTCGTAGTACTGCTTCGACCAGAGGAGGCCCGCGTACGCCTGCCGCTGCACGCGCCGCTCCTCGGCGTCGTCGAGTCCTCGGTGAATGACCTCGTAGAACTCGTCGGCCTCGCGCTGACGCGACTCCAGCAGCGCGGGTACGTCTGCCGGCGTGAAGTCGCTGTCGGCAGGGCAGAGGACGAGGTCGATCGTCGCGCGCGCGCCGGGTGCGAGCTTCAGCCGATGCCAGAGCGCGGCCTTCGTGCCCTTCGCGCGCGCGTTCACCGCGTCGGTGCGGCCCTCGACGATGCGCGCGTGGAACGCATCCTTCGGGCGGTGGTTGGCCGCGTCGGGGCCCGGCTTCAGGCCGAAGAGCCGCTCGGCGTTCGTCTCGTTCTCGCAGAAGAGCCATTCGCAGGCATTCGAGATGTCGCCGTCGCGGCATGGCTGCGAGCGCAGCTCCATCGTGCCGAGCGCGGGGCAGGTCGCGACCAGCGCATCGCGCGAGCGCGCACCCTCGATCGAGGGGCGGGCCGCGTCGTCGCGCCCCGAAGCGGAGGTTCCCGCTCCCTCTCTCCACGACCACGTGTTGCGGAAGAAGAGCTGCGGGATCACGTGGATCTCGGCCGTCTCCGGTCCGCGGTTCATCACCTCGACGCGCATCGCCGTCTCGTGCTCGCCGCGCTTCGCGTACGTCACCCACACCTCGAAGAAGCGGTCGTCGTCGAGGATGCCGGTGTCGAGCAGCTCGAGTTCGGGCTCGAGCTTCGTGCGCGTGCGGTTCGCGTCGACGAGCGCCGCGTATGGGAACGCCCGCTGCGGATACGCGTAGAGCATCCGGTTCCACGCATGGCTCGGCAGCGCGTCCTCGTGCCACCAGAGTTCCTTCGCGTCCTCGCCGTGATTGCCCTCCGAGTTCGTGAGGCCGAAGAGTCGCTCCTTCAGGATCGCGTCGCGGCCGTTCCAGAGCGCAAGCGACAGGCAGAGGTGCTGGTCCTTGTCGCACCATCCCGCGAGTCCGTCCTCGCCCCAGCGGTACGCGCGGCTGCGCGCATGCTCGTGCGGGAACGAATCCCATGCGCTGCCGTCGGCCGAGTAGTCCTCGCGCACCGTGCCCCACTGGCGGCACGAGACGTAGGGGCCCCAGGCGCGCCAGTGCGCGAGGCCCGCGCGCGAGGCGCGAAGCCGCGAGTGCTCGGCGGTGTGGATCGGACCTGAAGTTCCGCGGCCGCTCATCGGTTCTCTCCGCGCGACGACGCACCGGCCGTTTCGGATGAAGCGTCGGTCGTCCTGCGGAAACCCTCACCCCGCGCGGTGCGCAGCGCATCGAGGATGCAGCCCACGCTCCACGCCTGCATCGGGCATCCGCGCGGGTCGTGCGGTGGATCGGCGTCGGCCACCTCGGCGATCGAGCCAAGGCCGCCGTCGCGCAGTTGACCGGCGAGATCGGCGAGCGCCAGTTGCGCGAGCCGTTCGCCGCGCGTCGGATCGAGAAGATGCTCGGCGCGCATGCGCAGCCCCGCGAGGAAGGGCCATGCGGTGCCGTTGTGGTAGCCGAAGTCGCGCGAGCGCTGGTCGCCTTCGTAGCGTCCGCGGTAGCCGGGCGAGGCGGGGGCGAGCGTGCGCACCGCCAGCGGCGTCGCAAGGTGCGTGGCGATCCTGGCGAGCGCACGCGTGCGCCAGTCCTGCGGCATCGAGAGCCGCGCAGCCACCAGCGCGAAGAGCTGGTTCGGTCGCACGAGATCGGCGACGCCGCCGCCGTTGCCGATGCCGGCGACGTCGCCGGGCGCGTCGCTCGAATCGAGTACGTCGCGGAAGCACTGCTGATCGGGGTTCCAGAAGCGCGCGAACGACTCCTGTGCGCGTGCGGCGAGCGACGCGAGGCGCTCGGCGGCGACCGGGTCGCGCGCGGGCGTGTCGAGCCGGAGGAGTTCGCCGAGCGACGCGAGCGCCTCGATCCAGAGTGCCGACAGTTCGATCGGCTTTCCGGCACGCGGTGTGACCACCGTGCCGTTCACCTTCGCATCCATCCACGTGAGTTGGAGACCGAGTTCGCCCGCGCGCACCAGTCCGTCGGCATCGATCCCGATCCCGTGGTGCGTGCCGCGCACGTACCGGTCGACGATCCCGAGGAGCGCGGGTGCCACGCGCGCAAGCCACGCGCCGTCCCCGCTCGCGCGGAAGGTCTCGGCCGCCGCCACGATCGCGAGGAGCGGCGCATCGGCGGCGTGATACTCGGGCACGCTGGTCTCGTCGGGGAAGCGGTTCGGCAGGAGCCCTTCCGACACGTGATCGAGGAAGGTCTCGATCGCGAGCTTCGCCTCGTTTGCGCGGCCGGTCTGGAGGAGAAGGCCGGGTAGCGCGATCATCGCATCGCGGCCCCAGTCCTCGAACCACGGGAAACCCGCGATGATCGAGCGGCCTTCGCTGCCGTCGCGCCGTCGGCGCTTCACGATGAACGCATCGGCCGCGAGCGCCAGCGACTGGATCTCGACGGGGGCCTCGAACATTCCGGCACGCGCGAGGAGCGCCGCCTGTCGCGCGCGTTCGGCATCGAGGATCGCCTGCGGCTCGTGCGTCGAGCCCGCGATCGAGGGTGCGAGCCCGACGACGAGGGCGCGCGATTGACCGGGCACGAGCGTCATCGAGGCCGTGAGGGCGTGGCACGCCGAACCCATGCTGTCGTAGCCGCGCGCGCGCTCCTCGAGCAGGAGGTGACGCCGCCACCAGCTTGAAGCGGGTGCGAACACCGCGCCGTCGCCGGCGACGAAGAGCTCGGTCGGATCGGCCGCGAGGCGATTCGCCGGGAGCCCGATGCGCACGCCGCCCGCGACGAGCGCGACCTCGGGGGTCCAGGTGGCGTCGGGATCAAGTTGGTGGTGACCGCGGTGCTCCACGAAGATGCGCGCGTCGAGCGACGCGGGTTCGGGCGCATCGACCAGCGTCCAGATCACGGCAACCGCGCGCAGGTCGCGCAGCATCACCACGCGCTTCTCAAGTCGCGCGGCGCCGACCTCGTAGGTCCAGGTGGGCGTCGAGCCCTCGAGCGCGAAGCCTGCGAGCCGTCGATGTCCGTCCGGGTCGAGCGAGCCGTCGGACCAACGACGCGCGCCGAGCGTGGCGCGCACTCCTGCGACCGACACGTCCTCGTCGATGAACGGAACGAGCATGCGTCGACCGATGGGCGCGCGCGCAGCGGCGACGAGAAGCCCGTGGTAGCGGCGCGTCGCGATCATCGACGTGGTGCCGAGCGCGTAGTCGCCGGAACCGGTCGTCGCGAGCCATTCACGGCGCGCGCCTTCCGTCGGATCGCCCGCCACGTGACGCGAGAGCGCGATCCGCGGCAGGAGTGCGTCGTCGAGGGAGTCAGCGCGCGATCCGTCCATCGCCTGAACCATACTTGAAGCGGCGAGATCTCTCCGAACTTTCGTCCGGTGCGGGATCAGGGATCGAGCCGCCGGCCCGGCCACGGTCCGGCGAAGAAGTGCGCGTCCCGTTCCTCGATGTGGAAGCGGACGGTCGCACCGATCGGCAATTCCTGCGCGCGTTCGCGTGGGACGCGCGCCCGCAGCGTCCGTCCGTCGGGGCGCAGCGCGATGAGGTCGGTGAACACCCCGGCCGGCTCGCACGCGAGGAGCTTCGCCTCGATCTCGATCGCCGGCGCCTGCGGGTCGTCCACGCGGATCTGCCACGGGCGCATGCCGACGAGCGTCGGCGTGGTCGCGCCGGAGCGCTGGCGGCGCGCCTCGATCTCGCCGACGAGCGCAGGGGAGAGCCGTGCACCGTCGCAGCGGCCGTCGGCCGAGACCTCGATCACGTGCATGCCGAGGTCGTCGACGAGCTGCGCCACCTCGAGGTCGGGTGGTCGGTCGGCGATCGTGGTGGCGGGCCCGAACGCGCGGATCTCGCCGCGCACGAGGACGAGCATGTCGTCGGCGATCGCCAGCGCGTCGGTGGGATCGTGCGTCACCACGACCGCGGCGGCGCCCGTCGAGCGCTGCAGTTCGCGCACCATCTGCCGGATGGTGAAGCGGTTCGCGCGGTCGAGGTTCGCGAAAGGTTCGTCGAGCAGCACGAGCTGCGGGGCGCGGATGAAGACGCGCGCGATCGCGGTTCGCCGTCGTTCGCCGGCCGAAAGCGCGGCGGGATGCCGATCGGCGAGGTGCTCGATCCCGAGCGAGCGCATCAGGCTCTTCACGCGGTCGTGGCGGCGGTCGGACGGTTCTCCGCGTCCGAGCGCGGCGCTGTCGATGTTGGCGCGCACGGTGAGGTGTTCGTGCAGCGCGGCGTCGTCGAAACTCATGCCCACCGCTCGCTCGCTCGGCGAGAGGTTGCGCCAGTCGGTGCCCGCGAACGAGATCGTGCCCGAGGACGGACGCTCGAAGCCCGCGAGGATCGAGAGCAGCGTGCTCTTTCCGGCACCCGAGGGACCGACGACGGCGACGAGCCTCCCACGCGGGACGTCGAAGGTCACGCGCTCGAGGATGCGCGCGGCACCGCGGGAGAAGTCGACGTCGCGGACCGCGAGGCCCGGGCTTCCGGCGGCGTATGCGCCGGAGGTCGGCATCAGCCGCGCTCCGCGCGCCGGCGCTTCAGTTCGGCGTCGATGAAGTCCGCGATGTGTCCGTCGAGCACGTGCTGGGGGTTGCCCGTCTCGTGCCCGGTGCGGTGATCCTTCACGCGGTTGTCGTAGAAGACGTACGAGCGGATCTGGTTGCCCCAGTCGCGCGACACCTTGCCGCCGGTCGCGGCAGTCAGTTCGGCTGCGCGGCGCTCTTCCTCGAGTTGCTCGAGCTTCGCCTGGAGGACGGCGAGGGCCTGCGCCTTGTTCTGCGGCTGATCGCGGTAGGTGCTCGCGACGACCTGGATGCCGGTCGGAAGGTGCGTGACGCGGATCGCCGACGCGACCTTGTTCACGTTCTGGCCACCGGGGCCCGACGCGCGCACGAAGGCCACGATCTCGAGGTCCTTGTCGGGGATCACGAGGTCGTTGTGCTCGAACTCGGGCGTCACGTCGACGGTGGCGAAGCTGGTCTGTCGCTTGCCTTCCGCGTTGAAGGGCGACACGCGCGCGAGGCGATGCGTGCCGCGCTCGCAGTTCATGTAGCCGTAGGCGAAGGGCCCCATCACGCGGTACGACACCTCGGAGACGCCGGCCTCGGGGCCGAGCGAACGCGAGATCTCCTCGATCTTCCAGCCCATCTCCTGGAAGTAGTAGAGGTACATGCGCTCGAGCATGCCCGCCCAGTCTTCCGCCTCGGTGCCCCCGGCGCCGGCCTGGATCGCGACGAAGCAGTTGCGATGGTCGTGCTTCCCCGAGAGGAGCGACTGCTGCTCGATCTTGTCCATCTTCGCCTGGAGGCCGAAGAGGGTCTCGTCGACCTCCGAGAGCATGTCGGCGTCACCCGCCTCCTTGGCGAGCTCGTAGCCGACGGTCGCGTCGTCGAGCAGGCGGATCGCCTCCTCGAGCGGCTCCACCTGCGCCCGCACGATCTTGCTCTCGGCGATGACCTTCTGCGCCTGCTTCGGGTCGTTCCAGAACTCGGGCGCGTTCATGCGGTCGTCGAACGCCGCGCGCTCCTTCAGCTTCTGGTCGTAGTTAAAGAGAGTCGCGGAGCGTCAAAATCCGCGCCTCGAGTTCGTTGATCACCGGCTGGTGAGCGTCGTAGTGCATGGGGCGGAGAGTGTAGCGAACGCCGCAGGATGCGGGGGCGGGCTCTTCCCCGATCGCATGCTTTCATCGCGCGCGGGAGACACTACATTTCCCCCATGCCGACCGCCGACGCCGCGCACCCCATCGAACTGCATCCCATGTTCGTCTCGACGCGCATCGCATCGATGGCCGAGAGCGCCACGCTCGCGGTCGGCGCGAAGGCGGCCGCCGCGCGCGCGAAGGGGCACGACGTGATCGCCTTCGCGATGGGCGAGCCCGACTTCGACACGCCGGAGAACATCAAGCGCGTCGCGATCGCGGCGCTCGAGAAGGGGATGACGAAGTACGCCCCGACGCCGGGCGACAAGGCCGCGCGCGAGGCGATCGCGCGCAAGCTCACGGTCGAGAACGGCGTCGAGACCTCGTTCGAGCAGGTCACCGTGACGGTGGGTGCGAAGCACGCGATCTACATGGCGCTGCAGGCGATCGTCGAACCGGGGCGCGGCGACGAGGTGCTGCTGCCGACGCCGGCGTGGGTGTCGTACAAGCCGCTCATCGAGCTCGCGGGCGCGAAGTGCGTGGAGGTGCCGGGCACGGTCGCGAACGGCTTCCGCATCACGCCTGCGCAGCTCGCCGCGGCGATCACGCCGCGCACGGTCGGCATCGTGTGGAACTCGCCCTCGAACCCGTGCGGCACCGCGTATCCGGCCGGCGAGATCCGCGCGCTGTGCGAGGTGCTCGCCGCGCACGACCGCGTCGCGGTCATCTCGGACGAGATCTACGAGAAACTGATCTACCCCGAGGTGGCACGCGGGCTCGTGCACTTCTCGCCTGGATCGCACGCGGCGCTCGCCGGCCGCACCATCACGATCAACGGCATGAGCAAGAGCTACGCGATGACCGGCTGGCGCATCGGCTACATGGCCGCGCCGAAGGCGATGGCGAAGGAACTCATCAAGCTGCAGGGGCAGATGACGAACTCGATCCCGAGCTTCTTCTATCCGGCGATTGTGGAGGCGCTCACGAACAGTGCCGCGGGCGTCGAGGCGATGCGCGTGAAGTTCGCCTCGCGCGCGGCGCTCATCAAGCGCGAGCTCGATCAGGTGCCCGGCTTCGTCACGGTCGCGCCGAACGCCGCGTTCTACGCCTTCCCCGACATCTCGGCCCACTTCGGGAAGACCACGCCCGCCGGCGCGCGCATCACGAGTGCCCAGTCGTTCGCCGACGCCCTCCTCGACGAGGCGCACGTCGCCGTCGTCCCGGGCGAGGACTTCGGCGCGTGCGCGCGCGCACACATCCGCTTCTCCTTCGCGTGTTCCGACGAGACGATCCTGAAGGGGATCGCGCGCGTCCGCAGCTGGGTCGAGTCGCTGCGGTGAGGGAGCGGCAGCGCGGTGGCTTGCATCCTCCGCGCGCTCAGTATTGGCCCCAATTCGCGAGGAGCAGCGACAGGTCGGAAGCGCCCGCCTCGCCGTCGCCGTCGAGATCGCCGATCGGATCGGGCAGGCCCCACGACGCGAGCATGAGGCCGAGGTCGGCCGCGTCGATGCGGCGGTCGAGGTTGAGGTCGCCGCGCGCACGCTGGCAACCGTCCTCGAGTCCGTCGGCGTCGCTGTCGATGCCGTTCTTCCCGATCGGGCAGGGGCCGTCCGGCGGCAGCATCACCACGGTGTGGTGCGCACAGGCCGCGACGAAGGTCGAGACGATCACGCCGACCGGCACGTTGCGCTGTCCGCTGAGGTTGCTTCCCCAGCTCACGATCCGTCCGCTCGCCGTGCGCACGACGGTATGTGCTTCGCCAGCGGCGATCGAGGTGACGCCTTCGAGATCACCCGGCACGACGGTGCAGCCCGAGTTGTTCGCGCCCCAGCAGGTGACGAGTCCGTCGACGGAGAGCGCGACGCTGTGGTTCCAGCCCGCTGCGATCGCCTGCGCGGGCGGCAGGTTCGCCGGCGGGCTTGCCTGGCCGTACGTGTTGCCGCCGAACCCGCGCACCGATCCGTCGCCTCGAAGCACAAGCCCATGGTGTATGCCGCCGGCCGCGGCGCGCGCGTCGGTGAGATCCGCCGGCGGCGTGCCCTGTCCGAGGTTGTCGTGGCCCCACGCGACGAGCGTCCCGTCGGTGCGCACCGCGTAGCTCGTGTTGTATCCCGCGCCGACGGCGTTGACCGCCGTCAGCGTCGACGGCACGTTGCACTGGCCGTAGAGGTTGTAGCCCCAGCAGCGCACGGTGCCGTTGGACTGGAGCGCGATGCTGTGGTTCAAGCCCGCGGCGACCGCGGCCGCCGGTAAGAGGTTCGCAGGCACATCGCACTGGTTGTTCGAGTTCGAGCCGATGGCGCTCACGAATCCGTCCTCACGCAGGACGAGCGTGTGCTCTCCGCCGGCCGCGATCGCCGCGACCGGCGCGAGCGGCTCCGGGCAGACGGTCGAGCCGTCGATGTCGGAGCCCCACGCGATGAACGACCCGTCCTCGAGCGCCGCGCACGAATGCCGTAGGCCGCCCGCGATGGCGATGGCGCCCACCTTCGCGACTTCCGCGGGCACGGTCGACTGGTCGTAGAGATCCGATCCCCAGCAGTGCACGACGCCGTCGGCGTCGAGCGCGAGCGAGTGGTCGAAGCCTGCCGCGATCGCGGTGACGTTCGACAGGCCCGCGGGCACGTTGCTCTGGCCGCTGTAGTTGTAGCCCCAGCATCGCACGGTGCCGTCGGTGCGCAGCGCCATCGAGTGCGCCTCGCCGCCATCGACCTCGATCACCGTGCCGAGATCGGCCGGCGGCGTGCTCTGGCCGCTTGAGTTCGAACCCCAGCAGGCGATCGTGCCGTCGGTGCGGATCGCAAGCGAGTGGATGTGGCCTGCGCCGATCTTGGTGAACGGCCCGGCGGGCGGAGCGAACACCGATCCCCAGCCGACGAGCGAACCATCGGCGCGCAGGGCCCACGAGAATCCGCCGCCCGCGGCGACGTCGATGACGTTGACCGCGGTTTCCGGCACGTTGCACTGGCTCGTGGCACCCCAGCAGCGGACGGTGCCGTCCGTGAGCAGCGCGACGCTGTGGCCCGTCTGCGTCGAGATCTTGACGACGCCCGTGAGCCCCGGCGGGATGTCGCACTGACCGATGTTGTTGTAGCCGAACGCGCCCGGCAAGCCGTTCGCGCGCAGGAAGACCGTGTGGTACGACCCTGCGGAGACGGCGACGAGGTCCGTCGCGTCGTCGACCTGCGAGAACCCGACGTTGCCCCAGCCGGCGACGGTCTGGCCGTGCGCGGAGGAGACAAGCGGGAGTGCGAGGAGTGAACCGGCGAGGAGCGGCGCGACGGCCACGCGATGGCACGACCGCATGCGGACGGGAGGATTCGTGAACGACATGGTTTCCTCGGGGCGATGTTCAACTGCGTGACGCGGGGGACGCCCCGCCTGCAGCATCGCCGAGAGCAACAGGATCACGAATGCCGGACCCGGATCCTCCCGGGAAATTCAGCCCGAAAGCCCCCGCGAAACGTCCGATCACCTCTCGGACAGGGCGCCCGACGCGAAGCGAGCGACGCGAAGCGAGCGGCGAAAGATTGAAGCCGCCGCCGAGGATGCGCGGCGAAACGCGAGGCTCGGTTTGGCCGCCCGTCGGTGCGAAGCTCCAGTCGGACACGGCATCGTCTCGGAGGTGGTGCGCGGCGAGTGTGTGCGCGCGCACATCCGCTTCGCCTTCGCGTGTTCCGACGAGACGATCCTGAAGGGGATCGCGCGTATCCGCAGCTGGGTGCAGTCGCTGCGGTGAGCCTGTGCGCGGGGTACTCGCCCCAGGCCTCGCGCGGACGGCCGGCGTCGGGGCATCCGCCCCAATCGCGGCGTGTCCGCATCGATCGCGCGTCGAACGTCGGCATCGAGTCATGTCGGCTTCCACAGCCGACGATCTTCGTGCGGTCGCGCAAACGCCTCTGTGGGGCGTGCGCGGCGACAGATCCACACGGAGTCCCCGCATGTCGCTGCATCACCGCCTTCTCGTCTGCATGAGCATCCTCGCGTCGTGTCTCGCACCCTTCGCGGCGGCGAGCCCCGCGGTGGGCACCGCCGACGAGGTCCTCGCCGCGCTGAAGGCCGGCAACGCCCGCTTCGTCGCCGGCACCGCGCAGAACCCGCACACCGGCATCGACCGCGTGGTCGAGACCAGCACCGGCCAGACGCCGATGGTCACCATCCTCGGCTGCTCCGACTCGCGCGTGCCGCTCGAGCGTGTGTTCGACCAGGGCGTTGGCGACATCTTCGTCGTCCGCGTCGCGGGCAACGTCGCCGACACCGATGAGATCGGCTCGGTCGAATACGGCACCGGACACCTCCACACGCCGCTGATGGTCGTGCTCGGCCACACGAAGTGCGGGGCCGTGCACGCGGTCGCCACGGGCGCGGTCGTCCACGGCAGCATTCCCACGCTCGTCGACAACATCGTTCCCGCCGTCGAGCGTGCGCGCCACGCGCACCCGGGCGTCGCCGACAAGGACATCGTCCCGTTCGCGGTCCGCGAGAACGTGCTCGAGTCGATCGCCTCGACGCTCTCGCACAGCGAGGAGATCCGGAACCTCGTCAGGGAAGGCAAGCTCCGCGTGGTCGGCGCGGTGTACGACATCGACACGGGCGCCGTCGACTGGATGGGCGAGCACCCCGAGCAGAGCGCGCTCCTCGACGCCCCTTCGTCGCCGGCCGTCGCACACGGCGATCCCCATGCGGGCGACGCCCATGACGCCAACGCACATGTCGCGGGCGCATCCGCGGCTGCAGCCACGGGAGCCTCCGCCGCCGAACGCTCGACGCTGGCCTCGACCGGCGTGTTCGCGAAGCCCGAGCTCAAGGTGGTCAAGCGTGCGCCCTTCGGCGCTTCCGCGGGAAAGGCGCGCGACTTCGAGGTCGCCGAGATCGCCGAGCACACGCCAAGCCTTCTCCCCGCCGTCTTCGGCGGAGCGGCGATCCTCGCGCTCGTCGTGACGGGCGTCGCCTGCTGGCGCCTCGCGCGCACGGTGTCCCGCGAGGGCACGGTCTCGCACTCGATCACGCTCGGCACCAAGCTCGCCGGCGGATTCGGCTTCCTCGCGACGGGCATCCTTGCCGTCGCCACCGTCGCGACGCGCTCGAACGACCAGGTCGCCGGTGCGATGCATGAGATGGAATGCCGTGTGTCGGAGGTCGGCAT
>JAJTGL010000144.1 GCA_021297795.1 Planctomycetaceae bacterium
CACCCGAGCAACCGCTTGCCGACACGGTCGCGTGGGCTGGTGTGGCGACGGGCGAATCGCAGCGCCAGAGCATGAAGCTCCGCACGCTGCTCGATGCATTGAACGAACTCGATGTCCCGTTCGAGACGCAGGTCGCGATCATCCATGCGCTGAAGCGTCAGAACGCGCTGAAGGGAGAGATCCAGTGAGCATCTCGCCGCTCTCCTCGGCATCCGCCGCGTACCGCGCGCCGATCGCCTCCTCGCGCGTTCCGTCCTCCTCCGCGTCGCCGTACGCCGCCTCGTCGGGATCGTCGTCCTTCGCATCCGGCTCGGCGCTCGCGCCCGATCTCGCCCTCGCCAACGCCGCACGCGACGGTTCGCCACGCGGACTCGCCCTCGAGGCGGCCCGCACGCTCGTCTCAGAGGCGTTCGTGAAGCCCGTCTTCGCGCAGATGCAGGAGGGGTCGCTCGCCGCCGGGCCGTTCCAGCCAGGTACCGGCGAGCGCCGCTTCCGTCCGCTCCTCGACGCCGCGCTCGCGGGCAAGGTGGTCGAGAGCGCGAACTTCGATCTCGTCGAACGCCTCGCCGACCGCTTCGAGCGCGCGATCGCGCCGAACGGGGTGCCCGGCACCTGAGTTGTCCTCGGCGGAGAACCGCCGAAAAACCCGCACGATCCGGCATAAACGCCGTCCTCCCGATCCGAGCCCTCCCATGCAGCAGCCGAACCGACCAACCCCGAACCGACCGGCCCCGCACCGGGAAGCACCGGCCGCCGGGAACCGCACCGACGCGACCGCGTTGCTCTCGGCGCTCGAGGAGGCGCGCGATCTCTACGGCGAACTGCTCGAGCTCGTGCGCTCGCGCCGCGAGGCCGTGCGCGTGGCGGATCTCGCGCGCTTCACCAAGCTCGCCGACGGTGAGTCGCGCATCCTGGCGCGCCTCTCCGAACTCGATCGCGTGCGCGTCGCCGAGGCGCGCGCGCTGGCCACGCGGCTCGCGCTGCCGGCCGATGCGTCGCTCGCCGACATCTGCGCGCGCATCCCCGAGCCGATGCGCGCGCGCATCGATCTCGCGCGCTCCGAACTGAAGGAGAAGCTCGAGACCGCGCGTCGCGAGTCCTCCGTGCTCCGTCAGGCCGCCGAACGGCTTTCCGCCCACATGGCGGGCATTCTCCAGTCCGTCCACTCCGCGCTTGCCCACGCCAACATCTACTCCCGCGGCGGCCGCATCGCCGTCGGCGCCAACGTGATGTCGACCCTCGACATCCGCAGCTGAAAGAGAGCCTCCCATGTCGATCAACGGTGCACTTCAGATCGGCCAGAGCGCGATCCTCGCGAGCCAGACCGCGATCCAGGTCGCGGGCAACAACCTCGCGAACGCGTCGACGCCCGGCTACCACCGGCAGGTGGCGCGGCTCTCGCCGTCGCGGCCCGAGTACATCGGACGCGCGGGTTTCGTGGGCACCGGCGTCCAGATGCAGCGGATCGTCCGCACGGTCGATACCGCGCTGCAGGGCCGAACGCGCGCCGCGATCAGCGATCAGAACGCGGCCGAGATCGACCAGCGCTTCCTCAACGCGATCGAGTCGATCCGCAACGAGCTCAGCGATCAGGATCTCTCGAGCCGTCTCAGCGCGTTCTTCAACAGCTTCAGCGAACTCGCGAACAGCCCCAACGACGAGGCCGTGCGCACCGTCGTGATCCAGCAGGCGAGCGGCCTCGCGAACGCGATGCGCGAGCTGCGCAACGAGCACGCCAACGTGCGGCTCGAGATCGACCGCGCGCTCGGCGCGACCGTTCGCACCGTGGACGGCCTGCTCGATCAGGTCGCCGAGGTCAACCGGCAGATCGTCGACTCGGAGCAGGGGGGCGGCGCCGATGCGAACTCGCTGCGCGACCGTCGCGACGAACTCGTGAACGAGGTCGCGAAGTTCATCCCGATCTCGACCGTCGAGCAACCCAACGGCGCGCTCGACATCCTCGTCGGCTCGATCCCGGTCGTCCTCGCCGGTGAATCGCGCGGCATCACGCTGCGCACGGAGGCTTCGGCCGACGGCACCACCGTGTCGCTGCGCGTGAAGGCCGACGGCACCACGCTTCAGCCCGATGCCGGACAGATCGGCGCGCTCTTCCGCCAGCGCTCGGAGACGGTCGATCCCGCGATCGAGGATCTCGACACGCTCGCGCGCGAACTCGCCTTCCAGGTCAACCGCATTCACTCGCAGGGCCAGGGTACGCGCGGCTTCGGCACGCTGACCGGTCTCAACCGAGTGCTCGACGCGAGCGCGAATCTCGGTGCCGACGCCGCGGGCGTCCCGTTCGACATCCGCAATGGCTCGTTCGAACTGCACGTCACGAACCAGTCGACCGGACTGCGCACGACGGTGGTCATCGCCGTCGATCCGCAGACGACGTCGCTGAACCAGCTCGCCGCGCAGATCTCGGCCGCGATGCCTGCCGGAACCGGTGGCGCATCGGTGACGCCCGACGGCGCGCTTCGCCTCGATGCCCAGGGCGGCTACGAGCTCTCGTTCTCGAACGACTCCTCGGGCGCGCTTGCGGCGCTCGGCGTGAACGCCCTCTTCGGCGGTTCCGACGCGAGCAATCTCGCGGTCAACGCGCAGATCGCCGACGACCCGCGCCTCCTCGCCACCGGCCGCAACCACGTCTCCGGATCGAATGCGATCGCGCTCGACATCGCGGGCCTCGAGAGCCTTGCCGTAGACACGCTCGGCGGACGCAGCCTGCGTGGATTCTGGCAGTCGCGCACGACCGACCTCGCGGTGCGCACGCAGTCCGCGAACACGAAGGCCGAGAGCACGCTCCTCGTCCGCGAGAGCCTCGACGCCCAGTCGCAGGCGACCAGCGGCGTCTCGATCGACGAGGAGTCGATCAACATGCTCTCGTACCAGCGGCAGTTCCAGGCCGCGGCGCGCTACATCGCGACCATCGACGAGACCCTGCAGACCCTTCTGACGATCGTCTGAGCGGTCCGGATCCGGCACCGTGGCTTGTTTTGGGCGGCCCAACGTTGTCGGCCCCTTCGCCGCCACGCAAAGGTTGCCGGGGAGTTCCGGAATGGGCTCGGCAGGCTCCTGATGGGCCGAAGGGGCCCAAGGCGGCCCAAGGCGGCCCAAGGGGGGCCAAGGGGGGCCAAGGGCGGCCACGGCGGACCCACGGCCGGCCGCCACAGCCCAAACTCCAGACTGTCCCGACGCCCCCGAATACCCCGGGGGCCGCTCCCAGCCCCGTGGGTGTGCCCTCCGTCGGTTCTCGATCCTGCCGCGGAGGCGATCTGGCGGGCGCCTGCTGCATCCCGTTTGCAGGGCTTGGGTTTCGCGCTATCTTCCGTCCGTCCAAAGAGGGTTTGGAACAGGGGGCGGTCTCGGTGCATCCACCGGGACGTGCTGTCCGGCAGTTCCCGTGATCCTCGTCCCATCCGGTCCGTTGCAGCGCCCTTCATGACCCCGTCGCGTGTCCAGCGCGACGAAGGTAGACGAAGGTCCCCACCACGGCGTCTGACCGAATCCGAGTCTCGCGATCGCCGCCTGCAGCACGAAGTTTGCGAAATGGCGATTTTCGGTGATACGAAACGCCGCCGTTTTGCGCCTCCGTCTTGAGGCCCCGAGTCTTCGGGCTCTCCGTGCGTCCATTGGGCGCACGGTCCGAGCCGTCCGCTCCCCGACCTTCCTCGGTCGCACGGCGGATGCTCGGGTCAGCGTGTGCGTTTCGAGTTCCCAGTCCCCAGTCCCGTTCCTGTTCCCAGTCCCGTCACGGCGTTCCGTGACACATCCAGAGAGAACATCCCTCATGAAGTCCGGCATTGTTTCCGTTGCGGTCCTCGCGATCGCCTCGTCCGCGTCCGCAACCCTCGTCTGCGGCTGGACCATCACCACCGCATTCCCGACCGGCACCGGTAACGTGCCGACCGGCGTCACCTATGGCGTTGGCGCAGGCGACGTCGGCGCGCAGACCGCGGGCTCGAGCCTCGACAGCTTCCACGCGAGCGCTGCGGCGACCTACACCTCGCCGTCCGGCAACGGCTCGCAGTACGCGTTCTCCAGCAACAACTGGGCGATCGGCGACAGCTACCAGGCCAAGTTCTCGACGCTCGGCTTCCTCGATCCGATCACCATCACGTGGGATCAGACCCGCAGCTCGACCGGTCCGATCGCGTTCGAGGTCGTCTACAGCATCGACAGCGGCACCAACTGGAATGTCGCGCTCGCGTCCTACACCGTGCTGCAGTCGGGTGGCGGCGGCGCGCCCGGCACGTGGAGTTCGCTCACCTACAACCCCATCTACACGAACACCCTTGCGATCAGCGGCATCGAGAATCTCTCCGAGGTCCTCGTTCGCTTCCGTGCGACGGGTGCGGCGGGCGGGGCGTCGGGTTCGAACCGCATCGATAACGTGATGGTCTACAGCGGAGCGGTCCCGACCCCGGGCGCGCTCGCACTCCTCGGCATTGCGGGTCTCGTTGGACGTCGTCGCCGCTGAACCGGTTTCCGGTGCCAGCGAGCGATATTGTCGCGGGCGGCGGGTGGAAAGACGTTGCTCAACGAACACGCAACCGCGGGCCAGCCGTAAGGCTGGCCCGCGGTGTTTCATGCTGTGCCTTGCACGCTGGGTGCCTTCAGGCCCCGCGTGACGCGGTGCTCGATGCGTTGTTCACGCGGTCGGGCCGATGCGCGGTTCGGTGGAACTCAGCACGGTCCCCACGCGCCGAGCAGGACCGCAAGGTCGGCCGCGTCGACCGTGCCGGCGCCGTCGACATTCGCCGGGCTCTTCGTCGCACCCCAGTCGCCGAGCCCCCCGTGTAGAGATAGTTGCCGTTGTCGAGGAGGAAGCAGCCGCGCGGCGAGAGGAAGACCTGCGGTGGCGTAAAGCCGCCCGAGCCCTGACCGACCGAGTCGAAGAAGTAGATCCCGAACGGATCGCTGAAGCCGGTGAGCATGATCCCGCCGTCCGGCAGGACTTGGATCTGCTGCGGGAAGTCGAAGCTGATGACGCCATCGGAATCGGCGAACGGAACGGATGAGACGACTCCGGTCGCGCTCACGAACTCGATGTCGTCGGTGGTCGAGTTGCCGACGAGGAAGCCGGAGCCGAACGGCACGATCCCGCGGGGGTCGCCTTCCGAGGTGAAGTCGCAGAAGAGGGTCGGCGATGGATCGCCGCCACCGAGGGTGACACGCACGATTCGTCCGACGCCCGTGCCGGTGTTGAAGCCGGTGGTGAAGTAGGCGAAGCCATCCTTCACGCAGATCCCGTAGGCGCCGTTGGTGACGCCATCCGCGGGAGATGCGAGCGTGCGGATGTGGGTTCCGCTCGACGTGTACTCGAACACGCTCTTCATCTGCTCGTCGGCCATGAGGAGCGTGCCGGTTCCGCTCGGCACGATCTGGATGACCTGCTTCATGATCCCGTCGGCAGGGAAGTAGTTGTTCGAGACGAGCGTGCCATCCGCGGCGTTGAAGGCCCAAACCCTGTCGGCGCCTGAATCCGGGATGAGGAGGAGGTCGCCACCGGCGAGGGTGGGACCGGCGACGCCAACCGCGACGACGCTCGCGATGAGTGCGGTTCGGCGAAGAGAGCGGACGGTGGCGCTGAGGACGGGCTGGGCGGCGGACTGCATCCGCCGATTATCCCCGCGGGGCGGGTCGGGGCAAGCAATCCGCCGATTTCGCGCGTCCGAGCGGCGATGAGGGCGGCGGGGGGCGGGCCGCCCGGTCGCCCCAACGGCGGTGAGGAGGGTTCGCGGTCGCAGGAGGGCGTCCGGGGACGTGGGATCGCCCTCGAGGGAGCGCGGAAACCACACTTGGCACGGGGGTTGCGACCGGAGGGCGGAGCAGTATCCATGAGCGCAATTCCTGCCAACCTCGCCCGCGTTCCAAACCTCCTGGCGTCAAGAATTGCGCTTGGTGGGATCCAAGGAACCAACCGTGAGCTCCTGCTCCTGCAGGTTCGGCTCGCGAGCGGCAAGGAGTTCTCCCGGCCCTCCGAGAACGCCATCGGCGCCTCCACGGTCACCGTGCTTGAGGACGCCATCGAGCGCCGGGACCAGCGGATCCGCAACCTCTCCCAGGCCGACGCCACCCTCGGCGCCCTGGACGCGGCACTTGCCGACGTCGCCGACATCCTGCAGGAAGCAAAGGGCATCGGCCTCTCGCAGATCGGCGTCGGTTCCGACGAAGCCACCCGCCGGAACCAGGCGACCGTCATCGACTCGATGCTCGGTTCGCTCACCTCGATCGCCAACCGCGACCTCCGCGGCATCCATGTCTTCGGCGGCGACGCCCACGCAACGGCCCCGTTCTCCGGTCTGCTCGGCGGGCTCCGATACACCGGCACCGGCCTCGGCATGCGCGCTGATCTCGGTCTCGCGAGCGACATCCGCGTCACCATGAGCGGCGAGCAGGCGTTCGGCGCCCTTTCCGGCCGCGTCAAGGGCGACCGCGATCTCGACCCCTCGCTCACGCTCTCGACGCGACTTTCAAGCCTCGATGGCGCAAACGGCAACGGCGTCCGCGCTGGTTCGATCGAGGTTGAGGTCAACGGCACCGTGTCGACGGTCGACCTCTCCGACGCTGACAGCGTGGGTGATATCGTCAACCGGATCTCCGCGGCGATCCAGGCCACCGACCTCGGTGCGACCGTCGCGATTGATCCCGCCTCGGGCGATCGCATCGCGATCACACCGTCGGCTGCAACCACCGTTGTCATCCGCGACTCGAACTCGACCACCACCGCCGGCGATCTCGGTCTCTCGGGCACCTACCCGGGCGGCGCCACCACCACCGGCCTCGACCTCAATCCGCGCATCACCGAGCTCACGCGGCTCGACAGCCTCTCGGGCATGACGCTTCCGCTCGGCGAGATCGTGATCCGCAACGGCGGGCAGGCCCGTCGTTTCGACCTCTCGACCTACACGACCGTGCAGGATTTCCAGAACGCCGTCGTCGCCTCCGGCATCGGCGTCCGCGTCGAGATCGCCGAGGACGGCACGCGTCTCAACGTGCGCAACGAGCTCTCCGGCGCGACCATGTCGGTCGAGGAACTCGGTGGCACCACCGCGACCGAACTCGGTATCCGCTCCTTCGCGGGTTCGACGCTTCTTTCCGACTTCAACGAGGGCCGCGGCATCCGTCAGGCCGACGGGGCGATCGACCCGACCACGGGCCTCCCCGATCCAGCCGCCGACCGAGATCTCCGCATCACGCTGAAGGATGGCCGCGCGTTCGAGGTCGAGCTCGAGGGCGACCTCACCGTGCAGGATGCGCTCGACTCGATCAACGCCGCCGCAGCCGCGGCCGGCATCACGCCCGCCGAGTTCACCGCGGCGCTCGCCTCGACCGGCAACGGCATCGAGCTGAGCGACGCGACGACGGGCACCACCACCCTGGTCGAGGACATCAACAACTCGAGCGCGGCGACCGACCTCGGCATCGTCGGCTCGACCAACACGGCAACTTTGAGCGGCACCGACCGCGCAACAGTTGCCGTCGACAGCGTTTTCTCGCACCTCATGGCCCTGCGCGACGCGCTTCTGGCCAATGACGAGCGTGGCATCGAGTTTGCAACCGAGCGCTTGGAAGCCGACCTCGGCCGCGCCACGGAGGCGCGAGCGGATGTCGGAGTCCGCTCGCGACGGCTCGCAGAGGCGACCGCGCGCGAGGAAGAGCTTGGGATTCAGGACATGGCACTTCGCTCGAGCATCCAGGACCTCGATTTCACCGCCGCGGCGACCCGCTTCGCCAGCCTCCAGCAGCAGCTCGAGGCCGGACTCGCGGGCGCATCGCGCGCGGTGAACCTGAGTCTCCTGGACTTCCTGCGTTGATGAAGTCAGGGCCGCGCGTGTTGCGGCGAACCGTCCGGAGGCGCGGCCCCTCCGGAAGGAAGGGCTGGAGCCCGACCGGCATGGATGCCGGAAGCAAGGAGTGGCAGGCCGACGGAGCACCCGCAATGCTGATCCAGACCACGCGCTTCGGCGCCGTCGAAATCGACGACTCCCGCCTTCTCGAGTTCCCCGCCGGACTGCTGGGCTTCTCGAGCTACCGCACCTTCGCGCTCCTGCAGCCCGACGAGAACGGCGTGTTCTTCTGGCTGCAGTCGACCGAAAGCGCGGACCTCGCGTTCGTGGTCACCGACCCGGCGCTCTGGCTCCCCGACTATCAGGCGAACATCCGCAAGGAGCAGATGGAGGAACTCGGCATGAACGAGACCTCCGATGCCCAGGTGCTCGTCATCGTAAATAAGCGCGACCAGTCGCTCACGGCCAATCTTCAGGGCCCGCTGGTCGTCAACCCCGCGAACCGGCGCGCGATGCAGCTGGTGCTCGCGGAGAAGAAGTGGTCGACCCGTCACGAGCTGGTGAAGCTCGCCGAGGCGGCGGCCGCGAAGACGGCGTGAACCGCGCCGAACGGCGGCGGATGGATGGTTCCGGCGAAGGCCGGAGGTACGGCAAGGATGGACCTTCACAGGGCACGGATGCCCAAGGAGCCCGCGCATGCTGGTGCTCTCACGACAGCGAGATGAAACGATCATGATCGGCGACGACGTGGAACTCACGATCGTCGACATCCGAGGTGACAAGGTGCGGATCGGCATCAAGGCCCCCGCGACCGTGGCAGTGCACCGCAAGGAGGTGTACGACGCCATTCGAAACGAGAACCAGCAGGCTGCGGCTTTCCGCGGCGAACTGGGCTCATTCCGTCCGCGTGGGAGTGCGCGCGGCGGAGCAAATACGACGGGCGGGACGGTCCTGCCTGCAGCCGCGAAGCTCGCGGCAACCCACACCGGCAGGCGCGAAACCGCCTGACCCGTCCGGGGAGACAGAAGCCCCGGCCCACGGGCCTCTCAGTCAAGGAGGATTGCCATGGCTCGCATCAATACGAACGTTCCGTCGCTCATCGCGCAAAACAACCTCAACCGCTCGAACAGCGATCTGTCCACCCGCCTCCAGCGCCTCTCGACCGGCCTGCGGATCAACCGCGG
>JAJTGL010000145.1 GCA_021297795.1 Planctomycetaceae bacterium
CATGCGAGCGAAGCGAGCCAATCCCGCAAGGCCGAAACGAGACAGCCCCGCCGGAGCGGGGCTGTCGAGAAGGCCGCGGTGGGATTTGAACCCACGAATCACGGATTTGCAATCCGTTCCCTTAGGCCACTTGGGTACGCGGCCAAGTGGACGGACATCATGGCAGCGACTCTGCCGTCCGTCAAACCCACAGATCGGAGAACGGCGCGTCCGACTGCGACGGAATCCGGGATTTCCTCCCCTTCGCACCCTTGCCCGTTCGCGTTGATCCGGCAAAACTGCCGAAAGAGCCCGCTGAAAGAAACCATCGTCATGCTTCGAGCCGCCACCCCGCTTCTCATCCTCGCGCTCGCCGGATCTGCCTTTGCGCAAGGCGCCAACCCCGACGTGCCGAGCGCAGGGACCGAAACGGCGTCGGCTCCGCAGTCGCCCACCGCTCCTCCAACCGCCGACCTCGGGGGTTATCGACTGCCGTTGCTCCGCGAGGGCAGCGTCCTCTCGCGCGTGATCGGCGATCTCACGCAGGACCCGGATGAGAAGCTCTGGCTCTTCCGACCGACCACGCCCGAGTCGAGCGGACTCCGACGCGAGTTCGTGCTGCTCCCGTCGCCCACGCTCGAGGACATGCTGCAGACCGTCCGTGTCTCCGCGGTGCCGGTCGAGTTCGAACTGAGCGGGCGTGTGTTCATCTTCCGGGGGCGCAACTTCCTGCTGGCGGAACTTGCGCCACCCATCGTGCGGTTCGACACCGAGCCGGGCACCAAGCCGACGACGAGCGTCGCCGCGCAACCGACGCCGAGCGGCGAGGGCAAGTTCGTCGCGCCGAACGTCGGTGCCGACGATGATTCGGAGGACGCCGCCGTCGCCGACATCGAGCGCCGACTCGAAGAACGCATCGGACGTGCACCGACGCGACGGATCCCGGAGATCCCGGGTGCGCAGCGCGCCGAGGCGGGCGAGTCCACGAAGGCACCGGTTGCGAACGGCGAGCGGCTCACGCTGCGTCGCGGACGACTGCTGCGCGACCCGCAGGCGGGCTCCTGGCGCTTCGTGCCCGAACAGTTCACCGGACGCGGCGACGTGTCGATGGAGATCCTGCCGTGCCTCCTGCTCGAGCAACTCGAGCGCTCGGCACGCGAGAGCGACGCTCCGCCGGTGATCCTGATCTCGGGATCGGTCCTCGCGTTCGAAGGACGCAGCTACCTGCTGCCGTCGAGCTTCCGCATCGCGCGCGAAGGCCGCGGTCTGAACGGCTGACGGCGGACGAGGCTCCGTCGAACGAACGACTCTTACGACATCCACGCGCCGAGCAGCGCGGAGAGATCCGACGCACCGACGGTGCCGTCGCCATCGATGTCGCCGACGCCGGAGTTGCCCCAGTTCGAGAGGAGCAGCGCGAGATCCGCGGCATCGATCGTGCCGTCGCCGTTGAGGTCGGCGGGGTTCGACGAAGGCGCAGGGCCCAGCGTGCCGTCGGCGTTCATGCGCCCGCCGTACACGTCGCTCGCTCCGGTCGAGACGCCACCCTGCCAGAAGAGGAGCGTGCCGTCCGCCGGAGCCGCGGCCGCGCCAAGGCGGTACTTGACGCCCGAGTTCACGGCGACGTCGACGGTCGACGCGACCGAGCCCTTCGCGGTGAGGATGCCGCAGCGGATGTTGTCCTGCGTGGCGCTCGAGGAATCGTCGTAGAAGCACGCGATGCCGCCGTTGAGGCGTGCGGCCGTCGCCCAGGCCCGTGAGTACACGGTGGCGAGCGGCGCAACCGCGGCGCCGGTGTCGCCCCACTGACGCACGCCGTCCGCGAAGCACTGCCCGAAGACGCCGTAGATCGAGGTGTTCGGCGTGCGCTGCGACCAGAACACGTAGAGCCGATCATCGGCGCCGAGCGCCATCGACGGCGACACGCGCTCGGCTCCGGTCGCGGACAGCGTGACCGAGACGCCGTTCGTGCCGTACTGCACCGCACCCGAGGCGTTGACGCGCTGCGCGAAGGACTGCAGCGGACTTGACGTGTACCAGCAGAAGTACGCGCCACCTGCGCCGTCCGGAATGAACGACGGGAAGTTGCCGAACTGCAGCGAGCCGGTCGTGAAGACGCTGGTGCCGATCGCGGCCCACGGCTTGGTGCCGTCGGCATTGACGCGGTGCGCGCGGAGGATCTTCGGTCCCGAGAAGGTGGTGTAGCGCACGCACGAGACGATCACCGCGCCGTCGACCGAGGGCTGGATGTCGGCGGAGAACATGCTCGCGCTCGTCTCGTTGAGGAGGACGCCCGTGGGGAACGATGCCGTGCCCGCCGCGTCGAGACGCTGCACGCGCGTTGACGAGCCTTCGATGAACGCGACCCAGATGGCGCCGTCGCTTGCGACCGTCACGCGACCGACGCTGCCGCCGGCGGCGAAGCTCACCGTCTTGCGCCAGCGCGTGGTGCCGTCGGGCGCGATCGAGGTGCAGATGATGGAGGAACCGACGTCGTAGGCGATATAGGCATTGCCCGCCGCGTCGCTGGCGAGGCCGTAGTCGGTGGTCGAGGAGTTGGTGCGATCCTCGACGAGGATGTCGGTCGACTTCCAGACGAACGCGCCCGCGGCATTCAGCCGAGCGAGGCGCACGTCGTAGCCGGTCCCGGAGAAGTAGCTGACGTAGGTGCCGCCGTCCGGAGCCGGAGCCAGCTTGGGCTGCACATCGTCGGAGGCGGTGGCGCGGATCGCCAGGGGCGCCGCGGGGTCGGTGGCGTAGTCGGCACGGGCGGTGCCGACGAAGTTCACGAGGGTTCCGAGGCTGAGGAGGACGCCCAGGGCCGGGAGGCAGATGCTTCGCATCTGCACAGGATGCCGCCAAACAGGGGTCGGCACCAATCCCAAACCCGTTTTTCGGACGATTCGCGCCCGCGAAGCAACTGGGGAGCGACTTGGGAGCGACTGGGGAGCCACTGGAGAGCCACGAGGGAGCGGCTGAAGAGCGGCGGACGGCGCGCGGCGGGTCCTTCGAGAGCTCCAACGTCGATCCGCCAGGCCCGCGGTGGGCCAGGCGTGACCCCGCACTCCCCCTGCGACTGGTGTCCGCCGTCGGCGCGGATTCCTGCGGAATCCTCTGCGTTGTTCGGGAATCCGCCACGAACAAGACTCCTCCTTCCCGGCCTCCGCACCGTCCGCCTTCAGAGCAAGGACCCGCCATGCACGCAGCTCGTCCCAACGAGTCCCGGCAGTTCGCCTTCGAACCCGCTTCGTCCACCGCGATGCTCCTGCCGGTGCTGCGAGGTACGACCCTCGCGGCATTGACCGCCGCGCTGTGCCTGGCGAGCACGTTGTCCGCCGCCCAAGGCGAGAAGTCGGCGCCGAAGGGTGCGCCGGCCATGCGACCTTCCGCGCCTCCCACGGGGCGTCAGGCCCTGCCGTCGCCTCCGCCGATGACTCCACGCGCGGCGCCCCAGTCTCCCGCCGCGCGCCCCGGCGTTCCGAGTGCAGCTCCGAAGGCGCCGGCGCCACGGCCATCGTCACCCGCTGCGAAGCCGCAAGCACCTCAACCGCCGATGGCGACGCCAAGCGCGCCGGTCGCGCGCCCGCCCGCAGCACCGCGCGGCAGCGACACGCCGGTGGTGAGGCCTTCGACGCCTCTTGCGAAGCCGACGAAGCCGGTCGCAAAGCCTTCGACGCCTGTTGCGAAGCCGTCGACGCCCGTCGCGAAGCCCGTGACTCCGATCGCGAAGCCCAACACGCCCGTCGCGAAGCCCGTGACTCCGATCGCGAAGCCCAACACGCCCGTCGCGAAGCCCACGACCCCGATTCGCGGCGACGACGCGCCCATCGCGAAGCCGCGCGAACCGATCGCGAAGCCCGTGACTCCGATCGCAAAGCCCAACACGCCCGTCGCGAAGCCGACGACCCCGATTCGCGGCGACGACGCGCCCATCGCGAAGCCGCGCGAACCAATCGCGAAGCCGCGTCCGACTGGCGACACCACGTTGACGCCCACAGAGAAGCCGATCGATGCACCGATCGGGAAGCCGAACGGCAACACGCCCACGCGCCCGAGTGACATCGCGTCGCCCAAGCCGATCGACCGCGGCGATGGCGGCGTGCTCAAGCCCGGCACGGATCTGAAGCCACGCACACCGACGAAGAAGCCCGTCGAGGACGCGACGCCGATCAAGGGTGGATCGGATCCCGATCCGAACGCAGGCGGAAAGGGACGTCCGGGTATCGACCCTGGAGCAGGACTGGGCGACGGATCCGGCACCGGACTCGACACCGCCGGCGCACCGCTCCCGCGTCGGCCCGGGCAGTTCGTCGAGGACGAGATTTACGGCGTGCCTGTCGGCAACGCGCCGACCGGCGGCCCGCTTGTCAACGGAAGCGGCACCACGGTGGTCAACAACGGCTCGGGCAACACGACCGTCATCAACAACACCGTCCACAACAACTACACGCAGTACATCAACAACGTTTCGTACGCGAACGGCTGGGGCTACGGCTCCAACTGGGGAAGTTGCGGTCCGTGTCCGATCTGGCAGCCGTACGACTGCTCCGATGGATTCTCGATCTCGGTCGGCTTCGGAAGCGGCGGCTTCAGCTTCGGGTTCTTCTATGGGTCGAGCGGCGCACCGCTCTGCTCGAGCTGGTGCAATCCGTGGTGGGATGGCTACGCGTCGTACTGGACGTGCGCGCCGACCTACGGAGGTGCCGTGTGCGTGCCGTGGCGCACGCGCTGGTACGCCAGTTGGAATCCGTGCTGGGGCTACGCCTACAACCCGTACTGGACGA
>JAJTGL010000049.1 GCA_021297795.1 Planctomycetaceae bacterium
CTGGACGAAGTACATGATGTACTTCGACACCGCTGCGGGAGGCACGACCTCGAACGCGTGGTCGCGCCCGGTCGACCTCGCCGGTCGCGAGATCGAGCACTACATCGGATCGTGGGTCGATGCGTCGCCGAACAACGCGCAGTTCGTCTCGTGGACCGGCTCGGCGTGGAACTGGGGTAGCGAGATGTACCTCACCAACGCCGTGAGCGGAAACACCGTCACCTGGACCGTGTCGCTCGCCTCGCTCGGCGTCGGCGCCGGCCAGACCATCTACTTCGACATCGCGACCTCGGGTGGCGGCAACGACCCCGGCGTCGACCACCTCTCGCGTTCGGACGCGGCGACTCCGGGTTGGGGCACGGCCTCGACCGCGGGTGGCTTCCTCTCGTACACGGTGGTGCCGACCCCGGGCGCACTCGCGCTCCTCGGTGTGGCGGGCCTCGTGGGCCGTCGTCGTCGCTGATTTGAGCGCTCGCTTCGGCGGGTCGTACGACAGACTCTTGAACAGGGCGCCGAAAGGCGCCCTGTTCGCTTTGATGGCGATACTGAGCGCTCGCAACCTGCTTCGCAACTTGCTCGCTCTGGCGTGCAACGAGACGAACCTGAGCGCTCGCAACCTGCTTCGCGCTGATGAGCATGAAGACCAATTGAACAGGACGCCGAAAGCGTCCTGTTCGCTTTGCTATGGCACCGGAACCGGCGGATCGCGACCGCCCGTGATCGACCGCCCGCGATCGACCGATCGACGCAACGCCCCACTCACGCAGCCTTGCGCTGCGCCTTGGTCAGCCGCTCGATCGCATGCACGATCTGCTCGGCGACCACGCGCTGGTGGTTCGGATTGAAGTCGAAGTCGAACGACACGCCTGCGTAGATCCGGTGCGTGCTGTCCATGTGGGTGTGCACCACGCGCGCGGCGCAGCACACCGGAACCGGCGTGATCTCGCCGAGCGTGAATCGGATCCAGAAGAGCCGATGGCGCGAGAGCGCCGCGGCATCCTGCGGTTCGACGAGGAGACCGAGACCGCCACCGCCGAGGTTGACGAGCGTCGCCGTGAAACCGGGCCCGACCGTCGGGAAGAGGTCGTCGCTTGGCGCCGTCGGCTTCTCGCCGGCCAGCGCTGCGCGGAAGGCGATCTCGCTTGCACGCTGTGCGGGGATCACCGAGCGCGGCTCGAGCAGCGGCCAGAGCTCCACCTTCGGAAGATTGATTGCCGCCACGTCGACGCGGGTCGACCGTCGCAGGCAGCGTTCCACATGATCGGGAAGCGCGAGGCGCACCGCGCGGTGCGAGCGCGGATAGGGCGCGCGAGGCTGCCAGGCGCCGAGCACCTTCGTGCGGAACATCCAGCGGTTCTGGCCAATGGCGATCGCGCCGACGATCTCGGTGCCGGTCGGCAACTCGACCGCGCGGCCGAGCGCGAACGGCAGATCGACCGCGATCTCGGTGTCGCTCAGATCGAGCACGCGCACGCGCCAGACGAGGTCCGTCGAGCCGAGCACGGCTTCGTCGTCGGTGCCGTCGCGCGCGACGGCGATCTCGATGGCGCCTTCGCGCCCACGCAGCTGCTCGAGCGAGCGCCGCCATTCGGTGGTCCGTGATCTTGAGGCTGGCATTGCTTGAACTCCTGGCGCGCGACGCTCGCAAGACCGAATGATCCGGAGCGCTCCGTACCCTGCCTGACAGGGCGCGGTCCATGCGCACAACGACAACTTCCGCCGACGCGCCGCTCTTTCAATCGGCACGACGAGGTTGGAGGTTTTGCCGTATCGCCGAACGAAGCTCCAGAAGCAGCGATTGGTGGGAATCAGCCCCGCTCCGACCTTCGCCGGAGACCTCTTCCGAACCCCCGTATCGGACCCGGTAGAGCCGCTCGGCCACGGCGCCGAACGCCGTTCCGAGCGCAGGATGGCGTGCGGCGAGCTCGGCGGCCCACGCCTGTGGCGTGAGGTGGGCGGGCTTCGCGAATCCCGCGCGCGCGAGGAGATCAAGCGCCTCGACGTAGAACGCCGCCTCGCGCAGGAGCCTTCGGCGCTCCGCACGCGTCGCGCCGCCCACCCGGAGCCGCGCGCGCAGGCGCCGCCGTCGCAGCGCCACGATCAGCACCGCGAGGAGCGCGGTCGAGATGGCGATCGCGATGGTCGCGAACCACGCGCCGCCCGCGCGTCCGAGCGACAGATCGAGCGCGATCGCACGCATCCGCGCGAGCGCCTGCTCGAGCCGCTCGCCGACCGCATCGCGCCAGCCGCTCTGGAGTCGCGACGCGTACGTCGACTGCACCGATGCGTCGTAGCTGACGACGCGCGAGTTCCAGAGGAACTCGAGGCTTCCGTACATCCAGCGGAATCCGTCCATGAACGAGCGGTTCCGCTCCTGCAGCTCGGCGAGGCTCTCCTCGGGCGTCGCGTCGACGGGCATCCACGCATTCGGTCCGGTGCGCACCTCGACCCAGGCGTGGGCGTTCGACTCGCGCACGATGTAGTTGCCCGCGCTCTCGTCGTACTCCATCGCGATGAAGCCCGTCACGATGCGCGAAGGAATGCCGAGCGAACGCAGGACGGCGCAGAGACCGCTCGCGAAGTACTCGCAATGCCCCGCGCGGTAGCGCGTGAGGAAGCTGAGGATCGGATCCTCGCCCTCGACGCGCGGGAAGCGCGAGAGATCGGTCGTGTACTCGAAGTTCGCGCGCATGTAGGCCGCGACCGCGCGCGCGACCTCGCGTCCCCACAACGCGCGTTCCGCATCCGTGGACGACGGGACCGGGCGCGGTGGAAGGCTCGCCGACGCCGGGAGCGACGCGAGGATCTCCTCGGCGATCGGGCGTATCTCCTCGATCGGGAACGTGACGTAGGCGCCGCGGGTGGAGTTGCCCGACGAGAGCGCCGCGAGGACCTCCGCGGAGGGCTGCGGCTGCACGCGCAGGCTGTAGCTCCAGTAGCGGCCCGTGCGGTCGCGCGAGACGTCGCGGAGCACGAGCGTCGCCGGATCGATCGCCACCGAACGCGGCTCGCTGGTCGCGATCGCGATCGGCGCGTACACCGAGAAGATCGTGTCGGTCGCGTACGAGCGCATCTGGATGTCGACCGTCGACACGCTGCCCGTCGTCTCGACCGCGCCGCGCGCAAGCGACGCGAAGGCGCCGTCCTCCGGCGTGCGCACCGTGCGGATGCCGACCTCGGCGCGCATGGGCACCCAGCGCTCCCCGGACGGGTCGTACCACGCGAGCACGGCGCCACGCAGCAGGATCGGACGCAGCATGCGTCGCGACGAACCATCGGGGTCGATCCAGCGCACCGTGAAGAGCTCGCGCCGGCTCTCGGTGATCCGGTCGCCGCGCCGCAGCCGGATCTCCTCGTTGAAACCCGTCGTCGCGCCCGGTCCACGGCCGCCCGTCCCGCCGATGTCGGCGAAGCGTGGGAAGAGGATGAAGACGCCGATGCCGACGCCGAGCACGGCGAGCACCGATGCGGCGACGAGGCCGCGGAACTGCGGCACCGCACGACGTCCGACGACGATCTCGAGCGGTGGCGCGAACGCCTCGCCGCCCTTCGCGGCGTCCGCCGGCTCGCGCGAGCGCCGCGCCTCCTCCGCGCTGCGCGCGAGACGCCACAGCATCGCGGACCAGATCGACACGCATGCGAACACGATGATGAGCAGGCCGAAGGCGAACTGCACGCTCTGAAGGCATCCGGCGATCACGAGCATCGTCGAGAGCGCGAAACGCTGTCGCTCCTCGCTCGCGGTGCGTCGCGCGAACAGCTTCGCGAGGAGGATCCACACCATCGTGCGGCCGAGCGCACCCATCGCATCGGCGAGCTCGCCCGTCGCGAGGAATCGGAAGGCCTCCCAGCCGATCGCCGCGATCACGAGCAGGTTCGCGGCCCAGTCCGGGAGCGTGCGGCCGCGCGGCCCCTCGGTCGCGTACCAGCTCAGCATCGCGAGGACCACGCTCGTGAAGAGCATCCCGAAATCGAGCTCGGCGATCGAGAACGCCACCATCGCGACCAGCGCCTGGAGAAAGCTCGCGAGCCGGTACTGGCGCAGGAGCGTCATGCGGCCGCGCCTTCCCCGGTGGTGGCGACGGCAGCCGGCTGCGCGCCCTCGGACGCGTCGCCCGAAGGCCGGCCAGCGCGATCGGTCAGCTGCGCCAGCTGCCGCGCGGTGAAGTGCCAGGCATTCTGCGGCGCGATCGAGGTCTCCGCGCGATCGGCATGGATGACGATGACGGTCGAGCGCTCGTCGCTCGCCGCGAGGCCGTTGCCCGCGGTGCGTGGACGCTCGAGGTCGAGCGCGGCGAGAAGCGACATGAGCTTCTCGCGATGGAAGTGGCCGCGCCGCAGCGCGACCGGTGGCGACGGAAGCCCGGCGATCGAGAGCGCGTACTCGTAGCCGAGGCGATCCGCGAGCGCGATGAAGCTCGCGGCGAGCACGATCGCGTCCTCCTCGAGGGCGCGCGCATCCTCTCCCTCGCCGACGCGAAGCGCCGCCGTCGCGCGGGAGAGATCGAGCAGCACGCGCACGCGCGGCGGAACGCTGCGGCTCCGCTCGATGCTCGCGAGCTTGCCGGTTCCCGCGAGGCGCTTCCACGCGATCTGCCGCACGCTGTCGCCGGGGCGGTACTCGCGCACACCGAAGAAGTCGTCGCTCCCACCCGCCTGGCCCGAGATCCGCTGCCCGCCGATGCCGCCCGCGGTGACGCGCCGGAGGATCTCCTCGCGCAGCACGCGGATCTCGGGGTGAATCAGCACGTCGGCCGGCTGCGAGAAGACGAGCGTCTTCTGCAGGAGATCGAACGGGAACGTGGAGCGCACCTCGAAGCGCGACAGCCGCGCGGTGCCGCGGCGCGTCGGACGGAAGACGGCCTCCGCATGCACGCGGTCGCCGGGGCCCACATGCAGGACCCAGGCCTCGCCCGCGGGAGTCAAGCCCGATCCGACGGAGGTCGAATCGGTCTCGACCACATGGAGATCGAACGCAGGGAAGAGCCGCGAGGTGTTGCGGATCTCGTAGCGGACGAGAAGCGGCTCACCGACTCGGCCGCGACGCGGCTCGACGCGGATCGCGCGCAACGGCATCAGCATCCAGCCGCTGACGATGCCCGACGCAACCAGCGCCGCGAGCAGGCACGCGAACACCCAGACGAGCAGGTTGTTCGGCCGTGACCCCGCGGCGATGCCGATCGCAAGCACGACCGTCGCGTAGATGAGCCCCGCCCGCACGACGCGGGTCCGGCGCTTCGGGATGTCGTTGACCACGGGCACGCGTGCATTGTGGCCGGGATCCCGCGGGAAGTCGATGGAAGCGCCGGAGAATCCGGGCTGCACCGCGACGGAACCGGAACGGGAACGCGGATCGAGCGCTATCGCAGGATCGACGCGCTCTCGGGGGTCGCGTCGACCGGCGTCGGGTACCCGGGCACGATCACCCCGCGCACGAGCCAGTCGCCCACCCGATCGATCGGGCACTCGATTCGGTGCGCGCTCCGACTCCCGTCGGAGCCACCCATGTCCGCGCGATCGGCGACGCCGCGCACACCGGCTGCATCGGCCGACTCGACCTCGATCCACACGTGTTCGACACCTTCTCCGCTCGTCGCGCCGGTGTTCAGCACCGCGACCTTGGCGAAGTGCGCGCGCGAGCGATCGGCACCGTGCGCCGCGAACGACGCGACGAAGGCATCCCACTCGGCCCGCGCGCGACGCTCGCGCACCTCGACGACGCGCGGCGCGAGGAAGAGCGCGCGCTCACCACGCGCGATCGCCTGGAGCTCGTCGTGCGGCGGCATCCAGACGGCTCGGAAACTGCCCCGCTTGCCGGCCGCGCACACCGCAGCGCGCGGTCCGCGCGCCAGTCGCTTGCGATCCTCGAGCGAACCCGGCATTCCGGCGTCGAGCGTCTCCGCAGCTTCCGCCGCCGGAACGAGCGCGACACGCAGATCGACCCCGGCCTCGAAGGGGACCCCGGCTCCCGGCAGCGGCTCGGTCGCCAGTCGCGAGGCAAGAGCGTCGAGCAACTCGAGCGCGGAACGCAGTTCATCCGCGGGGATCTCGAGCATCTCGAGTTCGGGTCGACCGATCCGCCAGAAACCGACCGTCGAGAGCCAGTAGGGCCCGTTCGCGCGGTCCTTCGCCACCACCTCGATCCGGTAGAGATGCCGCTCGTCGAGGAGCTGCCCGGGCGGCGAGGCGAGGAAGAGCCGGCGCACGTCCTCGGCGCTGAAGATGAGTGCGAGATCGGGCGTGAAGACGAGGCGCGTGCGTGCGCCACCCGCACGCGCGACGGTGGCCGCGAGCGCGACCGCGTCCTCGACCGGCCGTGACGGCTCGAGCACCGACTCGATGAAGATCGCCCAGCGCGCGTCGGTGACCTGTCGGTCGGGCGTCTGCCCCTCCTCGACGCGCTCGCACCAGAGCATCAGCCGCTCTCCTCGCGAAGGCACGCGGAACTCGAACGCCCACACCACCACTTCCGCCTCGACCGGCATCGGCGCGACGTCCTGCGGCGCCACCCCGAAACTCTCGCCCGCCGCGATGAACGCGTCGCCCGGATCGGGCATCTCGTCACCCGCGACGAACGCGATGTACTGCGTGGTCGCGGGCTGCGCCATCTCCCACGCCGCTTCGGGCGGAAGACCGATCTGGATGGGCGTGTGCTCGCGGGCCATGGCCGCGAGTCTACGCGATCATTCGCCAGGGAAGTAGGGTGTGAGACGCACAGGCAGTTCGAGCGGCACGCGCCGAATCGCCGCGAGCGCCTCGGTTGCCGACTTCGAGCGGGGAGTCGCGGCGTCGGAGACGAGCAGAGCCTCGCAGCGCGCGATCGCGCGTTCATCGACGTCGCGCACGCGGCTGCGCAGGAGACTGCCCATCGCGGCGAAGCGCGCGATCGAATCCCAGTCCGCGGCGTCGCGCACGTCGCCGAGGCCGGCCGTGCCGGTGCGCCACGCGTGAAGCGCGCGCAACGCGCGCTCGCGGTGATCCACCGCGAGCAGAAGCACGGCATCGACCTCGGTGCGGAGCATCGCCGTGCGCTCGCTTTCGGATCCCGCCATGTGCACGCCCTGGGCGAACCGCTCGAGCGAGACGAGATGCCCCGTCCGCGGCGGTGTCATTCCGGGCTGCGCGAACTCCCTCCAACGCTCGTGGAAGGCGCGCTCGACATCCGCGCCGAGCACGCGGCCGATCTCGGTCGCGATCGCACGGCGCGCATCGACCGCCCGTCCCGCGCACGGCTTGGCATACCACGCGTCCTCGGGTGCGGTCTCCGCGAGCCGAATCGCGAAGATCCTCGCGAGCATCGTCTCCACGTTGCGCTGCATCCGCTCGGCGGCCTCGCCGTGCGCCGCGCGCAGTTCCTCCGCGAATCCGAAGGCGATCGCAAGCGCCGCATCGCGATCCTCCGGCGCGACCCGCATCGTGCGGATGATCTCGAACGGGTTCGCGAGACCATCCGCAACCGCACCGGCGATCGACTCGCCCGCGTTCGACTGGCCGGACGCGCCGATCCGCGACAGGAGCTCGAGCTCGAGCGCGGCGCGTGCGATACGCGGATCCTCGAGATCCACGCGCGCGATCGTCGCGATCGCCGAGAGCATTCGCGTATTCGCCGCCGAGTCGAGCGCGCGCATCGCGTCGAACTTGCGACGCCCCTCGCGCATGATGCCGCGGGCGCGCGCGCCCGCATCGAGCGACATGTCCCGCGCGATGGAGTCGGTCGTCTCACGGACCTCTCTCATCAACGCGCTCGAGCGTTCGGCGAGCCGCTGGATCTCCTCGCCGCGCAGGCGACCGAAGAACTCGCTCTGTTCGGCGTTCAGCGAGAGTTCGGAAGTCAGCGCGGCAAAGACCTGCGGCGAGAGCGCCATGCCGCCGAGAAGCGCCAGTTCGCGCGAACGCGCCGAGATCAACGCGTCGTCCTCGGAAGGAGGCTCGGGCTCGGGCTCGACCCGCGCGGTCGCCTCGAGCGCGGCGTGCGCCGCATCGCCGGCCGAATCGCGACCGGCCGAGACCCCGATCGAGACAAGCTCGAGCACCTCTCCCTCCACCCCGGTCGCCTCCGCGATTGCCCGGGAGAGTGGCCCGACGAGCTCGACGAGCGCCCGATACGCCTTCGCGCGCTCCTTCACGGATCCGCTCGCGAGCCGCGCTCGCAGCGGCTTCTCCGCGACGAAGTAGTCCTCGTACGCCTTCTCGACCCGCGCCATCCGCTCCGCCACCTTCTCCGCGTCGAGCTCGGCCGCATTGAGCTCGATCACCCGCAACGCCACGTTTCGAACCGCGCGCAGCGACTGATGGCTGCGCACGCCGATGTGGAGGAACGCATCGACACGATCGAGGAAATCGAGTTGTCGCTCCGGATCAGCGATCGCCGCTGCAAATGCGCGATTCTCGCGAAGAAGCGCGAGACGGAACTTCTCGTCGGCCTCGCGGCGGGCGACGGAGTTGAGCCGCTGCTCGATCGCGGCGGCCGCAGCTTCCGCGCTGGCGAGCGCCTGCTCCGCCTCCTCCCGCGCCCTGACCTTCTCCGCCGGATCGCCGGCGACGCTCTCGGGTGGCAGCGCGGCGCGCAACACCGCGATCTCCTGCGATGCGCCGCCCATCTCCTCGCAGAACTCGATGTACGCGTCGAAGCGCTCCTCCGCGGCGCGTGCGGCGACCGCGGAAAGCCGTACGTACGCGTCGGTCGCGGCGCGCGCCATCTCCGCATCCGCCGCGGGCAGGCCCGTGAGCGTGAGCACCTCGAGCGGGCCCGGGACGCGCTTGCCGTGATCGGCCCAGACCGCGCTCGCCCGCCAGAACGCGGCACGCGCGCGGAGGAGCTCGATGAACCGGTCGGCCTCGGGAGGCAACGTGTCGTCGAGCGCCGCGAAGAACGCGGCTTCGGCATCGGAGAGCTCGCGCCGAACGCGTACGTGCGTTGCCCACATCGCGCGCGCGGCGCGCGGCTCCTTCGGAAACCCCGTCTGCTCGCAGGCGCGCAGCGATGCGACGAAGGGCTCCCAACCCCCGCGCATCAATCGCTCCACCTCGCCGTCGTACGCCTCGTACGCGCGGTCGATCGGCGTCCACCACGCCGTATCGAAGCCGGTCGTCCATACGGCGGTCTCGCGGAGGTCGGCGAACCGGACTGGTGCGCCCGTACGGTCGAGTTCGCAGATGTCGGTCCTGCAGGCGGTCAGCAGCACGGTCAACGCAATGCCAACCACCGCCCGCACACAGACGCCGAAGTGCGCCGTAACCCATCCAAACCTCGTGCAGCATCGGTCGACGTCAGAGGCCATGCGGTCAGCGTACCGCGCGCCTCGCGCCAGGATGCACAACGCAACCTCAGACCACGATGTTGACCATTCGGCCGGGCACGACGACGACCTTCTTGACGGGTCGACCCGCGATCGCGGCCACGACGTCGGCGTGCGCGAGGGCGAGCGCCTCGATCGCCGCGGCGTCGGCCTTCGCGGGCACCATCAGGCGCGCCTTGATCTTGCCCTGGATCTGGACGGGCATCTCGATCTCGTCGTCGACGAGCATCGCCGGATCGTGGGTCGGCCAGGCCGCGTCGAAGAAGCCAAGGCCCCCCGCCGGGTGCAGCCCGAGCCGCGCGCCGAGTTCGTCCGCGAAGTGCGGTGCGAACGGCCAGAGGATCCGTGCGAAGCGCGCAAGCTGGTCGCGCGTCATGCCGCCCTGCGTCGGGTCGGCCATGCCGGTCGGCCGCGTCGCGGCGTTCACGAGCTCGATCATCGCCGCGATCGCCGTGTTGAACGAGAGCTTCTCGATGTCCTCGCCCACCTTGTGGATCGTGCGGTGAAGCAGGCGCTCGATCTTCGCGTCGGCATTGGCCGCCGCGAGCACCGCGCCCGACTTCTCGTCGACCGCGAGGCGCCACGCGCGCTGGAGGAAGCGGAACACGCCGACGATGTCGCGCGTGTTCCACGGCTTCGACGCCTCGAGCGGGCCCATGTACATCTCGTACAGCCGGAAGGTGTCGGCACCGTAGTCGGCGATCACGTCGTCGGGGTTGATGACGTTCTTCAGCGACTTCGACATCTTGGCGACGATCTGCGTCACCTTCTGTCCGGTCGCTGTCTCGACGAACTCGCCTTCCGAGACCTCCGTCACCTGGTCGGTCGGCACGAGCGACTTGTCCGCGCGCTGGAACGCGTAGCTCGTGATCATGCCTTGGTGGAAGAGCTTGCCGAACGGCTCGGGCGTCGAGACATGGCCGAGATCGAAGAGGATCTTGTGCCAGAAGCGCGCGTAGAGGCAGTGCAGCACCGCGTGCTCGCTGCCACCGACATAGAGGTCGATGCCGCCCGCATGGCAGGTGGCGGGGTCGTACGCGGTCGGTGCGGGCGCACCCGCTGCGACAGCCGATTTCTTCCGCGAGAGCATCCAGTAGCGCTCGGCCTCGGGCGAGACGAAGTGCGACGCATCCTTCGGCGAGCAGTAGCGCAGGTAGTACCAGCAGCTGCCGGCCCAGCCGGGCATGGTGTTCGTCTCGCGGACGACCGGCGTGTCGGGCGCGAGCACCGAGGCATCGACACCCGCGGCGTCCGCGGTCGTGTGCGTCCACTCGCGCGCCTTCGCAAGCGGTGGCTGCGGCGTGTCGCTCTCGACGGGCGAGTAGTCGGCGAGCGGAGGCAGGACGAGCGGCAGGTGCGACGGCGACACCGGGTAGTGGTTGCCGTCGGCGTCGTAGACGATCGGGAACGGCTCGCCCCAGTAGCGCTGGCGGCTGAAGAGCCAGTCGCGCAGGCGGTAGTTGACCCGCAGCGCGCCGATCCCCTGCTTCTCGAGCCACGCGATGACGGCCTTCTTCGCCTCGGCGGTCGCGAGGCCGTCGATCGCGAGATGCGCGCTCGCGCTGTGGACCGCACGGCCCTCGCCTGAGGTCGCGGCCTCGCCGGTGAACGGCACGCCGTCGATCTCGACGACCTGCTGGATCGGCAGCGCAAACGCCTTCGCGAACTCGAAGTCGCGCTCGTCGTGCGCGGGCACGGCCATGATCGCGCCGGTGCCGTAGCCCATGAGCACGTAGTCGGCGGTCCACACCGGGATCCGCGCGCCCGTCGCGGGATTGATCGCGAAGAGACCGGTCGCGCAGCCGGTCTTCTCCTTCGAGGCCTGGCGGTCGATGTCGCTGCGGTTCTTCGCCCAGGCGACGTACTTCGCAAGTTCGGCGTTGCCGCGCGCGACCGCCTTCGCGACAAGCGCGTGCTCGGGCGCGACGACCATGTAGGTCGCGCCGAAGAGCGTGTCGGGGCGCGTGGTGAAGACGGTGAGCGGTTCATCCTCGCCATCGACCGTGAAGCGGATCTCGGCGCCCTCGCTGCGGCCGATCCACTCGGTCTGCAGCGTGCGCGTCATCTCGGGCCAATCGACGACCGCGAGGTCCTCGAGCAGTCGGTCGGCGTACGCGGTGATGCGGAACATCCACTGCTTGAGCGGCATGCGCAGCACCGGGTGGCCACCGCGCTCGCTGCGTCCGTCGATGACTTCCTCGTTTGCGAGCACGGTGCCGAGCTTCGGGCACCAGTTCACCGTCTGCGTACCGAGGTAGGCGAGGCGGAAGGTGTCGAGGTGCGCTTGCCGTTCGCGCTTCGTGCAGAGGGACCACTTCTTCGTGGCGCCGCCATCGACCGCGATCTCCGCATCCTCGCGCGCAAGCTTCGCCTCGAGTTCCGCGATCGGACGCGCCTTCTTCACCGACGGATCGAACCACGACGAGTACGCCTGCAGCCAGATCCACTGCGTCCAGCGGTAGTAGTCGGGGTCGATCGTCGCGAACTCGCGCGACCAGTCGTACATGAAGCCGAAGCGCCGGAGCTGGCGGCGGAAATTGTCGATCGCCTTCTTGGTCGTCACCTCGGGGTGGACGCCGGTCGCGATCGCGTACTGCTCGGCGGGAAGGCCGAAGGCGTCCCAGCCCATCGGATGGAGGACGTTGAAGCCCTGGAGCTTGCGGTAGCGGCAGATGATGTCGGTGGCGGTGTAGCCCTCGGGGTGGCCGACGTGGAGGCCGGCGCCCGACGGATACGGGAACATGTCGAGGCAGTAGAACTTCGGCTTGGATGCGTCGAAGCCGGGCTCGCCCGGGTTCGGCTGGCGGTAGCCGTAGGAACCGTCCGCGTGCGCAAGCGACGCCTGCCAGCGCTCCTCGAGCGCGTTGGCGAAGGCCGCGGTGTAGCGGTGCGGGAGTTCGTTCGGTTCGGCGGGGTTCGACGCGGACATGGGGGCGCGATTGTACGGGTCTCGGCGAGGGACTCCGGCGGCCTGTGGCCGGCGGGTGCCACCAACCCTGACGGCGCGTAGCGACGGAAGGGTCGTGGTCGCCCCGTGCATGAGGCCACGAGGGACGGCGCTCCGAAGGAGCGCCGGTCGTCCGGTCACACCAAAGCTCGTCATGAAGGCGGTCGCCGCTGCGGCGGCTCCCTCTGGTGTGATCGACGCCAAGGCTCGCGAAAGCGGGCACCTGAAGCGCGCGAAGCGCAGCTTCAGCAGCCCGCAATTCGCGAGCGCTCGAGTTCAGTCCTGCGGCACCTGCGCCGGGATCTTGCCGCCCTTCGAGCGATCGAAGTGCTGGAGATGCTTCAGCGTCTCGCCGACGAGGTAGAACGAGCCCGTCACGCAGACGAGGTCCTCGCGGCTCACCGCGCGCGTCGCCATCTCGAGCGCCTCGGGCAGCGACTTCGCCACCTGGCTCATCTTGCCCGAGCGCTCGTTGAAGAGCTTCTGCAGATCCTCGGGATCGGCCGAGCGCGGGTTGCCCGCGGCGCGCGTGAAGATCACCTTGTCGGCGCCGAGATTCACCTTGTCGATGAGGCCCGGCACGTCCTTGTCGCTGCAGCAGCCGAAGACGCAGATCATCGAGTCGTACGGCACGTGCGCGCCCGCGCAGCGCATGAGCGCGCCGACGGCCGCGGGATTGTGCGCTCCGTCGACGAGCACGCGCGGACGATCCCACACGAGCTGCATCCGGCCCGGCACACGCGTCGCCGCGAGGCCCGACGTGATCTTGTCCTCGGGGCAGTCGAATCCGACGGTCTTGAGGTGGTCGACGACCGCGAGCGCGAGGCCGCAGTTCGCGGCCTGATGCTCGCCCTGCAGCGGCACCGGCAGATGCTCGAGTCGCGAGTTCTTGGTGTACAGGCAGACGCGCGTGTGCGGCCCGAGATCCTCGGTCACGCAGAAGCGCGCCGAGTAGTCGATGTCCTTGTTCACGATCTTGAGCTGCGCGCCGGCCTTCTCGGCGACCTCCGCGATCGCCTTCTCGACGGCAGGCTCGCTCTCGAAGATGAACGCGGGCACGTCCTTCTTGAAGATGCCCGCCTTCTCGCGCGCGATCTCCTCGAGCGTGTTGCCGAGGAGCTTGGTGTGGTCGAAGTCGATCGAGGTGATGACGCACGCCTCGGGGCGGATCACGTTGGTCGAGTCGAGGCGGCCGCCGAGACCCACCTCGACGATGGCGATGTCGACGGCCTGCTCTGCGAAGTGCTTGAAGCACGCGGCGGTCACGGCCTCGAAGAACGTCGGCTCGATCGCGGCCTTCTCGGCCGCCTTCGCGACCTGCTTCATCGTCTCGGCGAAGATCGCCTTGTCGATCATCTGGCCGTTGATCTGGATGCGCTCGCGCAGGTCGACGAGGTGCGGGCTCGTGTAGAGACCGACCGTGTAGCCGCAGGCCTGCAGCATCGACGCGATCATCGAGACGGTCGAGCCCTTGCCGTTGGTGCCGGCGACGTGCACGGTGCGGATCTGCTGGTGCGGATTGCCGAGCTTCGCGAGGAGCTGGTGCATCCGGTCGAGCTTGAACGTCGTCTCGTTGTACTTCACCGAGCGCATGCGCTCGAAGTCGGTCCGCTCGAGCAGGTACCGCACGGCGGCGGAGTATCCGTTGATGTCGGCGGAACCCTTCGGCGGGCGGCCCTCGGTCGGACGCGACGACTTCATCTCGAGCGGCCGCACGCTGGCGACCTCCTCGGGACGGGTGGCGCGCAGGCCGAGCTGTCGCGCGGGTGGCTGATCCACGTGCTGGCGCGGCGTGGCCGCGGCGATGGCACGTCGGGTCGATTCGGTCATGCCGCGCGCGTCGACCGCCGTGGCCTTCGCTTCCGCGGCAACAGGCTTCGCCTCGATGGCCGCTTCGGTCTTCGAGGCGCCCGTCTTCGACGCGGGCTTCGAGGTCGCCTTCGGCTCGGGCTTCGTTTCGGTCTTCGCGGCGGTCTTCGCGGCGGGCTTCGGTTCGGCCTTCGCGCCTGACTTCGCCGCGACCTCCGCGCGCGTCGGCACCTTGGGAAGGCGCGACGATGTGCGCGCGGCAACCTCGCGGACGACCGCGTCGTCGGCGCCGCCCTTCACGCCCTTCATTCCAGCGCTCGTTGCCTTCTCACCCTTCGAAGTTGACCTCGAAACTTCGTTGGAAACGCTCTTTGAACCAGCCATCGAACCGTTGACGCTGCGCGATGAACCGCGCGCGGGAGTGTCCTTCGCCATAGAAGGGACAGGATAGCGATTTTCGTGTTTCGGATCAAACTTTCGCTTCTAAGTTTCTTTCCTGCATGGACTTAGAACCAACAAGCCCTTGCCGGTCCCTCCGCGCTGCTCCAACGTCCTCCTGCGCCTGACGTACGCTCCGCGCCCATGGACCCGATGGAACGCAAGCAAGCACTCGCGCTCGAAAGCTGGCGCGCCCTCCGCATCCTCAGCGAGTTCGTCGACGGCGTCGAGACGATGTCGAAGTGCCCGCCCGGCGTGGCGGTGTTCGGCTCCGCGCGACTGAAGCCAGCGCACCCCGCGTACCAGCAAGCCGAGAAGTGCGGACGCATGCTCGTCGAGAAGGGCTTCACCGTCATCACCGGCGGCGGCCCCGGCATCATGGAGGCTGCGAACAAGGGCGCGAAGGAGTCCGGTGGAACCAGCGTCGGCCTCAACATCGTGCTTCCGATGGAGCAGCGGCCGAATCCGTTCCAGACCGTCGACATCGAGTTCCGCTACTTCTTCGTGCGCAAGGTGATGTTCGTGAAGTACGCGCGCGGCTTCATCATCTTCCCGGGCGGCTTCGGCACGATGGACGAGCTGTTCGAGGCGCTCACGCTGATCCAGACGCTGAAGATCGTGCCGTTCCCGGTCGTCCTCGTCGGCAAGGACTTCTGGAATCCGCTCGTCGCGTGGATGAAGTCGACGCTGCTCGAGCAGTTCGAGACGGTGAGCCCGGGCGACTTCGAGATCTTCAGCGTCACCGACAGCGTCGACGAGGCCGTGCAGATCGTGTGGGAGGCGTACACGGGCAAGCGCGTGGTCGCGCCGACGCTTCCCCGCTTCGAGACCGATGCCGAGGAGCGCGTCTCGGGCGACGGCACGCGCGGCGGACCGCGCCATCGTCGTCGCGGCGGCGGCGACTCGTGGCACGAGAGCGCGATCTGATGGCCGCGCCGTCGAGGCCGCCAACTCCCGAGGAACTCCCGATCCAGCGCGTGCGCGGTGCCGTCCGCGACGCGCTGGCGGCGTCGAATCGGCTCGTCGTCGTGGCGGCAACCGGATCGGGCAAGTCGACGCAGCTGCCGAAGTTCCTGCTCGATGCGCCCGGGATCGCCGGCGACATCGTCGTGCTCGAGCCGCGGCGTCTCGCCGCGCGCGCGCTGGCGGCGCGCGTCGCGCGTGAACTCGGCGGCGAGCTCGGCGACCTCGTCGGCTACGAGACGCGCCACGACCGGCGCGTCTCCCCCGCCACCCGCATCCGATTTGTGACCGACGGCCTCTTTGTCAGGCAGATGCAGCGCGACCCGTCGCTTGCGAAGGTCGGCGCCGTCATCCTCGACGAGTTCCACGAGCGCTCGGTCGCGGTCGACGTGGCGCTCGGGCTCGTGAAGCTCGCGCAGGAATCGCGCCGCGCGGATCTCCGCATGGTCGTCACCAGCGCCACGCTCGAGGCGCAGCGGCTCGAGGGGTTCCTCGGCTGCTCGACGGTGGTCGCCGAGGGCCGCGCGTTTCCGGTCGATGTCGAGCATCTCGCGAAGCCCTCGCGCGAGATGCCTTGGGATCTGGCGGCGGCCGCGCTCGGCCGCGTGCTCGATCTCTATGCCCGCGGGCAGTCGGACGATCCCGGGCACATCCTCGTCTTCATGCCGGGCGCCTACGAGATCATGAAGACCTGCGAACGCGCGCGCAGCGCTGCGTCGCGCGCGGGCGTCGACGTCGAGGTGCTGCCGCTGCACGGTTCGCTCACGCCCGAGGAGCAGGATCGCGCGGTCGATGCGGTCGATCCAGCGCGCCGGCGACGCGTGATCGTGGCGACGAACGTCGCCGAGACAAGCCTCACGATTCCGGGTGTTCGCACGGTGATCGACGCAGGCCTCGCCCGCATCCACCGCTACGACCCGCTGCGCGGCATGGACACGCTGCGCGTCGAACCTATCTCGAAGGCGAGCGCCGAGCAGCGCGCAGGCCGCGCGGGCCGCACCGCACCCGGCCGCGCGATCCGGCTCTGGTCGGTCGCCGAGCATGAGCGCCGCGAGGCGCACACCGCGGCCGAGGTCGCGCGCATCGATCTTGCGAGCGCCATGCTCGAGACGCTCTCGCTCGGGGTACGCGACTTCGCGCGTTTTCCCTGGCTCGACGCGCCCGACGCGACGCGCATCGAAGAGGCGCGTCGCACGCTGGTCGCCCTCGGTGCGATTCGTGGCGACGCTCCGCCGACCGAGACGCGACTCACCGAGGAAGGCACCGCGATGGCGCGCGTCCCGGCCCACCCGCGCCTTGCGCGCGCGCTCGTCGAGGCGGCGCGCATCGGTTGCACGGCGCGCGTCGCACGCGTCGCGGCCGCGCTCTCCGACCGCGATCCGGCGGAAGGCGTCCCGGCGAACGCGCTCCTCGACCTGCTGGAGGAAGGCGACCCGCGCAGCGATGCGCTCGCGCGGGAGAAGCTGCTCGCACGCGCGCAGCGACGCGAGTTCCACGCCGCCGCCGACCGACTCGCCTGCCGAGAGGCCGTGCTCGTCGCGGATCAGCTGACGCGCAGCGTCGAGCGCATCGCCTCGACGGCGACAACCGATGACTCGAGCGAGGCGGTCTCGCGCGCGCTTGTCGCGGGCTTCCCTGATCGCATCGCGTTCAAGCTCGAGACCTCGCGTCCGCACTGCGCGCTCGCGGGGCGCCGCAAGGTCGAGATCGCGAAGGAATCGCTCGTGCACGACGCAGGGTTCCTCATCGCGCTCGAGGTGCGCGAGTCGGGCCCCGACCACGACCGGCTCGTCTCGATTCCGGTCGCGCATCCCGTGCCGCGCGCGCTCGTCGAGGACGCGCTGCCCGATGCGTTCACGACGCGCTCGGTCGCCGGGTGGAACGCCGAGTCGCGCGCCGTCGAAACGGCCGAGGAAACGCTCTTCCACGGCGCGGTCGTCGAGCGCCGCGCACGGCCTGCGAAGCCATCACCCGATGTCGACGCCGAACTCGTCGCGCGGATCAAGTCGGGCGAGATCAAGCCCTCGGGCTGGGAGGAGCACTGCGAGCCCTGGATCGCGCGCGTGCGCTGCGTGGCCGAGTGGTTCCCGGAGCGCGGGCTGATCACCTACGCCGACGACGAACTCGACGTCGTGCGCGCCGAACTCTGCTCGGGCTGCGTGCGCGCGCGCGAGGTCGAGGCCAAGCCCGCGATCGACGCCGTGCGCGGCGCGCTCTCGTGGGACGACATCCAGTTCGTCGAGAAGATGGCGCCGGCCGCGATCCGCATGCCGCGCGGTTTCAACATGAAGGTCGAGTACGAGCCCGGCAAGCCGCCGCGCGGTCGCGCGAAGATCCAGGACTTCTACGGCCTCGACGAGACGCCGAAGGTCGCGGGCGGCCGCGTCTCGCTCGTCGTCGAGATCCTCGGACCCAACTATCGACCGCTGCAGGTCACGCAGGATCTTGCGAACTTCTGGCGCGTGCTTTACCCCGAGATGCGCAACGAATTGCGGCGTCGGTACCCAAGACACGAGTGGCGGTAGATGACGATGTACGCCAGCAACGTCCGGCGGGGAATGTAGACAAGCGTGTCACGGCACGCGTCAGGCCCACGATCAATCCGCACCGACTCTCCACACCAGTCGCTGCATTCCACCGTTGAAACCGGAATAGCGCATGGGGAAGGGTTCCGGGTAGTCCTTTTCCGGGCCGCTTTCAGCGCACGCCATGTACAGCGCCTCCGTCGCCTCGCTCGCGAGGTCGACTGCCACGCGTATCCGAGCGTTCTGCAGGACCGTCTGAAGCAGCAGTTCATTGGGTTCTTCCTTCTGCCCCTCCACTTCGACAAGCGCGTCGTACCGT
>JAJTGL010000002.1 GCA_021297795.1 Planctomycetaceae bacterium
GTCGGAGTGCTCGCCTGCAGGCGTCCCTGCGGATGGGCTCGGTGCGGCGGGCATCGGCGCGACCGGTTCGAGCTTCTCCGGCGGTCGAATCGCGTCGGCGCCAAGCGTGTCGATGGCGACCCGCGAGTACTGGAGCTCGGTCTCCATCCCGCCCGCGCTGACCTTCGCCGTGCGGAACGCGATGAGCCGCGACCGCGGGGCGCTGTCGCCGACGTCGACCGGACGCCAGTCGGAGAGCCGGATCGATTGGCCCGTCGGCGTCGGCGCATTCGCACGCGCGTCCTTCGGCGGCGCCGGAATGTCAAACCCGTGCACGAGACCGGTCGCGGCGTCGATCAGGAGCGTCCAGCGAGCGTCCGGCGTCGGCGTCCCGCGCGGACGCATCGACAGCCGCCAGACGATGCGGTTGTCGACCGTCTCGCGCGACTCGGTGCGGAAGTCCTCGAAGCGCTCGGCGATCGAGTGGACAAGCGTCTGGAGGTCGCCGCCGCCGGCGAGTTCCTCGGCCATGCGCGGATCGACCGCGCGCGCCTTGCCTGGTTCACCCATCCACGCCATGCCGGCAGCGACGCCAAGCTCCATCGTGCCGCGTCCGCCTGGCATGGTCTGGACGAGCAGGCGCGCGTCCGGCGCGACGAAGCGGAACTCGATCGTCGCGTCGCCCATCGCGCTCTTCGCGGTCGCGAGCGTGTGGAAGCTCTTCAGCGACCTCCACTCGGCGCCGCCCATGCGCTCGTTCGCGGCGCGCACGAGCGCGTCGGCTGCTGGGAGCGCGTCCTGCACCGATGCCATGGACGCCACTGGTGCGGGCATGGATGCGGGCACAGATGCGGGGCCCCGCGCGGAGCCGTTCGCCGAACAGCAGGCCGCGATCAGGGCGGCGAGCGCCGTGCGTCCGGGTCGGTTCGAGTGCAGGTTGCGGGAAGCAAGAGGGTGGAGCGTGCTGGTCGTCATAGCGCAGTCCAAGTGGTGCAGGGGGTTGCCGAACGACGCGCGGCGTCGGGAAGTGCTTCCCGACGCCGCGCGCAAATCACTGTTTCCACTGCTTCCGACACGAATTCTCGCCGCGGGCGAGGCTCTCGCGCTGCGCTCCGGTGTCAGGCCTTCGGAGCAGCGGGAGTCGCCGGCGCAGCGGGCGCTGCGGGAGCGGCGGGAGCAGCCGGCTTCGCATCCTTGTCTTCGTCCTCGTCCGCGTCCGCATCCTCGTCCGCCGGCTCGGGCTCAAGCAGCGCCTTGATGTCGGCGGGCAGTTCGGCGTCCTTCGGATCGACCTGGTCGAACACCACGGTCTCGATCGTCGACACCATCTTCTGGCCCATCTGCTTCACTTCGGTGCGGCTGCCGACCTTGAGGCCGTTGAAGTCGCGGTACTCGAGGATCTCGCTCGTGACCGGGATCTTGCCGAACTGGGTCTCCACCGTCATCGAGCTGCCGCGGGCGAGGCCGGTTGCCTTCTCGAACCACAGGGTGGCTGACTCGTCGCCGCGCTTGGCGCTGACCTTCCAGCAGTCGACGCCGGCGAACTGGCCCTCGCCGACGGTCTCGAGCGACGTCCACAGCTTCTCGAGCTCGAACTCCTTGAGGAACGACGCCTCGCGCGCGATCATCTCGCGCTCGCCACCCTCGACAAGCCGCGGGCCCGACGACGGATCCACCGCCCACGCGGTGGTGCCGTCGAAGCCCTGGCGCACCGAGCCGAAGCCAGGCAGTTCCATCGACGTGACCATGAGATTCGGAGCCAGGGCCTTCGTCGTCATCTTGCCCTTCATGTTGGCGGCGGGGATCTCCATCGTGCCCGTCATCTCGATGGACTTCACCTTGGACCACGCATCCTTGCCACCGACCGCCTCGCCGGCCTTCGCGACGAGGTCGGTCGCCTTCGGGAGGTCGACCTTGGGCTTCGCGGCTTCATCGGTGGTGGTCGGAGCGGCGGCCGGCGCGGCGGCAGGCGCCTTCGCGGGCGCATCCTGCATCGCGTGCACGAGCGGCGCGATGAGCGCGAGGCTCGCAGCGACGCCGAGCAAGGTGGTGGTGCGGAGAAGGGGGGAGCGGTTCGTGCGGATGGACTGCATGGGTTCGGTTCTCTGGTTGCCGCGTCATCGCGCAGCGTGTTGAGGACAGGGAAGAAGTCGGTGACGGCGCGGTGGTTCGCGCGTGTCGGATCAGGGGTTCGCCGGCGGAGGCACGGAGGTTGGTACGTTCACGGCCTCGACGGGCGCGGCGCCCGCCTTCGCGGCGCGCGCGGCGAGCGTCCGGTCGCCGATCCAGCGGGTCGCGGCGTCGAGCGCCGCATCGCTGCCGGCGAGCAGCGCCTCGCGCGAGGGGAGCGCGACCTCGTCGGGGATCACGCCGCGGCCCTCGAGCCGCGTGCCCTTGCCGGTCACGAAGTCGGCGACGGCGTGCATGAGCACGTCGCCGTTCGGCAGCTCGATCGCGTGGGCAGGCAGCGCCATGCCCGCGCTCGTCTCGCCGAAGACGCGGGCGCGGCCGATGTCCTGGAGGCCGCCCGCGAACACCTCGCTCGTACTCGCGGAGCGCGCGTCGACGAGGATCGCGAGCGGACGCGCGTACGGCCGCACGCGCTTGCCTGCGGTCGACACCTTGCGCGGCATCGCGTTGAACTGGAGCGTGTTGTCGCGACCGATCATCGACCCGAGGCTCGCCGGCTCGGAGAGGAAGTGACCGGCGACGCCAGTCGACATCACGCCGACACCGCCCGGATTGCCACGGAGATCGATCACGATGCCGTCGCACGAGCGGAACTCGTCGACCGCCTTGTCGATCGCGGGCGAAGCGCCCGTGAACCAGATGTTGAAGGAGATGACGCCGATGCGGATCGGCTTGCCGTCGGTCGGAAGTTCGACGACCCGCGATTCGACCTCGACCGGCATCGGGGGCAGGTTGCCGAACTCCTGCGCTCCGTAGGGCGCGGGAACGAACGCAACCTCGATCGTGCGCTCGCCGTCGGGCGTGCCGAACGTCACTGGAATCGTCGCGCCGGCGGGGGCGCTGAGCGCCGAGGCTGCGATCGCGAGTTCGGTGCGAAGTTGTCGTGCGTGCGGCGACGAGGGCGACTGCTGCTCCTCACGCGCGAGCGCCTCGCGAAGCGGCTGCAGCTGATCCGCGACGCGCATCGATCCGACGGCGACGACGGTCCAGCCTGGCTGGATACCCGTGGTTGCGCCAGGAAGGCCCTCATGGACGCGGAGGACCGTTGGTTCGCCATCGACCATCGTGATGTCGATGCCGCAGACGCCCGGGCCTGAGCCGCCGGCCGGCGCGCTCGTCACCTTAACGCCGTCGGCGCCGGTGGTCGCGATGTCGCTGGCGGTGGCCGCCGATGCCTCGGGCGCGCGCACCTGCTCGCGCGGCGAGTCGATCGTCGGCGATTGCTCGGCGAGATCGCCCGGGATGATCGTGAAGTGGCTCTGACCGAGCCGCCCGAGCATCTCGAGGAGGATCGCGCGCAGTTCGTCCTGCGTCTCGACCGAGACGGCCTTCCCCCGGAGTTCCTCTCGCACGGCGACCCAGTCGACGCCGTTCAGCGTCTTGTCGAAATGACTGTCGCGGACCGTGGTCCAGACGGTGTCGAAGGTCTCGACGGGTCGGATCGCGCGTGCGGACGGGGTCTTGGACGCGTTGGACTCGGCCGTCGCATCGGCGCCAGACGGCGTGGCGGTCGACCGCGACGTCGTGGCGGCGGTCGTGGTGGACGTCGTGCTGGACGTCGTACTGGACGTCGTGGCGCACGCGGCGAGCGTCGCACACGCGGCGAGGAGACCAGCGATGCGGAGTACGAGCGGGCCGGTCGAACGGTCGGCGTGGAAAATCATGGGATTCAAGAGCTGAGGGTGCTGACGGGTCGGGATCGGGCCGTCCCGGCCGCCGGTGCGCGCATCCAATCCGGTGGGCCACCGACCGGAGTCGGATGGTAAACGAGGGGGCGTTCGACGCGCATGGAGCCCCGCGCATTCCGTCGCCGTGAGGAATCCTCTTTCGAATGCTGTCGGTGTTGCCTGAAAGCCACCATCGCCGCTCGACCCGTCTCCTTCATCCGTTCATCCGGATGAATGGTTGAAGGCTTGGGTCCGGCCCCGTATCCTCCCCCCCGATGCATCGCTCGCTCCTGAAGGCACTTGAGTCCGGAACCCTCGTCTTCGACGGGGGCATGGGTACCCAGATCCACGCGTGCGCGGATTGCCGCCCGAGCGACTACCTCGGTCGCGACAACTGCACCGACATCCTGGTGAAGTCGCGGCCCGACATCATCCAGCGGATCCACGAGAACTACTTTGCGGCCGGCGCGGACGTCGTCGAGACCGACAGCTTCGGCGCGAACATCCTCGTCGGCCGCGAGTTCGACGAGGAGCTCGCGTCGTGGACCTTCGAACTCAACAAGCGCGCGGCTGAGGTTGCACGCGCGGCGGCCGCGAAGTTCGAGACGGCCGATCGGCCGCGCTTCGCGATCGGTTCAATGGGACCGGGCACGAAGCTCGTCTCGCTCGGGCAGACGACCTGGGAGGAGATGCACGCGAGCTACTTCGAGCAAGCACGCGGCCTGATCGCGGGCGGCATCGATGGCTTCATGATCGAGACGTCGCAGGATCTCCTCCAGCAGAAGATCGCGATCAACGCGTGCATCGACGCGCTGCGCGAGGCGGGCCTCACGCCCGACGACCGCGCGATCTTCTCGAGCGTGACGATCGAGACGACGGGCACGATGCTGCTCGGCTCCGACATCGCGGCGGTCGTGAATGCGCTCAAGCCGTTCCCGATCGCGTCGCTCGGCCTCAACTGCGCGACGGGCCCCGTCGAGATGGCCGAGCACGTGGCGTACATCTCGAGGAACTGGGACCGCGCGATCAGCGTGCTGCCGAACGCGGGTCTCCCGATCCTCGTCGACGGGCGCACCGAGTATCCGCTTGGTGCGCGGCCATTCCGCGACGCGATGCAGCGTTTCCTCGAGGAATACAGGGTGAATTCGGTCGGCGGCTGCTGCGGCACCACGCCCGACCACATCCGCGAGCTGCGTGCGCTCGTCGACGAGCTCGGCCTCGCGCGCAGGAAGCCCGCGCGCGCGATCGCGCCGCAGGCGCCCGGCTGCTCGAGCCTCTACGGATTCGTCGAGTTCGCGCAGGAGAACTCGTTCCTCATCGTCGCAGAGCGGACGAACGCCAACGGCTCGCGCAAGTTCAAGCGCCTGCTCGATGAAAGCGACTTCGACGGCCTCGTCTCGATGGCGCGCGAGGAGATCAAGGACGGCGGGCAGGTGCTCGACGTGTGCGTCGACTTCGTCGGCCGCAACGGCCCGAAGGACATGGCCGAGGTCGCGTCGCGCTACGTGCGTCAGGTGAACGCGCCGATCATGTTCGACTCGACCGATCCCGCGGTGATCGAGGAGGGCCTCAAGCGCCACGGCGGCAAGGCGGTCGTCAACTCGATCAACCTCGAGGATGGCGAGGAGCGCCTGAACAGGATCTGCCCGCTGCTGAAGAAGTACGGCGCCGCGTGCGTTGCGCTCACGATCGACGAGGACCAGCAGGCGGGCATGGCGAAGACCGCAGCGCGCAAGCTCGAGATCGCCGCGCGCATCCACGATCTCTACACGCGGAAGTGGGGGCTGCCCGAGGAGGACATCCTCTTCGACCCGCTCACCTTCACGATCGCGACCGGCAACGACGACGACCGTCGCCTGGGCCTCGAGACGCTCGACGGCATCGCCGCGATCTCGAGGCGCTTCCCGAAGTGCGGCATCATCCTCGGCCTCTCGAACATCTCGTTCGGCCTGAAGCCCTCGGCGCGCGCGGTGCTCAACAGCGTGTTCCTCCAGCACGCCCGCGAGCGCGGCCTCACGGCGGCGATCGTGCACGCGTCGAAGATCATGCCGCGCAATCGCATCGCGCCCGAGCACTGGGAGGCCGCGGAGTGGCTCATCTTCGACAAGCGCGGCGCCGAGCGACCTGCGGGCAAGCCGGAGAACTTCGATCCGCTGCTCCATTTCATTTCACTCTTCCCGGACGGTATGGAGGAGACGGTCGCGAAGAAGTCGCTCGCCGATCTTCCGATCGAGGAGCGGCTCGCGCGGCACATCATCGACGGCGAGGACCGCGATCTCGACAAGAGCCTCGCCGAGGCGATGACGAAGTATCCGCCGCTCGCGATCATCAACGACCACCTCCTCGGCGGCATGAAGACGGTGGGCGAGCTCTTTGGCTCGGGCCAGATGCAGCTTCCGTTCGTGCTCCAGTCGGCGGCGGTGATGAAGAAGGCCGTCGCGATCCTCGAGCCGCACATGCCGAAGGCGGACGCCGACGCCGGCAAGAAGGCGAAGATCGTGCTCGCGACCGTCGCGGGCGACGTGCACGACATCGGCAAGAACCTCGTCGACATCATCCTCTCGAACAACGGCTTCGAGATCCACAACATCGGCATCAAGCAGCCGCTGCAGGCGATCCTCGACGCATGGCGCCGGACCGGCGCCGATGCGATCGGCATGAGCGGACTGCTCGTGAAGTCGGTCGCGATCATGGAGGAGAACCTTCACGAGATGAACCGACTCGGCGTGAACGTACCCGTCATCCTCGGCGGCGCCGCGCTCACGCGGCACTACTGCGAAAGTCACCTGCGCTCGATCTACAAGGGTCCGCTCTACTACGGGCGCGATGCGTTCGAAGGGCTTGCGGTCTGCGACGCGCTCGCCTCGAAGTCGCTTGCGACGATCGACGCCGAGATCGACGCGCGCCTCGCGAAGCGCGAGGAGGTCGACTCGAAGGTCGCCCGCGCGCGCGCTGCCGAGCCGCGTGTCGAGGTCGCGGCGCGCAGCGCGGTGTCGACGACGGTTCCCGTGCCGAAGGCGCCGTTCCTCGGCGACCGGCTCGTCGAGGACATCCCGCTCGAGCAGGTCTATCCCTACATCAACCTCGTCGCGCTCTTCCGCGGGCAGTGGGGCTTCAAGAAGGGCGACATGAGCGAGGCGGAGTACGAGCGCTTCATCGAGGAGAAGGCGCGTCCGGTGTTCGACCGGCTCTGCCGTCAGTGCAAGGAGGAGAAGATCCTCCGTCCGCAGGTCGTCTACGGCTACTACCCGGTCGCGAGCGAGGGCGATGACCTCGTCGTCTTCGATCCGAAGGATCAGGACCGCGAGATCGAGCGCTTCCGATTCCCGCGGCAACTTGGCCGCGAGAGGCTCTGCATCAGCGATTTCTTCCGGCCGCGCGCGTCGGGCGAGAAGGACGTGCTCGGCCTCCAGTGCGTGACCGTCGGCACCGAGGCGAGCCACCGCGCGAAGCAGCTCTTCGAGCGGAACGACTACACCGAGTACCTCTACCTGCACGGCTTCGGCGTCGAGTGCGCCGAGGCGCTCGCCGAGATGTGGCACAAGCGCATGCGCGCGGAGCTCGGCTTCGGTCACGAGGACAGCCCCGAGATCCGCAAGCTCTTCACGCAGAACTACCGCGGTTCGCGCTTCAGCTTCGGCTATCCGGCGTGCCCGGACATGAGCGACCAGGAGAAGCTCTTCCGCCTGATCCGTCCCGAGCGCATCGGCTGCGTCCTCACCGAGAACTGGCAGATCGTGCCCGAGCAGTCGACGAGCGCGATCGTCGTCCATCATCCCGAGGCGAAGTACTTCGCGGTCGAGAGCGCGGCGCGCGTGCAGGGTTGAGCGAGACACCGCCTCATTCGCACGGATGAGGACCGGCGCGTGTGCGGTTGCGGAATTGCGTCGGTTTCCTCGCGCCGGGAGCGGTTCCCTCATCGCGCGTCCATCGCGCATGACGTGCCGTTGCGGATACCATCGACCCCTTCATGGTCGAACTCGCCGACACCGGGTCCTCCGCGCCAGGCGCGACGCGCACCGCGCTCGCGTACGGCGCCGTCTACCTGATCTGGGGCTCGACCTACCTCGCGATCAAGCTCGTTTCACAGCACGGCGCCTTCGTGATGGCGGGCACGCGCTTCCTCACCGCGGGATCGCTCCTGCTCGGGTTCGCATGGCTGAAGGGCGACTGCCGGCGCAGCGACTTCTCCGCGCGGTCGTGGATGAGCGCCGCGATCGTCGGCTTCTGCCTCATGCTCCTCGGAAACGGCGGCGTCGCGATCGCGACCAAGTCGGTCGACTCCGGGCTCGTCGCGCTGATGACCGCGATCACGCCGCTCTGGCTCGTCGGCCTCGATTCGATGATGCACCGCACGCACCAGCGTCCGGGCCCGCTTGTCTGGCTGGGCATCGCGATGGGAATCGCGGGCGTCGTCGTCCTCAAGTTCGGCGACTTCGGCGGCGCGGCCGCGGTGTCGACCATCGGTGTCCTCGTGATGCTCGTCGCGACGCTCGGTTGGGCGATGGGCAGCGTCTGGTCGAAGCGGCCCGGCGGCGCGCACTCGCCGGTCGTCGCGACGGCGATGCAGATGCTCGCGGGCGGCGCGGTCCTTGTCGCGGCGAGTTTCCCGAAGGAGTGGATCGCGGGCGACGAATGGTCGCTCGTCCAGTCGAACCCCGCGGATCTCGCCACGTGGCTCTGGTGGGCGTACCTCGTCGTGTTCGGCTCGCTGTGCGGCTTCACGGCGTACATCTGGCTCCTGCGCAATCAGCCTGCGGCACGCGTCGCGACCTACGCCTACGTGAACCCGCTCGTCGCGATCGCGCTCGGCTGGCTGCTCCTGTCGGAGCCGATCGGTCTGCGCACGTTCGTGGCGGCGGGGCTCATGCTCGGTGGCGTCGCGGTGATCCAGCTCGCGAAGGGGCGGAAGCTGATCTTCACCCGCGCACCGATCGCGGCGGAGTGAGGGGCGCGCGGCGGGAGGCATCGGTGGCCGAACTTGGCCACAGGCGGTGAGATTCGACGCGGATGCGTCGAGACTGGCCACTGATTCATGGCTTGAAACGACTCGTTTGAGACACGAGTTGTGCGGTTCACGTAGCAGAGACCTTCGAAGCGAAGACCGTCTTGCCCAGCGCCTCCGTCCGGCAGAAGAGGCGAGGAGATCGCCGTCCCCCACGTCACAGCATCACCGTGATCGCCCGGTCCGCGCGGCACGGCGAGCGGACCTGGACACCGGCGGAGGACCGGCGGCAGTGCCCGCGTCTCTCCGGAAAGTCCGAGTTCGTACGTTGTGCCGCCGCGCGCGCCGCGGTAGCGTGCACACATGCTCACCCGTCGAGACATGCTTCGGACCACCGCGGCGACCGCCGTCGGTGGTGTGGCCGCATCCGCGCTCCTTGGAAACGCGGCCTTCGGCGCGTCGTCTCTGTTCGGCGCGCTGCCCGAACCGCGTCGTCGCGGCGCGTTCGGCGGAAGGCTCGGCAAGCTCCAGCTCCTGCAGGTCGGCGTCGGCGGCTCGATCGCGCCGGCCGACCGCGACCAGCTGAAGGGGCACCCCGATGTCGTCTTCACCGGCCTCTGCGACGTCGACTCGGAGGCGCTCGCATCGGTCGCGAAGGACCACCCCGAGGCCTTCACGTGTCGCGACTTCCGCGAGGCATTCGACAAGCACGGCGACAAGTTCGACGCCGTCGTCGTCTGCACGCCCGACCACAACCACGCGCTCATCGATCTCTGGGCGATGCGCGCCAACAAGCACGTCTACGGCCAGAAGCCACTCGTGCAGCAACTCTCCGAAGTGGTCGCGATTGAGCAAGCGATTGCAGCGCGGCCGAAGCTCATCACGCAGACCGGCAATCAGCGCATGGGCCCCGAGTCGCGCCAGTATGCCGTCGACATCATGAAGAGCGGGTTGCTTGGGAAAGCGATCGAAGCGCACGTGTGGATCGGCGGCCCAGGCGCCGGAACCGACGGGTACTTCTGGTACGGCGGACTCAAGGATCCGATCACGCCGCCCGCGAACATCGATTGGCCGCTCTGGCTTGGCGCCGCCGTCGACGCGCCATGCCGCCCCGGCCTGATCGGGCTCCAGTGGCGCTCGTCGTGGGACTACGGCACGGGACAGCTCGGCGACTGGTGCACGCACCTCCTCGACGTCCTCTACTTCGCGTACGACCTGCCGTCGCCGCGTTCGGTGCTCTCGAACACGCTCGATCCGAGCGACTTCTACCACGCGCGCGGCGTGCGCTCGACGCTCGTCTACGACGTGTCGAAGCAGCCGAACCGCGAGCGCTTCGCGAGCGACCGCTTCACGGTCCACTACGCCGACCAGGCGCAGGCGCCGTCGCGCGCGGAGCTCGGGCTTCCGCCCGGAAAGTTCGGCGGAGCGAACCGGAAGACCGACGGCTTCGTCCAGTCGCCGTTCGGCTACTCGGCGCGCATGGCCGAGGCAGGGCTGCTTTGCTCGCGTGCGGCGCGCTTCCCGCAGCAAGAACTCGGTTGGGACAAGTCGCGACTCGTCTTCACGAAGCCCGACGGCTCAACGCACGAGGACGCGACGAAGACCTGCGTGACGCGCGAGTACCGCAAGGGCTTCGAACTGCCGGCTGTCGGCTGACCACGGCTCGACCCCGCGGCTTCCTTTCACGCGTCACTCGGCTACCCTGACGGAATGCTCGGCGAACGACTCGACAACCGCATGCGCCACGTCGCCAAGTGGGCGCGCAAGCAGGGGATCGCCTGCTTCCGGCTGTACGAGAAGGACATTCCCGAGTTTCCGATGATCGTCGACTGGTACGGCGACGAGGGTTGGGGAGAGGCCGGGGGTGGCTCGACCGGTAGCCTTTCGACCGGCGACGCCGTCGCGTGGTTCTTCCACCGCACGAAGGACGACACGCTCGAGAAGGAGCGCGACTACCGCGTCGATGCCGAGGCGGAGATCCTCGCCGGGCTCAACATCCCGCGCGAGCGGCTCCACATCAAGTACCGCGGTCGTCAGCGTGCGGAGGAGGGTGGGCGCGACCAGTACGAGCGCTTCGACTCGCGCGGCGCGATCAAGGTCGTGCGCGAGCACGGCCTGCGCTTCGAGGTGAATCTCTCCGACTACCTCGACGTCGGGCTCTTCCTCGACCATCGGCCGACGCGTCTCTCGGTGCAGCAGCGCGCCGCGGGGAAGCGCGTCCTCAACCTCTTCAGCTACACCGGGGCGTTCAGCGTGCACGCGCGCGCGGGCGGCGCGGTGCGCACGAAGACGGTCGACATGTCGCGCACCTATCTCGACTGGTACGTGCGCAACCTCGCGCTCAACGGCTACGCGCCCGATGAACGCCACGAGGTCGTGCACGCCGACTGCCTCCAGTGGCTCGAGGCCGGGCCCGTCGGAGGCGAGGCCTACGACATCGTCGTCTGCGACCCGCCGACCTTCTCGAACTCGAAGCGCATGAAGGCCGACTCCTTCGCGATCGACCGCGACTATCCCGACCTCCTGCGCTGGATCGCGAGATTCGTGGCGCCCGGCGGCGAGGTCTTCTTCTCGACCAACTCCCGCAGCTTCGAGTTCGACATGGCGTCGGTGCCCGCGGGGTTCGGTGCGCACGAGATCAGTCACCGCTCGGTGCCCGAGGATTTCCGCAATCGGAAGATCCACCGGTGCTGGCGCCTCGCCGAGGGGTGGAAGCCGAGGCAGCGCGAGCGTCCGCAGCCGTCCGACGGAACCGTGGAAGGCGATACCCTGCCGTCGTGACCGTGCCACACACCGTCAGTCGACCTTTCACCGTCCTCGTCGTCGACGATCAGCCCATCATCGTCGAGGGCGTGCGGCGGCTGCTCTCCGTCTTGCCGGACGCGCGGCTCGAGTCGTGCATGAAGGCATCGGAGGCACTCGCCCGGGCGAAGAGCCTGCGGCCCGCGGTCATCCTTCAGGACATCCACATGCCCGACGGCGATGGACTCGAGCTGGTCGAGCGCTACCGCTGGGAGAAGGACCTCGCCGAGACCTCGGTGGTCGTCCTGTCGGCGGAGGAGAACGCGTCGACGAAGGCCGATGCCTTCGCGCGCGGCGCCGACGACTATCTCGTGAAGCTCCCGCCGCCGCAGGAGTTCGTTGCGCGCGTCCAGCATCACGCCGATGCCGCGCGTGCGCAGCGCGAGCGGAACGAGACCTTCCGCGCGCTCGAGCGCGCGGAGCGCGATCTTGCGCGACGAAACGCGCTGCTCGACGAGGCCAACGCGAAGCTGGCGCGCGACAACCGCGAGCTCGTCGTCGACGCCGACACGCAGCGCGAGCGGCTCGACCGCATCGCTCGACTGTCTGCGGAACTGGCGCGCGTTCAGGATCTCGACATCCTCCTCGGGCGGATCCTGCGCGAGGCTGTTTCGCTCGCCGAGTGCCGTGCGGGTGCCGTGCTGCTCGCCGATCGCGATGAGCAGGGCGCCGACATCCTGCGCGTGGCGGAGGTCGTGGGTGCCAACGCGCGCGGTCGCGCGCACGCGCCTGCGATTCCCCTCGATCCAGGCACCGTGGCGGGCGAGGCCGCGATCTCGGGCGACACGATGCGTCTTGGTGCCGAAGCCTGCGCACTCGCGGGGAAAAGCGCGCCACCGATCGGAATCGAGGCCGTGCTCGGCGACCGCGCGGCGAGCGCGCTCGTCGTCCCGATCGTGCGTGGACGCGATCGTGCGCTCGGTTGCCTGATCCTCGTCGACGGGCGATCGGGAGAGGCCGTGGGAAGCGTCGGCTTCGACGACTCGGACGAACGTCTCGTCGCGCACTTCGCGTCGCTCGCGGCGGTCGCGATCGAACGCGCGCAGCTCGTCCGCTCGATGATCCTGCGCATGATCGCGATGGCCGAGCTGCGCGACCCGACCGAGACCGCAGGGCACGTCGGGCGCGTGGCCGATCTCTCGATCATGCTGTACGACCACTGGCTCGCCGCGCGCGGGCAAGGCGAGGATGCGTCGAGCACGCGCGCGCGCGACGCCCTGCGCATCGGCGCGCTGCTCCACGACGTCGGCAAGGTCGGGATCTCCGACGCGATCCTCAAGAAGCCGGGCAAGCTCGACGACGCCGAGTTCACCGAGATGAAGCGGCACACCCAGATCGGCGCCGATCTCTTCGCGGGCCTGCGCACCGACTTCGACGAGAGCGCGGCCGAGGTCGCGCTCTGTCACCACGAGAAGTGGAACGGATCGGGCTACCCGCGCGGCCTCGCCGGCGAGGCGATCCCGCTCTTCGCGCGCATCGTGGCCGTCGCGGACGTGTTCGACGCGCTCAGTTCGAAGCGCGCCTACAAGGACGCGTGGCCGCGCGAGAAGATCTCGTCGCTGTTCCGGGACGAGTCGGGCAAGCACTTCGACCCGGAGATCGCGGCGCTGCTTGTCGCTCACCAGGCCGAGGCCGAGGCGATCCGCGCGCGTCGACCCGAGTAGATGGCGGGTGGCGCGGCGCATCGCACGGCGGCCGCTATTCTGCGCGCCATGAAGAACACCCTCGCGCTCGTCGCCACCGCCGCCGCGCTTCTCCTCGCCGGATGCCAGTCGAGCCCGTTCAAGGGCCCGTCGCAGGTGCCGCAGGATCCCGAGCAGGAGGTCATCGACGGAAACGGCCCCGCCGATGGCGGGGCCGTTCCGATGGAGATCGAGGATGGGAATCTTGAGGATGGCGAGGACGTCGATCAGGATCCGAACGTCGGCGCACCCATGTGAGTGACGGGCGACCTCAGTCGCGGCGACGCCGCGTGAGACCCCCGAGACCCCCGAGACTACCGAGACCCCCGAGACTACCGAGACCCCCGAGACTACCGAGGCCCGCGAGCGCGAGGAGCGCCGCCGCACCCGGCGCTGGCACGAGGTTCGACTCGACCCACGCGACCGCCGCTTCGTGATCCGCCTCGGTCATGCCGAGGTTGAAGACCGCGTAGAGGGTCTCGCTGTCCGCAAGGCCGGCCGACGAGAAGGTGAACGACGCGAGGTAGATGCCGTTCGCGGGATCCACGTTGCCCGCGGAATGCAGCGTGTACTCGGGGTGCAGGTCGAGGCCCTCGGAGACGAGGAACGAGAACGAGCCGCCCGTCGTCGAGAACGCGTCCTGTCCGCCGTACGAGGCGAGGAGGTAGGCGCTCGTCGAGGTAAACCCGCTGCCATTCCACACGCCGAGACCCGCGAGCAGGTTCATCGTGAGCGTGGTGCCGACGAGGTTCGAGCCGATGCCGGGCTCGTCGGTCGAGAAGGGGAACGTCGGATCGATGCCGAACTCGGCCTCGAACACGCGGAGCTCCGGGAAGAGGATCTCGCCCGTCTCGTGATCCCAGCCGCCGGTGAACAGCGCGCCGTTGGCGGATTGGACGTAGATGTCGGGGTGGGGCTCCTTCTCGTCGGCGAGCGCGGGCGTCGCCAAGACGAGCGTGCAGAGGAGCGAGCCCGCAGCCGTGCCGTAGAGCACGGAGCCGAGCGAACGGGGCGAGTTGGACGAACGAGGACGCGAGAAGAACTGCATGGAAATCTCTCTTGCGATCCGGCCGGACGAATGGCCGGTGGTGTGTTGAAACTCGGGAAATGATCGTGATGCGATGGATGAAGTCGTGTATGCAGCGAGAAGCGTGAGTGGTGTTGGCGCTTGAGACGTGCGAGCGGTGGTCGGTGGGACCGGCTTGCAGGGCTCAGTTGCGCCGTTCAGTCACATGCGCCCCATGCTGCGAGGACGGCGGAAAGATCTGCCGCGCCGGTCTCGCCATCGCCGTCGAGATCGGCGCCGCCCGTGCCCCACGCACCGAGGATGGCTGCGAGGTCGGACGCGCCGACCTCACCGTCTCCATCGAAATCCGCAGGGCAGTTGCTTCCTGAACCGAGCAGGTTTGCCGCGACCCACGCGACCGCCTCGTCGAGTTCACCCGACGGACGACCGTCGTTGAACACGATGAAGAACGGATCGCTCGGGAGCGTCACGCCGTCGTTCGAGTAGAGCTCGAACTCCGCCACGTAGATGCCGCTCGCAGGCAAGGTCCCGCCGTCGGGCTTCAACGTGAAGTTGAAGTGCCGGTGGTAGCCGCCGTTGGACAAGACCGCGAGGTCGAACCCGCTCGTCGGCTCGAGGCCGATGAGCGTCGCGAGCGTGAGGAACTTCACCTCGAGGCGCTCGTTGGTCACCGGCTCGACACCCGCGCCGTTGTAGCGGCGCAGGCCTGCGAGCGCGTTGAAGCCGAGTCGCGAACCCGCCGTGAAGGTCCCGGGAAGCGCGTCGAACCCGGGATTCGACGTGAAACGCGCGACGCCGGTGTCGCCGAAGGTGGCCGGATACACGCGCGTGTCGATCGAGCCCTTCGCTGCGATCGAGGCGGTGTGGATCGTTCCGTCGACGACGCGGACCGAGACATCGCCCACGTGCTGCGCCATCGCGAACGACGTGGTGACGAGCAGTGCGGCGACGGCCGTGGTTCGTTGGAGCGTTGCTTGAAGAAGCGAGATCTGCATCGGGACTCCCCGCCGGAGGCGGAGAAGGAGTGCGTGGGGAAGAGGAGGGCGCCACCGCGGGCCTTGCGACCGGCGGCGTGCTGTCGGGTTCAGTTGGCGGTGAGGTTGCGCTCGAAGAGCCCGCTGACCGCAGGATCGAGCCGGTTGCGCTCCGCGTCGATGTAGACCGAACCGAACGGCAGCGTCTCGACGTGACCATCGAGGAACGACCAGTTCGTGCGGGCTTCCGGCGACGGACGACCCCCGGAGACCGCCGCGACCGCGACTTCGGATGCCGCGATCGTCGCCGACTGGGGCGCGCTGCCCCAGCCCTCGACATGCGGGTGATCCGCGGCCGCGAACGCGCCGGTCTCGGCCATCAGGACAAGCTGCACCGTCGCCGCGTGATGGGCGACCTTCGAGAGCCGATCGGTCGCAAGCGACGGATCGATCGCGGCCCATGGCGAGAACTCGCGCGCGAGATGGTTGTTCAGGCCATAGCTCGTGCGGCGAAGCGCGCCGTTGGTGCCGGGTACCGGAAGTCCCTCGCCGCCTTGCTCGACGGCCCAGTGCGGGCTGGTGTCGAGCGGCGAGCGGATGAGGGAGGTGTCGCAGTAGTTCTTCCGCGAGAGAACTTCGACGAAGCTCTCCGTGCTGCCCTGATCGTGCGCCCCATGGGGGAGACGGGCGTCGATCAGCCAGCCGGCGTGATCCTGGGCGTAGGCGAGGGACGCAAGCTGGAGCGAACGGAGGTTCGCAACGCAGTTGGCGGTCCGCCCGCTCTGGTTGAGGAGGGCGAGGGCTGGGAACGCAAGCGCGATGACGATCGCGAGGATCGCCACGACGACGAGCAGTTCGACGAGCGTGAAGGCCCGTCGGCGGGTGAACGTGTGCTGCAAGGTGCAGGCTCCGATGCGCCCTCGTCGTGGTCGCAAGTTTGGTCACGAGTCGACGAGGGCCGTCCTGAGGTCGGGGAAGGACGCGGGGCTGGAGGGTGTCGATCGCGATCGATCGACGCCCACCACGCGGCGGGTCGCTCCGCCGTACCACGCGTCACGCAACCGTCAGGCGAAGAACGGAGGGGGTCGAGCCGCGACCGCCTCGGGAGCGTGCGGGGCCGGCAGTTGGGCGGCCTCGCGCGTGTGCACGATGGCCAGCACCTCGACCGAGGTGCTGAAGAACCCGACCAGCGTCGGCGCAAGCAGGTTGACCGCGAGCTCGGCGCACACCGCGCAGTCGTGGGTGGGCGCGACGGGGTTGTGCGTGGCGTCGGAGCCGTCGCACGTTGCGTCGGTGTCGGAGGCGTTGGTGGCAGAAGCCTTCGAGACAACGTGCGCGTGCGCGTGCGTCGTGTGGCAGCCCGCGTCCGCCGTCGTGCAGACGGAGTGGCCGCCGTGCGCGAGCATGAGGTGCACGAATCGCGACACGCCGCCACCCGACGAGACCGACGCCGCGAGGGCGAGGATCGTCGCGAGGAGGGTGATGTGCCGGCGGATCTGCATGGGTCGTGCTGCGGGGGGCGGAGCGTACGTTGCTCGACCCGCGGGTTCAAGACTGAGGGTTCAACATCGTCGAGCGGATCTCACACGCGATGGGCTCATTCGACCCAGTCAGGCGCGGTCCGGGCAGGGTGGCAGGCGGTCCACCGTCGCCTCGGGTCCGATACGGTCGTTCGCGGGCATCGGGTTCACGGTTGCGGCCAGTCCGCGCTCCGCCGACACGAAAGTCTCGTTTCCCGGCCGTGACTCCCGGTCGAGAAGCCGCATCAGACGCAGTTCGCCATCGGCGCGGCAGACCACGCGCTCGGTCTTGCCGCGACTGCCCAAGGGGTCGGTGACGATGCGGATTGCCGTTGGTGGGATCGGCGCACCGGTGGAGGGCGTGACGTCCGCGGATCCAGGCGCCGTCGCGAGGAAGGCAAACAGCGCGCGGCCATCGCGCCGGCCCACGATTCGGTCGATCGCAGCCACGCGCGGCGTGGGCTCGATGCGGCGCGCCTCGTGGCACCAGTCGTCGGGTTTCGCGCGCATGGGGCAGGGCTTCTGGTGGAGGCACGGCGCCACCACGTGTGCGACGCCCGACGCAACCAGCGCGTCGCGCAGCGCCATCAGCGCGCGCGTGGTCGACTTCAGCGCGGGCTCGATCACGACGAGCGGTGCGTGCGCCGCCCAGCGCGCGACCATATCGACGGTGTCCGGTCGATGCACCGGATCGGCGCGATCCTGCGGAAGCAGTTCGTTGAGCGCGGTCTGGCAGAGGATCGCGTCGGCAGCGGGCAGTCTGAAGCCTCGGAAATCACGCGCTTCGACCGTCACGTGGACTTCGATGCCCGCGGCGGCCGCCGCGGCGCGCGCGGCTTGTTCGAAGGCGCGAGCCGCGGGCTCGCCGAGTTCGACCGCGATCAGTTCGACGCGTGGTGTCGTCGTCGCTCCGCGCGCGGCACGGCGTGCCGCGAGCCACGCGAGGAACCCGCAACTTGTCGCGCCCACGCCGGCGCCGAGGTCGACCACGCGCACATGCTCGAGCGTCGCGAGCCGCGCGAACAACGGGCTTCGCGCCGCGGCCTCCTCGAGCGCAAGCACCACCTTGGGCGCATCGCTCGCGAGGAAGTAGCCGCACTTCGCGTCGAGATGCTCGCGCGAGGCCTGCTCGCGGGCGAGGGCCTGGCGGTCGACGGTGTAGAGGTCGGAGAGTCGCGCGACGGCGGCGGCGAGCGCGGCATCGTCGGTGGCGGGCTGGGACGCGAGCCGATGCATGTCCTCGACGGCGAGGATGACGCGCTGTGCCACCGAGGGGATCAAACGCGCGCGGAGGGACTCGAACCCCCAACCGTCGGTTCCGAAGACCGATGCTCTATCCAATTGAGCTACGCGCGCAGCGACGTACAGGGTAGCGAGGACAGGCCCGGGCGGGAAGTGCTACCTTTCCCCCCTCAGAAGCCGCCTCCCAGCGGCAAGGAGACACCGATGGGCATCATGTCCGGCAAGCGTGGACTCGTCACCGGAGTCCTTCACGAGACGAGCATCGCGACCGCGATCACGCAGAGCCTGCTCCGCGAGGGCGCCGAGTGCATCTTCACCCACATGCCGGGCGAGAAGATGGAACGCCGCACGCGCAAGCTCGTCGAGGGGATGGGCATCGCCGCGCCGTGGCTCCAGCCGATGGACGTCGCGCAGGACGCCGACATCGCCGCGTGCTTCGAGCGCGTCGGCAAGGACTTCGGACAGATCGACTTCGTGGTCCACTCGATCGCGTTCGCCGACAAGGACTGGCTGAAGCTCGGACGCTTCGCCGCCACGCCGCGCTCGGTCTTCCTGAACGCGATGGACATCTCGGCGTTCAGCTACCAGGCGATGGCGAACGCCGCGCTTCCCGTCCTCAAGGATGGCGGCGCGATGATCGGCCTCAGCTACTACGGCGCCGAGAAGGCCGTGCCGGGCTACAACGTGATGGGTGTCGCGAAGGCGGCCCTCGAGGCGACCAACCGCTACCTCGCCATGGAGCTCGGCCGCGCGAAGAACGTGCGCTGCAACCTCGTGTCGGCCGGACCGATCAAGACGCTCTCGGCGTCGGCGGTCGGCGGCTTCGACTCGATCCTCGACCGGATCCCGCAGGTCGCGCCGTTGCCGCGCAACATCGTGGCGCCCGAGGTGGGCGATGCGGCGGCGTTCCTCCTGTCGGATCTCTCGCGAGGCACGACCGGACAGGTGCTGTACGTCGACAGCGGCTACTCGATCATGGGTCTGTGAGGCACGGGAGGTCGGCGATCCAGCGCGTGATGGCGCGTCGGATCACGCGACGTCACGCGGGCGCAAGCCGCGGATCGAAGATCCACGGGCGCTGCGACAGGCGGTCGTCCTTCGGCACGAGTCGATCGCGGATCGCCGCGCGCAGTTCGGCGATGCCCTCGCCGGTGACGGCGCTCACGGCAAGATCCGCGCCGGCGCAGGCCGCGGCGCGCGCATCCGCAGGCACGCGGTCGATCTGGGCCAGCACGCGCAGGTCGGGGACGCGACCGATGTCGCTCCACGGAATGCCCGGTGCGGCAAGGGCCACGACGAAATCGGCGTCGGCGACCAGTCCGCGCGCGAGTTCGATGGCCGAGGCCTCGACCTCGTCGCCCGTCGCGCGCATGCCGGGGAGATCGAACCACTCGACGACGAGCCCCGCGAGATCGATGCGCGCGCTAACCGCGTCGCGCGTGGTGCCCGCCTCCGGGCTCACAATCGAGGCCTCGCGGCCGAGGAGCGCGTTCGAAAGCGTGCTCTTCCCGCTGTTGGGAAGCCCGACGATCGCGACGCGCGCCGGATCGACGAGGCGCATCAGTCGCGCGGAGCGCGCGTGGTCGTCGGCCGTGACCGGTGCGGATCCGTGCGCGGCCCAGCGCTCGCGCTGGGCGAGGAGGAGTTGCACCGCAAGCGGGCTCGCCGCGCGTGCCATCGTGGCCAGCGCGAGCGCCTCCACGCGATCCTCCGCCTCGGGGAAGATCTCCATCGGGTCGAGTTCGGCGCGCGCGGCGAGCGGGTCGTCGATCCAATGCGCGCCGTGCGCCGAGAGCCACTCCGCCAGACGCTCGACGATGCGCGTGCCGCCGTGCGGCATCAGCTGCGCGCGCTCGGGCGCGAGGCGCGCGACCAGTCCTTCATCGATCGATTCGAACTTCCGCAGTCGCAGGCCGCCGACCTCGACGTCGCGGCCGCAGAGCGCGGTGAGGCACGACGAGACATCGCCGACGATCTCGATCATCGCGACCGCGCCGGCGCCATGCGGCGTCGCGCGGTAGCAGGCCACCTCGAGCGGTGCGGTGGAGTTGTCCGGAGCGGCTCCGGTCATGTCGGATGAGATCGACGGATTCGCCTCGAAACGCGAGGAAATCGCTCAAGTCCGGCTCGGTTCGCGGGTCAGAGTCCCGCGTCTTCCCCATCGTCGTCGGCAGAGGCTGCGCGTCCTCGCGCGTGGTCATGGTCGCAGCCGCAGCCGTCGTGATGCTCGTGCCCGTGCTCGTGCGCATGACCGCGGAGAGGGGTCGCGTCATCGGCATCGAGTTCGCTCTGTGCGGGCAGGAGCGAGAATCCCGCGCGTGCACCGCCGCCAGCGCCATGCTGGTTCTCCGGCGCATCGGGTTCCAGCGCGTGGCGCGCGGCGATCGCAACGCCTCGGAGAACGAGATCCGGCACGATCTGCGTGACGAGTTCGTCGTCCGAGAAGAGACTCGCCGCGTCGCCGCCGGTCGCGATCACGACGGGGAATGCGCCGTAGGCCTCGGCGTACTTCTCGACCAGTCTCCAGACGAGTCCGCGCGCGCCGTGGTAGACGCCGCGGAGCATCGCCTCGCGCGTGTCGGCTCCCCACGCGGTGCCCGACGGTGGTTCGAACGCACCGTCGAAGCCGATCGCCGGAAGCGCGGCGGTCTGCTCGTGCAGCGCGCGAAGCTGCATGCGCAGCCCGGGCGCGATCGCACCGCCGTGGAAGACGCCCTCGCCGTCGACGAAGTCGACCGTGATGCAGGTACCCGCATCGATCACGACGCAGGCCTGCCGCAGCTTGTCCCACGCCGCGGCCGCGTTGAGCAGCCGGTCGATGCCGGGCTTCGCGCCTGGCGCGAGGCAGGTGCCGATCGGCACGGGCATGTCGGTCGGAATCTCGTAGACGTCGCACGCGAGCTGGTCGCGCAGCGCGCCGACGAGCGTGGTCGAGATCTTCGGGTTGACGCTCGCGACCACGACCGACGCATCGGCTTCGGCGCCGATCGATTCGTACATCGCCGCGGCCTTCTCCACGGCCGATGCGACGTCGTCCTTCGGGAGGAAGACCACGTCCTCGGGATCTGCGTCGCGGAAGATCGCGAGCTTGATCCGCGTGTTGCCGACCTGGATCGCGAGCGTGGGGGGTTGATGCGGCTTCTGCATGGAGGTTCCGTGATGGTTTGTTCGGCGATGTCCGGTGATGTTCAGCGGCGCGCGGCGAGTTCCGCGGGGCTTCCGCTTGCGCCGCGGGCAATCCCGTCGCCGATCGCAAGGCGCATCGCGTCGAAGAGCTTGCGTGTGACGGGGCCGGCGATGCCGTCGCCCACGGGGCGACCGTCGAGCCGGACTACCGCGCTCGCGAGGCGGCGACTCGACGTGATCATCAGTTCGTCCGCCTGCGCGAGTTCCTCGAGCCGCACGCGGCGCACTTCGGTCGGGATGCCGCACGCGGCGGCCGCCGCGAGGAGATCGGCCCGGGCGGTGCCGTGGAGAATCGGGGGTTCTTCCGCGATCGGGGTCGTCACCATCGCGCCGTTCCGGACGAGCGCGACGTTCGAGTACGCGCCCTCGCCGACGAAGCCGTCGCGATGGAGGATCGCCTCGTTCGCGCCATGCGCGTCGGCCTCGAGGAGGTGCAGGATGTTGCCCATCAGCGAGATGGTCTTGATCTCGCACAGTTTCCAGCGGAGATCCTCGGCCGTGACGGCGGCGATCTCGCCGGGCGCGACGAGCGAAGAGAGGGGCTCGCCGGGCGTGGCGATCACGACCACGGTCGGTGTGAGGCGCTCGGTCGGCACGTGTGCGCGCGTGCGGCCCGCGCCGCGCGTCACCTGCGCGTAGACGACCGCGTCGCGGAGATCGTTCGCGGCGATCGTCTCGCGGCAGAGCGCCGGCAGCGTGGTGGCGTCGAAGCCGTCGATCCTTGCGAGCGCGAGGCTGCGCGCCAGCCGGCGCGCGTGGGCGTCCTCGCCCACGCCGTAGCCATCGAAGTAGCGGATCAGCTCGTAGACGCCGTCGCCGAAGAGAAACCCGCGGTCCAACACGCTGATGTGCGCGTCGCGTTCATCGACGAGGCAGCCGTTGAGGTGGATCTTCACGGGCGTGGCGCGAGTGGCTGGAGGGGGGCGTTGCGGCGGCCTCGGCCGCCCGCAGCGCATCGCGCGCCGCGCAGGCGCGCAGTCTACCAACCTTTCGGCTCGCTCAGCCCTTCGCCGCGTGCACGAAGCGGTCGATCCGCGCCCGGTCGAGCTCGTTCGACCAGACTCCGTCCACCTTGAGATCGCTGCCGACGATCGCCGCATGCGCGACCGCAAGCACGTCGCGCACGTTCGCGGCGGTGGTGCCGCTTCCGGCGACGACCGGAATCCCGCAGGCGGCCCGAGCGGACGCGAGATCGGCGATCGGCGTCGCGCACCCGGTCGCCGCGCCCGTCACGATGACGCCGTCGGCGCCGAAGAACTCAGCGCCGTGCGCGTGCTCGGCGAGCGACGTGTCGGCGGTGATCGCGTGGGCGCTGTGCTTCTTCTTGATGTCGGCGAGCACGGCGATACGCGCTGGGCCGCGGTCGAGCCCCAGCGCGCGCCGGAGGCGAAGGAGCGGCCCCGCGGAAGCCTCGGCGAGCAGGCCCTCGTCCGCGATCGACGCGAACACGAAGCCCTCGGCGCGGATGAACTGGAGTTCCGCCGCCATCGCGATCGCGAGCGCGGCGTCGTTGGCACCCGCAAGCACCTGGACGCCGAGCGGCACCGACACGGCAGCGCGCACCTCGCACGCCGCGCGCGTGAAGGCGGCGGTCGTCTCGGCGCCGACGGCGCGGGCGAGATACGGCGCGTCGTGCATGTTCTCGAGCAGGATCGCGTCGAATCCCGCAGCCGCGAGCGTGCGCGCCTCCTCGACCGCGATGCGCGCGATCTCGCGCGGCGAGAGTTCGGCGCGGGGCGAGCCGGGCAGCGCGCGCAGATGCACCATTCCGATGATCGCGGGGGTGCGGCCGAAGAGCGGTGGTGAGGTCGAGTTCGCGTCTTGCACGTGGATTCCTGTGTGTCGGCGTTGGCGTCTGGCGCTTCAGGGACGCGGGGCGCCCGGCGGCCCGGCGTCCGCGGCGGGGATCGGGTACGGCCGCCGCTCGATCCGCGCGACGAGCGCCTGGTTGAACCGACGGACCAGGTCCTTCGGGAGGCTCTTGCGGAAGCCGAACGACACCGGAGACTTCTCGACGGGCTGCTCGAGGAGCTTGATCCGATCCTTGTCTTCGACCGCGAGCACCCGCAGGAGCGCGTGCTCGTCGGCCACCACCGCATCGAGGTTTCCTTGCCGCAGGTCATCGACCGCCGCCGGAAGGTGCGGGTAGGAGATGTGCGGGAGGAAGTGGTCGTTCATGTAGCCGTTCGCGAGTCCGTTCTCGACGATTCCGACGCGCGACCGCGGCAGGTCGTGCACGCCGCCCACCTCGATCGAGGTGTCGTGCGCGGTGATCGAGCTGGTGATCGTCGCCGTGAAGATCGCCACGAGGATCAGCGAGAGCACCATCCACAATCCCGCGAAGAGTCGCCCTGCGGCGGAGACCGGCACCTTGTCGCCGTAGCCGACCGTGCTGAGCGTGGTGATCGACCACCAGAGCCCGGAGCCGATGCCTTCGTGGCGTCTCCCGCGGAAGTGCGCGTTGTGGCTGCGCTCGAATGCCCAGATCAGGATCGCGAAGAGGACGACGAGCGTGAGCATCGCCCCGTACACCTGCAGTTGCCGCGGCGTCGTGAGGCTGCGAAGGAGGATCGAGATGTCGCCGCGGAGGTTCTCGCGGAACACCGCGATCCGGAGCGTCGAGGTGGTGAAGCTCGGCGTGAGCGTCATCATGGTCGACGAGAGCGGATTCGCGGAGAAGGGGAGCGCGACGGCGTCGATCTCCTCCCGTTCGAGCGCACGGAGGATCTCCGGGCCGGAGAGGGGAATGAACTCCACATCGCATGCGATGTCATGCGCGGTCGCGCGGAAGAGCTCGACCGTGTCGCCTGTCCACGCCCCGCCCGCGGCCGGCGTCGCGAAGGGGGGGAAGTCGGCGACCGCCGCGCGCAGGACGCAGGGGCCTGCATCGCGCGAATCCGTCGCCGAGACCGCGCCGCCGCGGCCTTCCGGCAGTGGCGCGTCTCCGGTTTGTGCGGGAGCCCCGGCCGTCCATATGGCGGAGGCGAGCGCGGCGAGCGCGAAAACGAGGCGTTGGCACAGTCGACGGAAGGCCACGCCCCGAGTGTACCGGGGGTGAGGTTGCCGGGGTCCGGGGCGGCCCCTATCCTCCGCGCCCCTCGCGCACGGCGCGCGGGCCACCCGAGCACGGAGCAAAACATGGCAGTCCGCATCGCTATCAACGGTTTCGGCCGCATCGGCCGCCTCGTCCACCGCATCGCCACCCTCCGCGGCGGCTTCGAGATCGTGGGCGTGAACGACCTCGTCCCCGCGGACAACCTCGCCTATCTCCTGAAGTACGACTCGATGCATGGGCGCTTCGCTGCCGACGTGAAGGCTGACATGAAGGAAGGTGGGGAGTCGATCGTGGTGAACGGCCGCGCGACGGCCTGCACCGCGATCAAGGATCCATCCCAGCTGCCGTGGAGGGCGCAGGGCGTCGACTACGTGCTCGAGTCGACCGGCCTCTTCACCGCCGCCGAGGACGCTCGCAAGCATCTCGATGCGGGCGCGAAGCGCGTGCTCATCTCGGCGCCGACCAAGAGCGAGAAGGAGGTGCCGACCTTCGTGTACGGCGTCAACTGCTCGAAGTACGACCCGGCCGTGCACACGATCGCGAGCAACGCGAGCTGCACGACCAACTGCCTCGCGCCGGTCGTGAAGGTGCTCCTCGACCTCTGCGGCATCGAGGAGGGACTCATGACGACCGTGCACGCGGTCACCGCCACGCAGCCGACGCAGGATGGTCCGTCGAAGAAGGACTGGCGCGGCGGACGCAACGCGTACATGAACATCATCCCGAGCTCGACCGGCGCCGCGAAGGCGTGCGCGCTCGTGCTCCCGGAGACGAAGGGCAAGCTCACCGGCATGAGCTTCCGGGTGCCGACCGCGAACGTCTCGTGCGTCGATCTCACCTTCCGGCCGTCGAAGGCGACGAGCCTCGCGGAGATCAACGCCGCGATGAAGGCGGCGAGCGAGGGCGCCCTCAAGGGCGTGCTCGGCTACACCGAGGACGAGGTTGTCTCGAGCGACTTCCTCAGCGATTCGCGCAGCTCGATCTTCGACGCCAAGGCGGGCATCCAGCTCTCCGACCGCTTCTTCAAGATCGTCAGCTGGTACGACAACGAGTTCGGCTACGCGTCGCGTTGCGTCGACATGCTGGCGATGATGGCGAAGAAGGACGGAAAGCTGTCCTGAACCCGGGCGGATGATCCGGTCGAGACGAGCCGCCGGTCAGGCGCCGGATGCCCGGTGGTCGCGCGGGTTCCGGCGACTCGGACTCGGTTAGCATGGCCGCATGCTGACCGCCGTCGCGACGCTCCTTGGCCTGACGCTCGGGTTTCTCCCTCCGCCTCCCGCCGACCTCGAGCAGGGCTACACGTTCCGCATCTACGAGATCGGGCGCGAGCTCGACCGCGTGGCCCGTGTGGCCGAGGATGCGACGCCCAACATCGACCGCCTCGAGGATCGCATCGACTTCAAGGACATCGAGTCGCTGGTGCCGCAGGGCATCCGTCGCGATCAGATCGCCATCGAGGCGATCGGCTACCTCGAGATCACCGAGCCGGGCAACTACACCTTCGAGTTGCGCTGCGACGACGGCGGCGTACTTGAGATCGACGGTACACGCGTGATCGTGCACGACGGACTGCATCCGCCTGACCCGAAGGAAGGGCAGATCGAACTCGACAAGGGGCTGCATCCCTTCCGGATCGATCTGTTCCAGAACGGCGGGGGCGCCGCGCTCATCCTCAACTGGAGGAAGCCGGGCAGCGGTCGCTCCGAGGTCGTTCCCGCCGAGGCCTTCCGCACCGAGAAGGGCGTCACGCGCGTGGTCGCGCCGGGATCGAAGGTCTACAAGGACGGCCGTGAGAACCAGCGCCCGGGCGACGGACTGCCGATCGAGGCCGTCTATCCGCGCTTCTCCGTCGAGCCGCTGCGACCGAAGGACTTCCGTCCGAAGGCGGGCGGCATGGCGTTCCTTCCGGATGGTCGGCTCGTCGTCAGCGACTTCGAGCCGGTCAACAACGGCGTCCTGCGCACCGAGACGAACGGCACGCTCTTCATCCTTTCCGGCGTGATCAACGGCACGCCCGAGACCATCAAGGTCGAGAAGCTGCCCGGCGGCTACCACGATCCCTGCGGCGTCGTCTGCGTCGACGGCGACATCTACGTCTCGCATCGCCCCGGCATCGACCGGCTGCGCGACCTCGACAAGGACGGCGTCTTCGAGACCCACGAGGAGTGGGCACGCCCGTGGGTCGGCGACAACTACCACCACTTCTCCTTCGGGCTCAAGGAGAAGGACCGCTGGATCTACGGCTCGCTCTCGACCTCGATCTACTTCGGCAACACCATCCAGACCGATGGCGTCGAGGGCGAACTCGTCGGTCTGAACGGCCCGAACCCGCCGAACCGCGGCACGCTCTACCGGATCAACGTCGACACGAAGGAGATCGAGTTCCTCGCGGGCGGGTTCCGGACGCCGAACGGCGTCGAGGTCACGCCGTCCGGCGATGTCTTCGTCACCGACAACCAGGGCGCGTGGATGCCGGCGAGCAAGCTGAACCATGTGAAGCGGGGCCGTTTCTACGGCCACTACAACGGGCGGCAGAAGTCGCGCGTCTACCCCGAGGGTGGACATGCGAGCCTCTTCAGCGAGAACCCACCGTCGTCGCCGGCGGTCTGGCTTCCACAGAACGAGATCGCGAACTCGCCGACGACGCCACTCGTGATCCGCGACGGGCGGTTCGAGGGGCAGCTCTGGCTCGGCGAACTGACGCTCGGTGGCATCAACCGCGTCTCGCTCGAGGAGGTCGCCGGCGAACTGCAGGGTTGCGCCTACCGCGCCGGCAACGGCCTCGAGGGCGGCGTGCAGCGACTCGTCGACGGGCCCGACGGCAACCTCTATGCATGCTCGATCGGCTCCGGTGGCAACTGGAACTGGCGCGACACGCGCTTCGGCCTCCAGCGTCTGCGCGCGACCGGTGCGGAGGTGTTCGAGATCGCGCTCGTCCGCGCCACTCCGGATGGCCTCGAGGTCGTGTTCACCGAGCCGGTGCGTGGCGGCGGCGCGGGAGCGGACTCGTGGCTGCGCGACCCGGGCAACTTCACGCTCCGTCAGTGGCGCTACGAGGCGACGGCGAACTACGGCGGACCGAAGATCGACGAGGAGGAGGTCGCGATCGTCGAGGCGGTTCCATCGAAGCGCGGCGACGCCGTGCTCCTGCGCGCTCCCGGCATCAAGGCGGGGCGCGTCGTCCACCTGCGCACGAAGCCGGACGCGGAGTCGGGCCGCGAGATCTGGTCGACCGAGGCCTGGTACACGATGAACGCGAAGCCGACCGCGGATGCCCCCGCGAAGGCCGCCGACCTGCTGACGCCATCCTCCGCACCGCCGCGATAGGCGCGTCTCTGGCCGCCCGATGACGCCTGATGACACCTGATGACGTCCGACGACATAGAGCATGCCTGCTCGCCGAGGAACCTCCATGGACGCACTGATCTTCCTGCTCATCCTCGCCACGCTCGTCGCCATGTGGCGCGGCAAGCGTCGCCTCGCGGGCATGCTCTTCGCCGTCGCGCTCGTCGCGGTCGTCCTCCTCTTCCGGCATCACGCGACCGACACGCTGCCGATCAGCCTCTGACGCGAGGGGACGACCATGACGCTCTTCCGGCTCTGCATCGCCATCACCTGCATCCTCGCGACCTGCGCGGTGCTTGTCGGCGCGCTGTGGGCGCAGTACGGGCTCGGCGAGTTTCCGTGCCCGCTCTGCATCATCCAGCGGATGGGCATGATGCTCGCGGCGCTCGGGCCGGCGTGGCTTCTCTGCCGCGCGGCGCGAGGTCCCGTCGACGCGCATGACTTCGCGCAGTGCTACGCGTGCAGCATCCTCGCGGCACTCGTCGGCGGTACGGTGTCGGGGCGGCAGGTGCTCATCCACATCGCACCGGGGGACCCGGGCTACGGCGCGCCGATTCTGGGGCTCCATCTCTACACCTGGGCGTTCATCGTCTTTGTGGTAGTCGTGGCGGTGAGCGCGGTGCAGATGCTCGTCCTGCCGAAGCGCGCCGAGTCGCATCGTGTTGGTGTCGGTGCGAGGCTTTCGGTCGCTCTCCTCGGCGCGATCATCGCGGTGAATGCGGTCGCCGTCTTCGTCGAGAGCGGCTTCCACTGGTTTCTCCCTGACAATCCGACGTCGAACCGCCTGATCGACGAACTGCGCGGCGCGCCGCCGACAACCGATGAAGCGAGCAACCCTTGAACAGTGCAAACATGATCAATACGAAGAAGGCTCCTCGCCGCGAACTCGCATTCCATTGCACCGGGTGCTTGAAGGAGGACCTCGCGAAGATCGAGGCGGCGCATCGTGCGGGAACGCTCGGAACGACGGGCAACTGGACGCCGGGTGAGAACCTCGATCACATCGCAGTGATGTGGGAGTTCGCGCTCGACGGCTTTCCGCCGGAGGCGAAGGTCGCGTTTCCGATCCGGCTCATCGCGCGGCTCATGAAGGGCTCCATGACGAGCGGCAAGACCCTGCCGGCCGGCTTCAAGATTCCGCAGAACGCCGCATACATGCTGCCGCGTCCGAAGTGCTCCTTCGAGGATGGACTCGGACGTCTCCGAAAGGTGCTCGATCGACTCGACCGTGGGGAGCAGATGACGCAGAAGAGCCCCGCGTTCGGAAGCATGACGCACGACGAGTGGATGCGGCTCCACCTCGGCCACGCGCAACTGCACCTCGGGTTCCTGCAGGTCGGTTGACGGCGCGGAGAAGCGCTCCCCCGATCACTTCGCCGACTTCGGCGACTTCGTGTGGTTCGGCGACTTCGTGGCGTTCGGCGACTTCGTGGCGTTCGGCGACTTCGTGGCGTTGAGCGACTTCGTGGGCTTCGGCTTCGAAGACCCGCTCGACTTGCGCCGGCCGCGCCTCGACTGCAGCGACTTCGTGCGCTGGTCGGGAATGATCGCGAGCATCATGCGCACGATCTCGCCGCCGTTCGGCTTGGCGTAGCGCGCCGCGAAGTCGCGCAGCTGGTTCTTGAGGGCGATGAGCTCCTCCATCCCCGCGCGATCGAGATGCATGATCTTTCCGAAGAGGTAGTGGACGTCGAGTCCCTCGAGCAGCGTCGAGCCGCCCTCCATCGCTCGGATCGATGCCTGATGCTCCCGTGCATGCAGGCGAAAGTACGCATCGCTCGCGCGAATCCACTCGCGCGCACGGTTGAACTCGTGCACGTCGTACGGAGGCACCTCCATCATCGGACCGCGGTCGTAGATCGCGACCGGTCTCCGTGCGCTCGGGCGGTGTCCCGCGACCACGAGAAACCCCGCGTCGACCATCGCCTGAAGGTGCGGATAGATGCTGGCGCGCGTGCGCCCCGTCGCCTCCGCGAAATCCTGCGCCGTCGCCGGACAGATCGAACCTGCAACCAGCTCAAGTTCGAAGCGGAGCGGCGAACTCATCGCACGCCACTGCGCGTTGCCCCAGGCGGCCAATGGCATATCGGAAGGGGTGGTTTGATCGGCTTTCCTCATGGCCCGTGGTCGAATCTAACGCACTCCCGCCGCGATGGGTGGCCTCGCGGACAATCTCGGGATTCTTCGCAAGGCGTCTTGGTTTCGGAATAAGCAAACGTGCGGGAAGGTCGCGTGGCGCATCTCCGCGCAGCACCTTTCCGAGCGCGTCGCGAACGCGATCGCCGGCACTGCCGCGCGCACGCGCGGGCGTGTTCAGAGGGATGGAGGAATCTCCGAGAGATCCCAACGCAGGAGGAGCGCCGACGGCATCGGCGGATACTCGAGCATCACGCGAAACAGCCGGAACTCACGAGCCTCGCGGCCGAGCGCAGTCATCGCATCACGGACGAGATCGCCGTATTTCGCGACTCGCGGGAGCTGCAGCGCGGACTCGAAGTCGTCGATGGCGACCGGATCGCATTGCATCGGAAGCTTGACGGCCTCGCGGAGTTCCTCCTCGAGCGGCAGCGGACCGGAGAGCGTGGCGTGCATCGACGCGCGGATCGAATCGAGTCCGTGGATCGAGCGGTGCACGAAGAGATCGCAGACGAGCGATTCGCAGGGGATGCTCACCGACGTGACGAGTTCGTTGACGAGGTCCGGTGGACGGCGCACGAGGTTGAACGCCTTCGGCGCGAGGGTTCCGAAGAAGAGATCGGCATCGCCGATCCGGCCGACCGGACCGCCACCGAGTTCCACGGAGAGGCGTCCGTCCTTCGACGTCGAGGTCACCTCGCCGTGCGGCACCGACGTGTACTTGGCGAGCAGGAAGTTGTCCTCATCGCCCTCGGCGCCGGCGATCAGCGGCCTGCGGACGGAGTCGAGCGATCCGTTGCGCACGGCGCGGAACACCGGCAGCTTCGGCATCGGCCGCAGGCGGCGCAGTCCCGAGAGCCCCGCGATCAACGCGAGGTCGCCGAGCGTCGGATCTTCGGCCGTCGGCACCACGAAGTGCGCGACCACGCGGGCCGCCGCCTGCACGCCGAAGACGCCCGACGCGCCGCGAAACGCCATGCGCCGCGGCTGCTCGAGGTTGCCATCCGCCCGGAGCCCGTCGAGCGCGAACTCGAGCTCGGCCCGCGTGCCGAAGTGGCGCTCGACGACGTCGTCGAACTCCTTCGCGGCGTCGCGCAGCGCGTCGATGTGCCCGGCGGGGGCCTTCATCCGCTCGAATCCGCGCGCGAAGATGTCGATGCCCTCGGGACCCGGGACCATCGGGATCGCGTCCATGCAGTCCTCCGCGAGGAGGATGCGCGCGAACTTCCAGGTGAGGTTCTTGTTCAGCTTCAGCCGACGCGCCACGTCCTGCGGCTTGAGCGGATCGATGTCGACGTCCGCGGCAAGCGTCCGCACCGCCTTGCAGAGCGAGCGCAGCGCAGCCTGGCACTCGGCGCGGAACGGCGCGATGCCGTCGCCGGATCCAAGCGCCTGCGCGCGCGGCGTCGGACGCGCGACCGGCGCGGTGGCGCGCGTGGAGGCGCGTGCGTGGAGCCGCTTGCGCGACCCATCGGAGGATCGGGTTCCCATGCGCTTCATTCTTGCCGAAAGCCTTCGTGCCCGTGGAAACAGCCCGCGGGCCTCTCGCCGAGCATACTGCGTACTTTTTCCCTAGGGAAGTTTGCAGGGAAGAAAATCCGCAGTACGTTCTCGCCGTCGGGCGATCCGTCATGGGTCGCCATCGATGCTCTCTGCCCAAGGGTGTCGGTCGCGGGGATGCATGCATGCATCCCCGCGCCGGGCTCGTCGCGCAGAGCGATGCGGCGTACGAGTTCGTCCCGATCGCAACAAAGACCGAAACGAGAAAGATCACATGCTCACCACCCGCCAGTTCACCGTCGGCGCATTCCTTTCCGCAAGCATCACGGCCGCAGCGCTCGCCGGAGGGCCGGCCTGGGAGATCATGGCGGTCGCCGACGGCGTCTCGCCCGCCAGCCTGCCGGGAATCAAGGGTGCGGTCTGGGTTCCCAACCAGTGGAACAACCCGACGATCGACTCGAACGGCAACGTGAGCTTCCGCGGCCAGCTCGCAGGCCCCGGCATCACCGCCACCGGCGCGACCGCCAACCACCTCGTGCAGGTCCGTGGCGTGCCCGGCGCATGGACGATCGTCGCGCGCAACAACTCGGGCGTTCCGGGCGATACGCCCGTCGGTGCGATCATCTCGCGCACCGCGAGCCCGAACAACTCGATCGTCAGCGCGAACAACATGACCTCGGGCGGCGGCGTGATCGCCTCGGGCTACATGACCGGCCCCGGCATCACGGCCGGCACCAACGACACGGCGACGTGGTTCGTCCCGGCATCCGGCGCACCCGTCCTCCTCGTCCAGGGCCGCGACGCGTGCCCGGGCACGGCCGGCGCGCTCCTGCCCGCGAACATGACCATCTCCTCCGGCCTGCGCGTCAACGATGCGGGCGAGTTCATCTCCACCCAGACGCTGACCGGCGGCGACACGGTGACCGCCAACAACACCGCGCTCGTCCTCTTCCGCAGCGGACCGGACCAGCTGATCATGCGCAAGGGCGATCCCGCCCCCGGCCTCGCCGGGCTGACGGTGACCCCGGGCAGCTTCAGCCAGTATCTCAACGGCTCGAACATGTCCTTCCAGGGCACGCTCGTAGGCGCGGGCATCTCGACCGCGAACGACACGGCGTACTACACGAACGTCGGCGCCGCGAGCGGCGTGCGCATGTGGGCGCGCGAGGGCGAACCGATCCCGGGCTTCAAGGGGCTGACCTTCGCGAACACGTCCTCGTTCTCCTTCGGCCAGCGTCCGCTCTCCGCGGACGGCACGATCACGTTCGTCGCCACGCTCGGCGGCAGCGCGACCCCGCTCAACAACACCGCGGTGATGACGGAGAACAACGGCACCTTCACGATCCTGATGCGGAAGGGCGACGCGATTCCCGGCATCACCGACTCGACCGACCCGAACTTCGCGGGCAAGATCTTCTCGACGCCGAGCACCACGAACATGGTGCGTACCTCGAGCGGCATGTTCGCCTTCGAAGGCATCTTCATCAATCCGGACGGGACCTCGATCTCGTCACCCGCGCCGTCGACGTACATCGGCGTGCGCAAGGCCGACGGCACGCTGATCACCGTGTGCAAGCAGCTGGATCCGGTTCCGGGCCTCGAAGGATTCACCTTCGACGGACTTGCCGGAAGCACGTCGCTCTGCGCGGCCGCGAACGGAGTCATCGTGTTCACCGCCAGCGTGACCAACCTCGCGGCTGGATCGTTCGGCCCCGCCCTCATGGCGTGGGACGAGGCCAACGGCCTGCGCGTCCTCGCGAAGTTCGGCGACACCACCTTCACGGGCACTCCGTGCAACCAGATCACGCTGATCGGTTCGACCGGCAACAACGGCAACGGCAGCGGCGCCGGCTTCACCGACAACGGCTGGCTCGTGGTCCGCGTCGCCGATTCGACCTCCGGCCTCTACGCGATCGCCCGCATTCGCCTCGAGCCGCCGGCGAGCAACTGCCCGGCGGACTTCAACAACGACGGCGCGGTCGACGCCGGCGACCTCGCGCAGGTGCTCTCGGCGTGGGGCACCTCCGGCGCCGATCTCGATGGCGACGGCGATACCGGCGCCTCCGACCTGGCGGTCGTGCTCTCTTCGTGGGGCGACTGCTGAACCGAAGGACGCGCGGCCCCGACACCACCACATCGCGCCGCGCCCGCTGCGGAGACACGTCGGAAGACGTGTCTCCGCCTTTTCGAAATCTCCGACAGATTCCGATAGCACAAGACTTCCGGAGCCCATCGTCGTGTCACGAACGCCGCTTTCGTCCTCACTTCTCGTCTCGGCCGCGCTCGCAACCTCTCTCCCCAGCGCGGTGCATGCGGGCGAGGTCTACTTCCTCGGCCCTGTGCCGTACTCGTACGTCGTCGACGTCAGCGACGACGGCGCGATCGCCGTCGGCTACGACCAGGGCAGGGTCTGGTTCTGGACCAAGGACAGCTGGGTCGTCTTCGTCGAAGGCGCGCTGCCGCCGGGGAACGGCGTCGGTGGTCACCCGAGCATCACGGCCGACGGCCGCCAGATGACGTGCAGCACGCTGCAGGGGAAGCCGCAGAAGTCGGAGGCGACGATCTTCGACATCGAGAACCTCACCTTCCTCGAGTCGATGGGATCGCTCGGGTTCAACTGCGACATCGAACGCTCGGGCCCGTGGGGCATGTCGCGCGACGGCCGCTACGTGTGCGGGCTGAACTGGGACACCGGCTGTGACGCCCGCGGCTTCGTGCACGATCGTCAGACGGGTGCGGAGCGTCGGATGCTGTCGAGCTACTTCTACAAGCCGACGCGCGCCAACGACGTCAGCGATGACGGCAGCGTCATCGCGGGCTGGGCCGACGACTACGTCGGTTGGCGCCAGGGTTCGGTCTGGCGGCGCGATGCGCAGGGGAACTACGTGCAGACGCTGCTCTACCGGGGCGTTCCGACCGCGAAGGTCAGCGAGGCGTCGGTCGTGAGCGGGAACGGCCAGTGGGTCTTCGGCCGTGGACGCGACAGTTTCGACGGCGGCGCGCCCTATCGGTGGAGCGTCGCGACTGGATACCGGGCGATGATTCCGGCGCCACCCGGAGTGGGTGGGGTTCCCGACTGCAACGCCGACGGCACGATGGCGCTCGCGCTCTTCGGCGGCAGCACGTACGTCTGGTTCATCGACCGCGGCTACATCCCGCTTTCGCAGTGGGCCGCGGAGAACGACTTCGATCTTCCGTCGAACTGGACGTACTACTCGCTCACGATGTCGGACGACGGGCTCACCATCGGTGGATCCGCGCTCCGCGACGACGGTGTTCCGTCGCCGTTCGTGCTCGATCTGCGGCCGTCGGCACCGTCGTGTCCGGCCGACTTCGACGACGATGGCTCGGTCGGTGCTGCGGATCTCGCGCTGCTGCTCGCGGCGTGGGACTCGACGGACCGCAACATCGATCTCGACGGCGACGGCATCATCGGTGCCGCCGACCTCTCGCTGCTGCTCGCGGCGTGGGGCGCGTGCCCGTGATCGCGCGCGCCGAATGCCTGCTGTCCGCAGGCGTGCTCATCCTCGCCGCCTCGCACGCGGGGGCGGGTGGTGGCTCGGGAAGTCTCGCGCTCATCCAGGGCTCGTACGCGACCGGCGTCAGCGATGACGGTTCCGTCGTCGTCCTCAACGACGCGGTCCAGTACTGGTACTGGACGCAGAAGACCGGCCACGTGCCGATCGGAGGCATCGCCCCCGGATATCAGGGCGCGGGCGGCTCGGGTGACATCTCCGCCGACGGCACGCGCATCGCCTACACGACCATCAATCCGAAGACAGGCAAGACGGAAGGCGCGATCTACGAGATCGATACGGGTGTGACGTCGCGGATCGGCAGTTTCGGATTCTCCTGCGACATCGGAGCGACCAGCGCGTGGGGCATGTCCGGCGACGGGACGCGCGTGGTCGGCCTCGGTCAGCAGGCGACGTGCTCGGCGATCGGCTACGTCTGGAGCAGCGCGACCGGGCTCGTGAGTCTTCCCGCCGCGTTCTTCTACCAGCCGAATCGCGCCAATGGCTGCAGCTTCGACGGGAGCACCGTCGTCGGCTGGCAGTCGAACTACGTCGGCGAGTGGCTTGGCTGCATCTGGCGCAACGGCGTGCAGACCATCATCACGGGTCCCGGCAACATCCGCGTGGGCGAGGCGAACGCGTGCTCGGCCGACGGACAATGGGTGGTGGGCCTCGGTCGCTACTCGGAGGATCCCGCGTGGCGGTGGCGACAGTCGACCGGCTACGCGCCGCTCCCGCTCTCGCCGATCACCGGCTATCGCGCGTACGCCGTCGACGTGAGCGACGATGGATCGCGGGTCGCCATGTTCTTCCGAGGTGGACCTCCGGCGACGAGTGGCGAAGGCTACATCTGGATCGACGGGACGCTGCACGAGCTCGAGGAGTACGCGCGATCGCAGGGTGTCGACGTTCCTTCCGACGTGCATCTCTCGCTGCCGCTCGCGATGTCGGGCGATGGCTACACGATCGTCGGCAGCGGCCGCACGTCGTTCGGAGACCGGATCTTCGTGCTCGATCTTCCACGGCCGGCGTCCTCGTGCCCGACCGACATCGATGGCGACGGCGCGACAGGCGCGCCGGATCTCTCGCTTCTCCTCGCGGCGTGGGGCACGTCGGGTGCGGGCGACATCGACGGCGACGGTGTCATCGGTGCGGCCGACCTCTCGCTGCTGCTCGCAGCGTGGGGAGCGTGCCCGTAGCGCACGGCTCCGATGGACGCCAGGCGCAGCCTGACCTGAACAAAGACCAGATCGAACGACGCCTCGTCCCGCGGCAGCGAGACGAGGCGTCGTGACTGTTCCGACGTGATGTTGGAGCTCGCGCTGGCGCGCGATCAGCGCCCGCGCGGGCGTCCGGTCCACTGGCCGCGTCGACTGCCCGGCTGCGACGGCCGTGCCGGCGCACGATCCTCGGACATCCGTCGCTCGTTCGAACCACCCTCCGGCCGCGCGTCACGCGCGAGCGGGTGTGCGTTCGATTTCGCATGGGGATGTGCCCCGGTCTTGCCACCCGGCTTTCCACCGGGCTTTCCACCGGGCTTTCCACCGGGCTTTCCACCGAACTTGCCGCCGGGCTTGCCACCGAACTTGCCGCCTTGCTTTCCACCGGGCTTTCCACCCGGCTTCTCCTGCGAGCGGTCGTGCGTCGCGTCGTGCGATCTGCCTTCGGCCTTCCCACGCGGATCGCGCGGTTGGGCTCCGCGGGAATCGGCATTCGCCTCGCCTCGCGGAGACTCGCGCGGCTCACGCCGCATCTCGGGGCGCGGTTCATCGCGGGACTCGCGACGCGACTCCGGACGCGCATCCGAGCGGCCCTCCGGTGCCTTGCCAGCGCTCGACTTCGCGGCGACCTCGTCGGACTTCGGAACCTCGTCCGGCACGCGCTGACGCGGGATCTCGAACTTGATGAGCTTCTCGACCTGCTTCAGCAACTGTCGCTCCTCGACGTCGCAGCCTCGGGCTCCATCGGCAGGTCGTAGTTGATGACGTGCGTCACGTCGTCGATGTCGAGGCCGCGCGCGGCGACGTCGGTCGCGACGAGGACGGGCGATCGCCCGCTGCGGAAGGCGTCGAGGGCGCGCACTCGCTGGTTCTGCGCCTTGTTGCCGTGGATCGCCTCCGAGCCGATGCCAGCGGCCTTCAGCTTGCGCGTCAGGCGATCGGCGCCGTGCTTCGTCTTCGTGAAGATGACCACGCGCTCCATCTCGAGCGTGTGGAAGAGATGGATCATCAGCTGGGTCTTCTGCGCCTTGAGGACGAAGAAGAGCTTCTGATCGATGCGATCGACCGCCGACGAGACGGGCGTGACCGTCACCGTCACGGGGTCGCGCAGGAGATTGTCCGCAAGGTGGCGGATCTCCTTCGGCATCGTCGCCGAGTAGAGCATCGTCTGGCGCTGGCGCGGCAGAAGCGCCGAGATCCGACGGATCGGCTCGATGAAGCCCATGTCGAGCATGCGATCCGCCTCATCGAGCACGAAGAACGAGATCTCGTCGAGACTGACGAGCCGCTGCTGCAGAAGGTCGATGAGGCGGCCGGGCGTCGCGACGAGGATGTCGATCCCTTGCTGGATCGCGCGGACCTGCGGGCCCTGGCCGACGCCACCGAAGATGACCGCGAAGCGGACGGGCGTATGGCGGCCGTAGCTGGCGAAGCTCTCGGCGATCTGGGCCGCGAGCTCACGCGTCGGCGCGAGGACGAGCGCCTTCGGCTTGCGGCCGACGGGGAGCTTCATGCCCGGCCGGAGCTCGGTGACCAGCCGTTGGATGATCGGAAGCGCGAACGCGGCCGTCTTTCCGGTTCCGGTCTGCGCGATGCCGAGGACGTCGCGCTTCGCGAGGGCGGGGGGGATCGACTGCGCCTGGATCGGCGTCGGGCGCTCGTAGCCGTCGGCACGCAGCGCCTCGAGGATCGGTGGGATGAGCGCGAGGTCGGTGAAGGCGGTCGAGTCGGTGCTCGAGCCCGTCGTCGTATTCATCGTGCTTGCGGCGGGCGGATTGGATGGCTTGCCGGGGGGCGTGCTGCCTGGGCGGGAGGTCGAAACGGTCACGAAATACCTTTCACCCGCGGCGTGGGCCGCGGTCTTGTCGTTCAGGCGCAATCGCGTGAGTTCGGCGGTGCCGTCTGACGGGATCAAGCCAACTGGCGCATGCCGAGCGAGTGTTCCGCGATGCGGCGTCCTCGGTCGTGTGGCATGCTGCCGGCTGAAAACCCAGTCTGCTGTCGGACGTCCTGTCCGACCTGAGGTCACCGGCGCGAGGCGGCACTATAGCAGTTCGAGCGCAGACGGTCAGATCAGCGATATCTTCCGCGCGGAGATGTCGTCCACATGAAGCCAACCGAGAAGTTCGCTCCTTATCGGAAGAGTGCCTTCCTCGCGACGGTCGCGGAGGCCGATCGCACGCTTGCGAATCGCCTCTGCGCGCTGCTCGAGGCGGCGTTCGATGTGAAGGACATCGCGATCTACTCGGGCTTTCCCATCGTCGTGCGCGACATGGAGTGGATCGCTGGCTTCGCAATGCGAAAGAGCGGGCCGGTCGCGTATTGCTGCTCGCCCGCGACGCTCGCCGCGATGGGTTCCGAGCTCAAGCCCTACATGTCGGGCAAGTCCTGCATCGCGGTCAAGCCGCGCAAGGGCGAGTCGATCGACGAGGTGCTCGCACTTGTGGGCCGCGCGTTTCAACAGGCGTCGAAGTCGGGCGGCATGATCTCGAAGACGGATCTTCGCAAGCGTGATCGTGCGCGCGCCGAGGCTGCGACGCGGACCACGGTCGAGAAGAAGAAGCCGTCGAAGCAGGTCGCGTCGAAGAAGACCGCCTTGAAGAAGACCGCCTTGAAGAAGTCCGCCTCGAAGGTGCGTGGTCGGAAGAACTGATCGCGCGGCCCGAAGCCAGCCGCAACCGCCCCTGGAAGTCGGTCGCGGCTGGCTCGGGAATCACGCGTCACGACGGCTTCGCGCGGGCGCACGTGCCATCCGCACATGCGATCCCGCGATTCCACGGCATCCCCCCGAGGAGCGTGGCGAAGCCGCACTTTCCGGTCCATCCTGCGTGCATCATTCCGACGGAGAGAAGGCCGGGGAGCACGAGAAACGCCGGGTGAACGAACGCACCGAGCATGGTCGCCGCGAGAATGACGGCGCCGATGATCAGCTGGGTCTGCTGCAGCACGCCCATCGCGGGGCGTGTCGCATCGATGGTGGTCGGGTAGCCGGCCGCGCGCCATGCCTCGAGACCGCCGCGCATGTTGGTGGCCGCGAGGCCCGCGGCTGCGCAGCGTGCGGTCGCGTCCGCGCCGCGGCGACCGGACTTGCAGTGGATCAGGACGTGTCGTGCGCCCATGGAGCGGATCCGCGCAGGGTCGAGCGTTCCGAGCGGCATGAGCACCGAGCCGGGGATGCGCTCACGTGCGTGCTCGTCCGGCTCGCGGCAATCGACGAGGACGGTGCCCGGCTGGCCGAGCAGCGTGCGGCAGGTCGCCACGTCCAGATCGTCCGGGTGGGCCGTCCGCGCAGTCCGGCTGGCGGCGGGGGTGGAGGCTGGAGCTGTGGCGGGAAGGGCGGTCATGGCGTGCACCGCGCGTCGGTGGCGGTGCGCCCTGTGAGCCCGTCGGGGTGTCGTGAGATTCGCGGTTTCAGCGAACGGTCAGAAAATCGTCGTGGGAGTTCGCGGAAGTCTTGTCCGGAATCGGGGGTGCGCGTTCTCCGACGATCCGAGGCACCTGTCGCCAGACGATGAAGCACGCCATCGCCACGAGGAACGCGGCGAAGGTCCGACGAAGCACCTGCTGCGGCAAGCGGCCTGCGAGGGCGCCACCTGCGAGCGATCCGGCGACGCCGAGCAGCGCGAACAGTCCCACGACGGACCAGTCGATGGCGGCATCGCCGGAGAAGAGTGACCGCGCGAAGCCCGTGGACGAGTTGACGGCGATGATCGCGAGGCTCGTTCCGACGGCGATCTGCATCGGAAGCCGCCGAAGTAGGACGAGGACCGGCACGATCAGAAAGCCGCCGCCGACACCGACGAAGCCCGTCATGAACCCGAGTCCGACGCCTTGCGCGGCGAGCAGCGCAGTCGCTCGGGCGCCCGTCGTCGCGGCATGGCCGTCGCCCGTGTCGGGGACGCTCGCGGTCCGCGGTTTCCGGAACATGAGAAAGGCCGCGGTCAGCATGAGTCCCGCAAGGACGAGCAGCTGCACCGCGCCCGGAATCCAACGCGCGGTGTGCACGCCGATGGTCGTTCCAAGGATCCCTGGAATCGCGAGCAGCAGGGCGCTGCGGAGATCGATCTTGCGCGCAGCCACGGCCCTCGCCGCGCCGACGAGCGCGATCGCGCCGACGATCGCGAACGACTCTGCGATCGCCTGCTTCTCGTCGTGGTGGACGAGATAGACGAGGATCGGCACCGTGAGGATCGCGCCACCCGAGCCGAGCAACCCGAGCGACAGGCCGACCGCGGTCGCCCCGAGCCACGCCCAGATCACGCGCGACCGCCGATCGCCACGCGGCGTGCGCATCGGGATGTAGCGCAGCGCAGGCGCGGTCGACCGACGACGAGTGGCGTTGGGCGGATGTGGTCGTGCATCATCGGAGCCGGACGCGGATCGCGCGCGGCGGGAGACGATACATCACGTGCTGCAGACCTGGGTGCAGGACGCGCCCTTCTTCGCGGCCGTCTCGGCGCCATGCGACCTCCACGCGGCGAATCCCCCCGCGAGGTTCGTCACCCGATGCCCGTGCTTGGCGAGAAGCGCCGCCGCGCGCGCGGAGCGGCCGCCGAGCTGGCAATGGACGAGGATGGGCCGATCGCGCGGGATCTCCGCGAGTTTGCCGAGGAGCCGGGTGTGCGCGATGTTGCTCGCGCCGGCGATGTTCCCTTGCGCGAACTCGACGCGGCGGCGCACGTCGAGCACGAACGGCGCATCGCCCGCGATCATCGCCTGCGCGCCCGCGACATCGACCTCGTCGATCCGCGCGAACTTCGCACCGGCCGCGGCCACCTCGTGCAGCTTCGTCGCATCGATCCAGCCGGCGATGTTGTCGAGTCCGATGCGAATGAGATCCCGCACGACCTCCTCGACCCGAGAGGGCTCGACGACGAGATAGATGCGCTCGTTTTCCGCGATCATCGAGCCGGCATCGGTGGTGAAGGAGTTTCCAAGCGGGAGAAACAGCGCGCCATCCATGTGGCTCTCGCGGAACGCGGCCCACGGGCGCGTATCGACGATCGCGGAGGCGTGCCCGTCCAGCCGCGCGAACTCGGCGGGGGTCCGCTCCGGTGGCTTCGGGAGGCCGCCGAGGACGCGTGGCCCCAGCTTGTTGTCGCGCTTCATGCGGGCGAAATAGAACGGGGGCTCGGGTTGCCCGTCGAGGATGAAATCGACGAAGGCGCGCTCGCTGGTCGCCGCGCGCAGCGCCGCGTTGAAGCGTCGCTCGTAGCCGACGGTCGACTGCGGGATCGCGCCGAGCGCCTTGCCGCAGGCGCTGCCCGCGCCGTGCCCCGGCCAGATCTGCAGGTAGTCGGCCCAGTCGCGTGTGCGAAGCACGGTCTGGTAGAGGCGATGCGCCGAGGGGTCGGCAACGCCCTCGATGCCCGCGGCGCTCTCGAGAAGGTCCGGCCGTCCGAGGTCGCCGACGAAGAGGAAGTCGCCGGTGGCGATCCCCATCGGCGCATCGGCACCGCCGCCGACGTCGGTCACCTCGTACGCGAGATGCTCGGGCGTGTGGCCCGGCGTGTGGATCGCGCGCAGGCGGATGTTGCCCACCAGGAACGTGTCGCCATCCTTGAGGAGCACCGCGTCGTAGCGGCCTCCACCCGATTTCCCGTCGAGCCACTGGTACTTCCAGTCGGTGTCGCCTTCGTCGGAGAGGTAGAGCCGAGCGCCCTTCTCGGCGAACTCGCGTGCGCCCGTCAGATAGTCGGCGTGGATGTGCGTATCGGCGACCGCCACGATGCGCAGGCCGTTTGCCCTCGCGATGGCCTCGTAGCGGTCGATGTCGCGCTCCGGGTCGATGACGATCGCTTCGCCCGTCTTCTGGCAACCGATCAGGTACGCGGCCTCGGCGAGCTTCTCGTCGTAGATCTGGCGGAAGAACATGGTGGACTCCTGCCCGGCGGATCGCCGGGTTCCTGCGAGTCATCGTCCCGGCGCGGAGGTTCGCCGCGTGCGGGAAAATGCCGGATTTCGCGTCTACGCGAGTGCCGACGCCGCGTCGCGCAGTTGCTCCTGCAACGCGTAGGTGAAGCCGCGCTGCACGGCGAAGGCGCCTGTCCGGCCCGCGTAGTCCATCGCAAGCATGCCGACCTGGTACCCCGACGGGTCGCCGTTTTTGGCGATGACTCGGCGGATCGCGTGCTCGCAGGCCTCCTGCGGGGTGGCACCCGCACGCATGGCTTCGACCGCGAGGTGTGCGCCAAGTGTGCGAAGGACGGTTTCGCCGAGCCCTGTGCAGATCGCGCCGCCGATCGGAGCGTCCACGAAGATCCCCGCGCCGACGATCGGCGAGTCGCCCACGCGGCCATGCATCTTGTAGGCGAGGCCACTCGTGGTCGAACCCGCTGCCATGCGGCCTTCTCGATCGAGGGCAAGCATCGAAATCGTGTCGTGGTTCTCGATGTTGATCTTGGGTTCGTAGCGCTTCTCGGTGAGCCACGCGCGCCACTCGCGCTCGGCGGCGGGGGAGAGGCATGCGCCGCCGGGCGCATCGCACCGCTGGCACTCGTCGCGCAGCTCGACCTTGCACTCGCGCGCAAACTGCTCGGCGCCTGCGCCCACGAGGAGGACGTGCGGCGTGCGTTCCATCACGAGCCGGGCGAGCGAGATCGGATGGATGACGCCGCGCACGAACGCGACGGCTCCGGCGCGCCCTTCGCCCGTCATGATCGAGGCGTCGAGCGTGACGAAGCCATCGCGATCGGGTCGCGAGCCGAGTCCGACGGTCATGTCGGGACAATCGAGTTCGACCACGCGGCAGCCCGCCTCGACGGCGTCGAGCGCGGAGCCCCCGTCCGCGAGCCGGGCGAGACCAGCGAGGTTTGCTGGCAAACCGTGGTTCCACGTCGCGAGGACGACAGGCCTTGCGGGGGGATGCGGGGGAGCGGCCGTCTCCGACGACGAAGACTTGAGCGAATCGTCTCGATCGCCCCTCGGAGCGCACGCAGCGGCGAAAACGGCGAGCGAGGCGGCCAACATCGACCGACGATCGGGCTTTGGTGATTCGAAGGTCATAATTTATAGGACTTTATCAGGTGTCGCGAGGTTGAGGGCGAGCCCAATACCGTCGCACGGAGGCCACTTCGGCCCCTCCAGACCAAACCGGATGCAGGACACTTCTGCGATTTTTGCGGATTCAAACAAACTCATTCCTTGACCGGGGTGCTTCCCGTGACACCTTCCGACGGTCCCTTGATAGGGGAGCTTTACGACGCTGGGTACTGTCTCACCCGGCGACCGTCTGAAGGGCCAACCGTCCAGACGGTGGACACAGTCCGTCCACGTGAGTCTTCCCGTCCATGTCAAGAAAGGCAGAGAGAGATGCTTTCGAATCGTCTTGCGAAGCACTTCGGTGCGGCCGCTGCTGCGGCTGTCGTCGTGGGCTCGGCCAACGCGGCTGTCGTCGCGTGGGAGAACTGCAACCTCGTCATCCCCGCCACCATCGACGGTCTCTACATCAACGTTGAGACCCAGGCCACCGGCTCGGCCGGCTCGGTCGTCGCTGGCTGGGACATCAACCCCTACTCGGCCTCCTCGCTCACTTGGTACAACGCGACCGGTACGGGCATGATGCGCTACCCGGGCGTCACCACCGGCTCCGCGGGCAACCTCGCGGTCGGTACGGTCATCGGAGCCACCGGCTCCTACGGCTCGGGCGCCGTCGTCGTCGGCGCGGCCGCCGGCAACTGGCAGCTCAACGCGACCAACATCTTCGGCTTCCGCTTCGTCGGCGCCGACGGCCTGACGCACTACGGCTACGGCACGATGGCCGTCGGTTCGGCGATCACGACCCGCACGATCACCAACCTCTACTACGAGAACGTGGCCGCGACGGGCATCACCGTCCTTCCGGCTCCGGGCGCGCTCGCGCTCCTCGGCCTCGCCGGCCTCGCTGGCCGTCGTCGTCGCTGAGTTGACAGTCATTCACTCCCCAAGCTTTGCTTGAGATGAGTCGAAAAGCATCGCGTGGGCGCTTTGACGGAAGCGCCCACGCTGCTTTTTTGCTCCGTTTCCCCCGCGCGCGGGGCCGAAGGCCTTCCCGTAGCATGGCGCCATGCCCGCACGGACCGCGAAGCGCCTGCTCATCGTCGGCTGGGATGCCGCCGACTGGATCCTGATCAACCGCCTGTTTGCCGCTGGCAAGATGCCGGTGCTGAGGCAACTCGTCGAGACGGGCTCGCGCGCCGACCTTGGCACGCTGGAGCCGAAGCTCTCGCCCCTCCTCTGGACTTCGATCGCAACGGGGAAGACGGCCGACAAGCACGGCATCCTGAACTTTGTCGAGCCGAAGCCCGATGGCAGCGGCCTGCGTGTGTCAACGAGCACGTCGCGAAAGACGAAGGCGCTGTGGAACATTCTGTCGCAGAGTGGCCTCACGACGCACGTCGTAGGCTGGTACGCCTCGCATCCCGCAGAACCGATTAGGGGCGGCGTGGTGACCAATCTTCTTCAGGAGGGTGAGCCAGGCGCCGAGTCGCAGCCGTGGCCTCTGGTGCCCGGCACGGTGCATCCGGCGGCCCGCGAGTCGGCGATCGCGGAGGCGAGGCAGCGGGCGCAGGGCTTCCCGCGCGAGACGCTGAAGGCGCTGCTCCCGAAGGTCGACGAGGTGGGTGCAGACGACGAACGCGTGCGCATGCTCGTCAAGCTGATGTCGTACGCGACGAGCATCGAGCGTGCGGCGCTGGCGCAGTGGAAGGACGGCGGCGCATGGGACGCGGCGATGGTGTTCTTCGACGCGATCGACACCGTCGGCCACCACTTCATGCAGTTCGTGGCGCCGAAGATGGCGCACGTCTCCGACCGGGAGCAGCGGCTCTTCGGCGGCGTCATGGACGCGGTGTACGAATGGCATGACGCCGCGCTTGGACGGCTTCTGGCGGCGGCGGGCCCCGAAACCACGGTGATCCTCCTTTCCGACCACGGCTTCCACAGCGACCATCTCCGTCCGAACCTGAGCGAACTGCCGCCGGAGCGCCGGATGGAGCTTGAATCCAGCTGGCACCGCCCGCAGGGCGTGCTCGTGATGTCGGGGCCCGGTGTCAAGAAGGGCGCGACGCTCGCGTCGCCCACGATCCTCGATGTGGCGCCGACGGCGCTTGCGCTCCTCGGAGTTGGCGCGGGCGAGGATTTCGATGGCCGCGCGCTCGTCGAGGCGATCTCGGGCGAGGCGCCCGCGCGCATTCCGTCGTGGGACCTCGTCGATGGCGAGGCGGGCTTGCATCCGGCCGATATGCGGCAGGACGTCTTCGAGGCATCCGACGCGATCAAGCAACTCGTCGACCTCGGCTACATGGCGGCGCTACCGGCCGACGTGCAGGGGCAGTTGGATCTCGTGCGCCGCGAGAGCCTGTTCAACCTCGCCGTCGCGCTGATGTCGCGACGCCGCGGACACGAGGCGATCCCGCATTTCGAGAGGCTCGCCGACGAGCGGCCGGGAGAATCGCGGTACGCGCTGCTTCTGGCGAACTGTCTGCTCGGCGCAGGCCGCGCGGGCGAGGCGGCCGCGCGGATGGCGGCGTATCTCGCGCATGAACCGAAGAATCTCGAGGCGCAACTGCTGCGCGCTGCGGCGCTCGCCGTCGCGGGCGACGATGCGGGCGCACGCGCGCAACTCGACCCGGTCGAGCGCGCGGCGCGCTCGCGGCCCGAACTTGCGCTCTCGCTTGGCGGCGTGCTCGGCGCGTGCGGCCGTTACGCGGATGCGCGGGCCTACTTCGAGCAGGCGAAGGCGCGGAACCAGCGCGATCCGGCCGCGCACGTCGGTCTTGCGCGCATGCAGCTGGCGCTCGGCGGTTTCGAGCAGGCCGCGGAGCATGCGCTCGACGCGCTCGAGATCACGCAGTCGTTGCCCGAGGCACACCTCGTGCTCGGTGCGGCGCTCGCCTGGTACGGCGACGAGGAGAACGCGAAGAAGAGCATCGGGTTTGCCGTGATGCACGACCCCGGGATGGTCGATGCGCACCGTTGGCTTGCGGTGCTGCATGCGAAGGCGGGCTACGTTGCGTATGAAGGCGACGCGCGCGCGGAGGTCGAGCGTTTGCTCGCGACCGTGCCTGCGGGTGCGCGGCCGAAGGATGCGCCGTTCGGGCCCGCGGCGTTTGCCGCGAAGCACGGACTCGAGCCTGTCTGAGGTGTGGCGAAGAACGCCGACGCCCGGCGCGCCGAGGCTACGTGCGATTCCGATGGAGCGATGGATCGACCGCGGCGGTCATCGCGTCGAGGTCAAGGCCGGGGGCGGCCGGCTGCGCGAGGAATCCGGCGATGCGCGCGGCTTGCGCGCGCGCGTCGGCGATCAGGTCGGCATGCCGCACCGCAAGTACGGTGAAGTTCGGTCGCGCCGCGAGCCATGCATGCACCTGCGCGAGCTGCTGCGTGTAGATCGCGGCGAGCCGATCGGGCGGAAGCCCGCCGCCCGACTTCCCGCTGCGCGCAAGCATGGTGGTCTGGCTCTTCACGACTTCACGAACGTCGCGGTCGAGAAAGACCACGCGGTAGGGGCGATCGTCCGGCAGTTCGGGGACAAGCATGTGGATCACCTTCACGACCTTGCCACGCGCCTCGTCGAGCCACGCCTTGTCGGTGCGCAGCGCCTTCACGCGCTCGAACTCGAAGTAGCCGCGCGGATTGTCGGCGTCGGCGGTGCGAAGGCCGTCGGTGAGCGGCGCGATGCCGCCGGCGACGATCATCTGCATCGCCATGCTGGTACCCGAGCGGGGGAGGCCTGAGACCACGGTCGTGAAGTCGCGCATCGCGGGTGAATGTACCCGGTCGGGCTCGGGCGTCGGTCCGGCGTACCAGCCCGCATGCACCGAGGCGCGCGTTCGCGCTACCTTGGCGTGATGCGAAACGCACCCGATGCTCCCATCGCGCCCCGCACGCTCGAGATTCCGATCGATTCGATCGAAGGTGCCCGGCTCGCCGCGCCGTTCGCGACACGACTCGAGGTCTGCCGCGATCTCTCGACCGAGGGCTGGACGCCGGAGATGGAACTCGTGCGCCAGTGTCGCGACGCGGTCGAGGGTACGCAGGCGACGATCGTCGCCATGATCCGGCCCGAGTTCCCGGGGTGTCGGCGCGAACTCGATGTCGCCGCCTTCGCGACCACGCCGAAGCTGCTCGACCTCTGTCTCCGTGAGATCGAGGCCGCTGCGGCGGCCGGTGCCCATTCGGTCGGTGTCTCGCTCCTCACGCCGGACGGCTTCGTCGACATGGAGGCGAATGCACGCCTCATCGCGCACGCGCGTGGTTTCGGTCTCGTCGTCGCGTTCCTACGGACCTACGACCTTCTCGTCGATCGCGCGCGCGGCATGCGCGACCTCTCGGCCCTCGGGTTCACACGTTTCATCACCGCGGGCGTGCTCGGTTGGGACGCATCGGTCGCCACGCTCGACGAGCGCATCCGCGTGGTCGCGCGCGACGTCGAGAACGCCCGCGTCGAAGGCGCGCGGCTCGGGCAGCCGCCGATCGAGGTGATCCCCGGAGGTGGCGTGCGGGGCTCGAACGCGCGCCGATGGCTCGCGCTCTCGCCGCATCTCCATGCGTCTTGCCGCCGGGACGGACTGATCGCGCGCGCCGAACTCGAGCACCTGCGCGACGAGATGCGCTAAGTTGCGCGCATGCTGAGCGCCCTCCTTTTCGCGTCGTTCGCCGCCTCGACGGCGGCTTCATTCCCGATGACCGCACCGCCGACCGAAAGCGAGCAGATCGCGCTCTGGGCAAGCGATCGCGACTCCCGCATGGAGTGGTGGCGTGATGCGCGCTTCGGCATGTTCGTCCACTGGGGGCTCTACTCGCCCGCAGGCGGGTTCTGGGATGGCAAGCGCTACGAGCAGCACTACGCCGAGTGGATCCAGCACTGGGCCGCGGTGCCGTGCGCCGAGTACGCGCGGCAGATGAAGCCGCTCTTCCAGCCCGAGGTTGGATTCGCCGATGCGTGGGCGGAACTCGCGAGGGACGCCGGCATGCGCTACGCGGTCATGACCTCGAAGCACCATGACGGCTTCACGCTCTTCAACTCGAGGGAGCCGTACTCGCTCGACAACAACGTCGCCGGCGGCACCAACATCTCGCCGAAGGGCCGCGATGTGGCGCGCGAGTTCGCCGATGCGATGCGCGCGAAGGGCTTGAAGGCGGGCTTCTACTACTCGCTTCTCGACTGGCAGCATCCCGATGCGTACGAGATGGCGCTGCCGGGTTACCCGAAGGACGGTCACGCGCGCGACCACGAGCGCTACAAGGCCTACATGCGCGGGCACGTCAACGAACTGCTCGCGAACTACGGTCCGCTCTCGACGATCTGGTTCGACTACTCCGATCCGACGCACCAGGGCGCCGCATGGGGCGCCGCGCAGCTCCTGAGCGACATGCGCGCGAAGCAGCCCGGGATCCTCGTCAACAACCGCTTGTTCTTCGGCCTCGAGAACAAGAACGGCGACTACGGCACCCCCGAGAAGTACGTTCCGCCGACCGGTCTTCCCGGGATGGACTGGGAGGTCAACCATACGCTCAACGAGAGCTACGGCTTCAGCGCGCACGACACCAACTGGAAGGACAGCGGCGCGGTCGTGCGGCTGCTCTGCGACATCGTGTCGAAGGGCGGCAACCTGCTGCTCAACATCGGCCCCGATGCCAAGGGCCGCGTGCCCGAGGCCGCGCAGAAGACGCTGCGCGGCGTGGGCGCGTGGATGAAGGTCAACTCGGAGGCGATCTACGGAACGACGGCGAGCCCGTTCACGCGGCTTTCGTGGGGGCGTGCGACGCAGAAGCCGGGCATCCTCTATCTGATGGTCTTCGACTGGCCGGCGGATGGCGTGCTGAGGTTGCCGATCCGCAACGGCATCACGTCGGTCGACGTGCTCGGTTCGAGCGCGAACTGCAGTTTCGTGGATGGGAAGTCCGGTGGTGGAGCGGCGCTGACGCTGCCGCTTCCCGTCGATCCCGCGTGCACGGTCGTGCGCGTTCGGTATGCGGGCGCACTCGAGCCGTTGCCATTCGCCGTGTATCCGTCGGCCGATGGTGCTCTCGCGCTTCTTCCGCACGATGCGACGCTGGAGGGGAAGTCGCTCAAGGTCGAGCAGGTCGGCGTCATCGGCGACGTCCAGTACAACCTCGGCTACTGGCTCGACCCCGCGGAGTACGCCTCGTGGCCCGTGTCGGTGAAGTCCGCGGGGAAGTACCGCGTGATCGCGCAGCTCGGATGCAAGAACGAGTCCGCCGGGTCGATGGCGTCGATCGCGTGCGGCGACTCGCGCATCGACTTCAAGGTCGAGGGCACGGGTGGATGGCAGGACTACCGGGCGTTCACGCTGGGCACGATCGACGTTCCCGCGGGAGCGTCGTCCATCGTGCTCCGTGCGGCGTCGAAGACGGGCGAGGCCGTGATGAACGTGCGTTCGATCCGGCTCGAGCCCGTGAAGTAGGGGGCCGATCCGCGGCTGGTGTGCTGTTCAGCGCACGCGATCGAGCCGAGCGAGGACGAGCGTGGTTGCAGGCGGTGTCGCTGCGAGCGTGAGCCGGGAGGCGATCGCGAGCGATCCGGCCTCCAGTTCGGCCGGTGTGCCGTCGACCTCGATCCGCAGGGGTTCGGGAGCCTCGTGGAGATAGGCGAGCACGACTTCGGCGCAGAGCGACAGCGCTGGAGACTCGCCGCGAATCACGCGCATCGCGCCCGTCCATGCGGTGCGTGCGAAGAACAGGTTGACATCGCGCACGCCCGAACCGATCGGGGCGCCGTCGAGCGCGTCCTCGCCGCGAAACGCGTGGGCCTCTCCCTCACGCGGAACGACGATCACGCGTGTCGAGCCAGCTTCGAAGAGTTCCATGCCCGCACCCTCGAGGACGGCGAGGCGCCGGTCCACGCCATCGAAGCGGGAGAACGCCGAGCGTGAGGGTACGTCGGCGATCGACATCCTCCACGACCAGGGGCCGCCCGGCTCGTCGGCATCCGTCGCGAGCTCGAGGGTCGTGCCGAGGCCGTTCTTCCACGGGACGCGGCGGTAGGGAGGTTTGTGGAGGCGCGCAGGCATCTCGACGGTGTTATACAGCCCGTGATGCAGCCGCCGAAGCAGCCACGCCCCCTCTCGACCCTCGCGAACGTCGGCAAGGCGACCCTCGGCGACTTCGCGCTGCTCGGCATCCGCACGCGCGCGCAGCTTGCGCGGCGGAATGCCTATCGCCTCTATGAGCGACTCTGCGCGCTCACGGCGCAGCGACACGACCCCTGCGTGATCGACGTGTTCCTTGCGGCCATGCACGAGTGCCGCGGAAATCCTCCGCGCGACTGGTGGCACTTCACCGCAAGCGCAGGTGCTTCACGCTCCGGCCGGAATCGCGCAGATCGCGAAGCGCGTCGATCCCGATCTCGAGGTGCTGCGCGACGAAGCGCTCGGTGACCGTGCGGTCGCTCTCCGCGCTCTTGACGCCCTCGGGCGTCATCGGGTTGTCGGAGACAAGCAGGAGCGCGCCCTTCGAGATGCCGTTCGCGAAGCCGACGAGGAAGATCGTCGCCGTCTCCATGTCGATGCCGATCGCGCGGATGCGCAGGAGATACTCGCGCACGCTCTCGTCGTGCTCCCACACGCGGCGATTGGTCGTGAAGACCGTGCCGGTGAAGTAGTCGCGGTTGTGCTTGATGATCGCCTCGCTCACCGCGCGCTGGAGACGGAAGGAGGGGAGCGCGGGCACCTCGGGCGGCATGTACTCGTTGCTGGTGCCCTCGCCGCGGATGGCTGCGATCGGCAGCACGAAGTCGCCGAGTTTCGTCTTCTTGAGCCCGCCGCACTTCCCAAGGAACAGCACGGCCTTCGGCTCGATCGCCGAGAGGAGATCCATCGTCGTCGCGGCCATCGCGCTGCCCATGCCGAAGGAGAGGATGGTGACGTTGTCCGCGGTCGCCGACAGCATCGGCTTGTCGCGTCCGACGACGGGCACGCCGAAGCGCTCCGCGAAGAGCTCGACGTAGTTCGAGAAGTTGACGAGCAGGATGTACTCGCCGAAGTCCTCGAGCCTGCGGCCGGTGTAGCGGGGGAGCCAGTCGCGGACGATCTCGTCCTTCGTCTTCATGACGGGAGCGTACCGCGGTCGGCGTCGAAGGTCTGAGTCGCGCGTTTGGCCGCGAGATGCAAAGCGACGCGCCGCACCCGATGGGTGCGGCGCGTCGGGTCTTGCCGATGCGATCGGGATGCGACGCCAGCCTGGTCGCGGGATCGGTCGCGAGGGCCGAACGTGCGTTGCGCGTTGGCTCAGGCGCTCGGAGCCGGCGGCTTCGGCGAGCCGGGGTTGCCCGGCTTCGGGCCACCGCCGCCGCCACCGCCGCCACCACCACCGCCGCTACCCGGCTGACGCGGGGGACGGCCGCCACCCTGGCCGAACTCGTCCTTGGTGACCTTGCCGTCGCCGTCGCGGTCGCGGCGCTTCAGGCGCTCCCACTGCTCCTTGGTGACCTCGTCCTCGGTGATCGAGCCATCCTTGTTCTTGTCGAGATCCTCGAACTTCGGACGCTGCGCGCCGCCACCACCGCCACCACCGCCGCCACCGCCGCCACCACCACCGCCACCACCACCTGGGGCCGGAGCCGGAGGCTCAGCGAGCGTGGTCGAGGCGAGCGCGAGCGCCGCGAAGGTGCTGGCGAGAAGGGCGAGTCCGTGCGACTTCTTGAACCGTTCCATAAAACGTGGTCCTTTCGGCTGTCAGAGACCTGATGTGGTGCGCCAGGGAGAGACCGGGATGCGGTTCCGGCGCGTTGTGATCCGGGGTTTGCCCGAGCAGCGATGTCGGGGACATCGACGGCCTGCCAACCCATCCGACGGGCGTCGGACAGTGAGGAAACGCGCGATGGCCGCATGGCTTGCAGCCAATCGTTGAAAAATCCTCGCGCATGGCTCGGGAAACCGCTGCTCGACCAAAAACCCTCCGAACCGGGTGCGGGAGATGCCGATAGATGGGGGACTCTGCGATGCCTGCCGATGTCACCATTCTCATCCTCACGAAGAACGAGGAGGACAACCTCCCGAAGGCGCTCGCGAGCGTGCGTGCGTTTGCGAAACGCGTGGTGGTGGTCGATTCGGGCAGCACCGATCGGACGCTCGAGATCGCCCGTGCCGCGGGGGCGGAAGTCTTCGAGCATCCATGGCGCAACTACGCCGAGCAGCTGAACTGGGGTCTCGAGTCGACATCGATCGACACCGCATGGACCTTCCGACTCGATGCCGACGAAGAGGTGCTGCCCGAGCTCGCGTCGTGGATCACGACGAACCTCGCCGGCGTCGCCTCCGACGTCGAAGGCATCGAGGTCGGCCGGCGCATGTACTTCCTCGGGCGATGGATCCGTCACGGCGGCATGTATCCGCGGCATCACGTGCGGATCTTCCGCTCGGGAAAGGTGCGCTGCGAGCTCGCATTGATGGACGAGCATATGGTCGTTCCCGGTCGCGTCATCCGCGCGCTCGGCGACATCAAGGACGACAACACCAAGCCGCTGCGCTGGTGGATCGCGAAGCACAACTGGTACTCCGATCGGGAGGCATTCGACCTTCTCGAGCGCGAGGCCGCGGCCAAGCTTCCTGGTCTCGTCGAGCCGCGGCTGTTCGGCACGCACGCCGAGCGCATCCGCTGGTTCAAGACCAAGGTCTACGCGCGCATTCCCTCCGCGTGGCGATCACGCCTCTACTTCCTCTGGCGCTATTACCTGCAGCTCGGCTTCCTCGACGGCGAGGAGGGCCGGATCTACCACTTCCTCCACGCGCACTGGTACCGGTTCCTCTGCGATGCGAAGGTGGCGGAGGCGCGGAAGTTCCCGAAGGTCCGCGAGGAGCTCGTGCGCGAGGTGTACAAGAGCCTCGGATGAAGCCGCGTGTCACGCGCGCGCGCAGCGGTCCCGCCAGGCGCCGCGGATCGCGCGGGCGAACCGCTCGCGATAGCCGGCCGCATCGGTGAGGGGCGACGCGTGGAGGCGTTGGCGCAGGCCATGCCGCATGGCGTCGAGCGCCGCACGGTCTTGCGCAAGCCGCGCGCAGATCGAGGCAAACGCATCGTCGTCTGCGGCGACGAGTTCCTCGAGCCCGACTGCGGCAAGAAGGCTTGCGCCCACCCGTGCGGCATGCCGGTCGCCGGTTCGCGTGACAACGGGTACGCCCATCCAGAGCGCCTCGCAGGTCGTCGTGGTGCCGTGGTAGGGGAATGTGTCGAGCGCGACGTGGATGCGGCCGTAGAGCGCGAGGTGTTCGGCCACCGTTGCGGTCGAGGGAATGAGCTCGACGCGTTCGGACGCGATACCCGCCCGCGCGAGGCGGTCGATCAGTGCGGCGCGCGCGGTGCCGTCGGCGAGCGCCTTCGTCTTGAGGAGAAGCCGCGCGTCGGGCACTGCGGCAAGCGCACGCGCCCACAGTGCGCAGCATGCGTCGCCGACCTTCGCGATCGCATTGAACGAGCCGAAGGTGAACGGGGCAGCCGACGACGGCGCGGTGGGCTCGGGCGCGTCGGTCGGTGGCGCATAGCAGAGGAAGCAGGGGTCGAGGCGCAGGAGGCGTTCGGTGGCATGCGCCTCGGCGCCGGATGGATCGGTGTGCGAATCGACCAGTCGGAAATCGACGGTCGCGAGGCCGGTCGTGTTCGGATAGCCGATCGCGGTGATGACCACGGGGGCCGGCTTGCGCGCGAGCGCCGAGAGGCGGTTGCCGCCGAAGTGACCGCCGAGTTCGACGAGGATGTCGATCCTCGCGTCGCGGATCATCCGGTCGAGCGCGGCGTCGTCGGCGAGACCGACCTCGTGCCATTCGGCCGCCCGCGCGCGCAGCTCGCGCGTCATCGGGTCATCGGGCGTTGCGATCAGCGAGAAGACGACCGACTCGTAGCCGGCCTCGTCGGCCGTCGCGGCAAATCCGGCAAGCAGTGGCTTCGCGAAGTAGGCGACCGAATGCGTGCGGAAGTCGGAACTGAGAAATCCGACGCGAAGTCGCCGCGCGGGCGCGCGATCGAATGCAGGCGGCGAGAACGGTTCGGCGAGCGCGCGTCCGCATGCGCGGTGGAGCGCCGCGATCTCGTCCGCGCTGCGCGCGGTGTAGTTCGTCAGAAGCAGGACCTGCGACCAGAGCAGCGCGTGCCTCGGATGCGCCGCGAGCGTGCGCTCGCCGATCGCCAACGCCTCGTCGATGCGTCCGGCCTGCTCCAGCGCCGTCATCAGCGTCATCGTGAGTTCGGGCCATGCGGGTTGTCGCGAGAGCCCGGCCTCGGCCGCCGCGATCGAGCCGGGGATGTCCCGGAGGCGCAGCCGTGCGGAGGCAAGCCCGAGATAGGCGCGCACGTAGGAGGGATCGAGTTCGATCGCCTTTGCAAGCTGCTCGGCCGCCTCGCGATCACGACCCATCTGGAGGAGCACGTTCGCCAAATTGTTTCGATAGCCCGGTGCACGGGGTTCGGCTGCAACCGCACGCGAGAGGTGATGACGCGCCTGCTCGTGTTCGCCTGATTGTGCGAGAAGAAGTCCGAGCACCTGCGCGACGTTCATGTCCTTCGGCTTCCGCTGCGCGAGACTGCGCACCGCGGCGAGCGCCTGCGGCAGGCGGCCGCTGCGTGCATCCTCGAGGGCGCGTTGAATGGCGAGTTCGGTCGACATGGCGTGGCGTGTCGACGCAGGATATCGACGCGATGCACCCGTTGGTTCAATCCCGCACGGGATCGATCGCGCAGGATCTGGTCCGGAGCCTCAGTTCTCGCGCGTCTTCCGCTCGCGGACGCGGGTCAGCGTGATCGAATCGGCGCGCCACATCGCGGTGCCGGCGCGCGCACGGAGTTCGAGCACCAGCTCGACGTCGGCCGTCGCCTCCGTCACATCGAACTCGAAGGACACCGTGCGCTCGCCGCCACCCGTGGCGCCGTCGGCGCGCGTCGTACCCGAGGTGCGGATCCCCGCGCCGGCGCCGGGTGCGTCGGGTTCCTCGAGCGCGGTCACGCCATCGGTGCGGAGCATGGCCTCGAACCGGTAGCGGCCCTTCTCGAGGAGGACGCCGCGGCGGAACCCCGCGACACAGCGGCCGCTCGGACCTGCGGTGACGCGGTACCAGCGTGCGCCGTTCTCATCGACCTCCTCGACGTTCGCGTCCTCCACCTCGCTCATCCCGTGGAAGCCACGGATCGCGACCGCGGCGTTCGTCTTGAAGACGAGCGGTTTCGGTTCGGGTGCTGTCTTCTGTTCGGCGAGGCTCTGCGCGCGGGCCGAGAGGCGCTCGACGAACGCGTTCGCAGCCTCGGCCTGTGCGGCCGCGGCCTCGGGCGAGACCGCGCGCAGCGCATCCTGCACGCGCTTCTGCACCGGCTCGAGTCGACGGACGAGCTTGCGTGCGTCGAATTCGGGCAGGAGTCGCACGATCGCGCGGCGGTAGTCGCTGCGCCACTCGGGGTTCTTCATCACGCTCGACGCGACGAGGGCGCGCGGCATGTCGAGCACCGACATGCCCGGATCCTGAAAGCACTGGTCCATGCCGTGCGGGATGAAGCGAGCGCCCTTGCTGGGCTCGAAGTAGAGGCGGTAGTTGTTGCTGTTGAACGCGTAGCCGTCCCAGTGGGCGAGCATCGCCTCGAGCGCGAGGAAACGGACGAACTCGGGCACATCGACGAGTTCCTCGATCTTCTTCCAGCGCGCCTTCATGTCGGGATCGCGGCAGGCCTCCGAAAGCGCGCGGAGGTCGGCGCGCGTCTCCTCGCCCTTGCCTTCGTCGCGCTCGAGGTCCGCATCGATGTCCTGGCAGAAGCCGCCGTCGTAGAGGTTTCCCTCGGTGTTTCGGAAGTGTTCCTTCAGGAACGCCTCGTCGAACGACTCCTTGAAGACGTAGAGGCCCATGTCGCGCATGATCGCGCCCTCGGTGCCGGGCGCACCGATCGCGATCCGCACGCGCGCGTGCGACACGCGCGTCGCCGGCACGTTCGCCTCGCGCAGGATCGAGCTCGCCGTCCACTCCGAGAGGAACGTCGGATCCTGCGCCGCGTTGTTGAGATGGAACTTGCGCATGCCGTGGAAGCGTGCGGTGCCGTCGAACTTCCCGAGGTTGATGGTGAAGCCCGGCCGTTCGTCGAACCCCTGGTAGCTGCCTGCGGCGCCCTTCAGCTTGATGCCCGCGCTTTCGGCGAGCGGCTTGCCGTCGACGACGAGCGCGACCTTCGCGTAGGTGCGCGGGTCGTTGCGCAGGCTGTCGGCCGATGCCTGTTCAAGGACGATGTCGATCGCCGGGATCTCGCCCTTGCGGAAGAAGCCGTCGGTCTCGTCGGCGGCGGCGGGGGGCGACGCCAGCAGGCTTGCGAGCAGGGCCACGAGCGCGAGCAGCCGGGCGACGAGGGGCGCTCGCCGCGGGCCGTCGGGTCGAGACAGTTCGTTTCCGCGCATGCACGCAGTATGCACCCGGCCCGTGCGGGCTGCGACGGGCGAATCCGGGATCCGCTAGAATCTCCGCCCTATGTCCAAGGCCATCATCAAGACCGTCAAGGGCGACATGCACGTCGAGTTCTACGACGCCGACGCCCCGAACACCGTGAAGAACTTCCGCGACCTCGCGAAGGAGGGCTACTACAACGGGCTCACCTTCCACCGCGTGATCCCCAACTTCGTCATCCAGGGCGGCTGCCCGAACGGGACGGGCACCGGTGGCCCGGGCTACAAGATCAAGTGCGAGCTGACGGGTGGCAACCAGAAGCACGACCGCGGCGTCCTCTCGATGGCGCACGCCGGCCGCGACACCGGTGGCTCGCAGTTCTTCATCTGCCACAGCCGCGACAACACCGCGCATCTCGATCGCAATCACACCTGCTTCGGCAAGGTCGTGAAGGGCCTCGAGGTGATCGACGCGATCGAGGCCGGCGACAAGATCAACGAGATCGTGCTCGAGGACTGATCCCGCGCTTTCAAGCGAATCCCGACCCCGCCCCGGTCCGCCGGGGCGGCGTCGTTCCAGAACGACCGTGTGCGACGGCGATCGGCCATGCAGATCGTCGTCGGAGACCGGACCCGCCATGCCCGAACTCGGCCGCATCGCAACCTTCACCATCGTCCGCGAGACGCAGTCGGGTGTGTATCTCGACGCGGGGGAGCTCGGCGAGGTGCTGCTTCCCGGGCGGCTGATTCCGCCGGGTGCGCGCGTCGGTGACCGGATCGATGCCTTCATCCACACCGATTCGCTCGACCGCCTTGTCGCGACCACGGTCCGGCCGCGCGCGCAGGTCGGCGAGTTCGCCTATCTCCGCGTGAAGGATCTCCACGAGCGGGCGGGTGCATTCCTCGACTGGGGGCTCTCGAAGGATCTGCTCCTTCCGTACAACGAGCAGGGCGACCGCGTGCACCCGGGCGACCACGTGCTCGTGAAGGTGCTGCTCGATGTCGAGACGCGGCGCATCTACGCCAGCGCACTGGTCAACCGGCACCTGTCGCGGTCGCGACCGACGTATGCGCCCGGCGATACGGTCGCGCTGATCGTGGCCGACGAGTCGCCGCTTGGCTACAACGCGATCGTCGATCACCGGTTCCGTGGCCTGCTCTACCACACCAATCTCGCGGGGCCGCTTGCGCCGGGTGCCACGATGCGGGGATTCGTGAAGTCGGTGCGCGAGGACGGCAAGATCGACCTCAGCCTCGACGAGGCGGGCTATGCGCGCGTTGCGCCGCTTGCCGAGCGGATCCTCGCCGAACTCGACCGCGTGGGCGGCCGGCTCAACTTCGACGATTCGAGCGATCCAGAGGCGATCCGCGAACGCTTCGGCGCGAGCAAGAAGGCATTCAAGCAGGCGATCGGCGCCCTGTATCGCGAGCGACGCATCCGGTTCACCGAGCCCGGGATCGAGCTCGTGCGGGGAGGCGAAGGATGAGTGGCGACGCGACGGGCGAGCGCGGGGCCGGTGCGCACGGGCCGAGCGGTCCGCGGCGGCTGACGGCGCTCGAGCGCGCGCAGGAGCGGCTTGCGCAGGGCGAGATCGACCTGGCGCAGAACGCGCGGGAGCGCGTGTGGCTCGGACGCCTGCTTCTCGCGCTGCCGATCGTCGGTGGCATCGCGTGGATCGTGCTCGCGCTGGTCGCTGGCCGCGGCACCGCGGGGGTCCTGACCTTCGCGGGTGCGGTCGGGCTCGCGCTCGTCACCTACGGCACGGGCATGTACATGACCGCGGTGAGGCGTCGCGAGTTCGGTGATGCGATCCGCGACGCGCGCGCCGAGATCGCGCAGCTGGAGCGCTTGAAGGTCTGAGCACCGTCGAGCGTGGCCGCTCGCGGAACGGGTATCTTCCGCCTCCGAGTCCCGGCCGCGCGCGACGTGATGCGCGTGGACCGGTGCGCGTCCGCATGCAGCATTGCAGGAAGTTTCACCATGGTCGAGATCACCGCACGCTATGAAGGGGACCTCCGCTGCTCGGCGGTGCATGGTCCGTCGAAGTCCACGATCCTGACCGACGCGCCCGTCGACAATCACGGCAGGGGAGAGGCCTTCTCGCCGACCGATCTCGTCGCGGCCGCGCTTCCGGCCTGCATGATGACCATCATGGGGATCTACGCCGGTCGTCACGGCGTCGACCTCAAGGGAATGACCGCCCGCACCGAGAAGGTGATGACGTCGGAGGGGCCGCGGCGCATCAAGAGCCTGCGGACGACGATCATGGTGCCGCTCGGCCCCGACAGCGCGCATCGCACCGCGCTCGAGAACGCCGCGCACACCTGCCCGGTCCACAAGAGCCTGCACCCCGACATCGACGCGCCGATCGAGTTCGTCTGGGCGGGTTGATGCTGCGACTGCGTGCGCCGGTGCGCGGGAGGGGGCTCGGACTCTCGGACCTGTCGGCATGAACCCGACGATCCGCCCGCCCGGTGGCGGCGTGGTGCGACCTCGGCCGGGATTGCCGGGTCCGTTCTTGCGACACGGGCTTTCCGCCGCACAATCGGAGGGTCCGGGTTTCCGGGTGTCGCCGTTCGACCAGATGACCACGTGATCCGCATCGGATGCGATCGATGAAGAGACGTAGGCGCCGAATTCTCCTCGCCGCTGCCACGGTGGCCTTCGCTGCGTGGGGTGCCTCGAACGCCCTCGCGCAGTCGGTGACGCCATTCACGAGCGAACACTCGGCCCGCGGCGTGATCTACAACATGACCTTCGCGCCGCCGCTCGCGAATCCCCAGGACGGTTACGGCATGGCCTGCGCCGATCTCGACGGCGACGGTGATCCCGATCTCGTGCTTCTTGGGCGTGCGGACGGCCTGGTCGGCATCTACGAGAACAACGGCGCCGGCGTCTTCACGAACCGTAGTGCGACCAGCGGCATCCCGGCCACCGCGGCGGGCTGCGGAGTCGTCGCCTTCGACGATGATCGCGATGGCGATCTCGACCTCTTCATCGTGCAGAAGAACGGTCCGTGCCGGCTGCTGCGCCACGGTGCGCCGTTCCAGTTCACCGACATCGCCACCGCCGCCGGCGTCGATGCGTCGCTTCCGGGCGCGGGTGCGAGCGCCGTCGACTTCGACGGCGACGGCTGGCTCGATCTCCACGTCTGCACGTACTCGACGGTCTTCCCGAACCGACTCTACCGGAACCTCGGCAATGGCACCTTCGTCGACGTCGCTGGCGCGCTCGGGCTCGCGTCGACCGGACTTTCGTATCAGTCGGTCTGGAGCGACTACGACCGCGATACGTGGCCCGATCTCTGCGTGAGCAACGACCGCGGCTTCGGCAACCTGCCGAACCAGCTGCATCGAAACCAGGGCAATGGCACCTTCCTCGACGTCTCTTCGTCGAGCGGCCTCAACGTCGCGCTCTGTTCGATGGGCATCGCCTGCGCCGATCTCACCGGCGATGGGCGGAGCGACTACTACTTCACGAACGTGCCCGATCCGACGCCACCGTTGAACGGCGTGAATCCGCTCATGATCGGCAGCGTCAAGGGCACCTTCACGCAGGCGGATGCGCTGTGGGGCGTCTCGAACCTGAAGTTCAGCTGGGCAGCGATCTTCTGGGATTTCGACAACGACACCGACCTCGACCTCTACGTCAACAACGAGACGCTGCCAAACGCGCTCTTCCGCAACCCCGGTGCGCCGCCGATGACGGACGTCGCGGCGGCGGCGGGTGTCGTGGGCTCGGCGAATCTCTCCTATGCGTCGATGGTTGGCGACCTCGACCGCGATGGCGACCTCGACCTCATCCTCAACAACTACGGCGGTCCCGTTCGGCTCTTGATGAACCAGGAAGGCCAGCAGCGAAAGTGGCTGCGCCTGCGGATCGCGGGCGAGGGGCGCGTGCGCGATGCGATCGGCGCCTCGGCCACGCTGCGCGCGGCGCTTCCAAAGGGAAAGACCGGCGCCCCGCAGTGGCGCGAGGTCCTGTGCGGTGGCAACGGCTATCTCGCGCAGAACGAGACCATGCTCCATTTCGGCCTCGGCGCGGCCAGCACGGCGGCGACGATCGACGTGCGTTGGCCTGCGGCCGGTCCCGCGCGCACGCTGCGCAATCTCTCATCGAACCTCGTGTGGACCGCGTATCCGCCGTCGCGGCTTGGTGACGTCGATGGCGGGGGCATCATTGATCTTGCCGACTGGACGCAGTTCGCCGCGTGGGGGCCGGGCACGCTGGTCCCGGGCCGCGAAATGCTCGACTTCGACGGCGACGGCGATTTAGACGGCGCCGATGCCGACGGGTTCTGGGCCATCGCGTCGGTCGAGCGTGGAGACCTCGACGGCAACGGTTCGGTCGAAGCCGCGGACCTCTCGGTCATGCTCGCGTCCTGGGCGCAGGCTGGGTCGGTTGCGGACCTCGACCTCGACGGTTCGGTCGGCGCTTCGGACCTCGCGCTGCTGCTCGCGGCGTGGGGTTCGTGAGTCGATGACCGTCGTCGGTTGAGCTCAGTGCGGGACGCAGGGTCTCACCGCGGGACGCAGGGCCTCACTGCGGGACGCAGGGTCTCACTGCGGGACGCAGGGTCTCACTGCGGGACGCAGGGTCTCACTGCGGGACGCAGGGTCCCCAATCAGCCAGCATCAACGTGAGATCCGCCGCGTCGACGATGCCGTTCGCGTTCAGGTCCGACGCACCCGACTGTCCCCAGTCGGCGAGAAGTACCGCGAGATCGCCGGCGTTGACCGCGCCATCGCCATCGAGGTCGGCCGCTCGACCGACTCGGAATGAGACAACTTCGGTCCGCCAGCCACCCGCGGTCTGGAGCTCGCCGATACCCCAGAACGTCTTGCCGTCGACCGGATCGACGACGAGGGCGAAGTAGTCGCCCCAGCGCACGCTTCCGCCGCTTGGGCTCGTGGGGCTGCTCGCAACGATCGTGGCCGCTCCGAGTGTTCCTGGTGGGTCGCAGGGGAGTCGACCCGCAACCTCGAGCCGGGGGTTCATGGCGACGGAGGATCGACCGTAGACGAGACCAACCGATCCGCCGTCGTTGACGGCGACGGCGGGAAAGAACGTGTGTTCGCCACTCACGACACTGATCCGACCGGTCTGCACGAGCGAGGGCGCGCCGCCCGCATCGTTCATCTCGTACCAGGCCGCGGTGGCGCTTGGATTCAGGGCGCTTGCGGTGTGGTGGGCGGCGAACACGCGATTGTCTCGGACGAACGCATTGAAGATGCGGAGATCGACGATCGCGAGGCCGCCAGCCGGAGTCGGGGCGTTGTTGTCGCCGACCAGCAGGGGAACGGGGCAGGTCGACTTCGAGAGAACAGGTGCCGAAAGGGGGTTGTTGACGCGCACGATGCCAAGCGTCGTATCGGAGGCGACGTACACGAGTCGCGCGGCGTCGGCGGCATCCCGCGCGGTCGCGACCTGCATCGACGCGCTTGGATCGGCGACGTCGCGCCAGACGGCGGTGCCGCCGGCCATGGCGCCGTTCTTCTCGATGACGCGCACGAGCGTCCCGCCGAAACCACCGCAGGCAGCGGCCGACGACGAGAGCTTGAAGAGATTGCCGGTCACGTACCACGCCTGGCCGTCGTAGCCGAGGCCCGGGTAGTCGACCCAGTAGCGGCAGCCGCCGCCGAGATCGACGATCGAGGGGGTTCGGTACTTGAACCACACGCCGTTCGGATCGGCGTCGTCCGAGACGGCGAAGGTGATCCACGATTCCTGCGTGGCGCTGTAGTACTCGAGCGCGAGCACCACGAAGCGCTGCGCGAACTCGTCGTAGAAGCACTTCGGGTCGAACGTGAAGTTGCCCGCGCCGAGGTCCTCGAAGAAGCCGGGGTTTCCGGTCGAGTCGAGGAAGTTCTCGAACTGCGCGGTGCCATCCTTGAGGTACCACGCCACCTTCATGTTGACGGTGGCGACCACGTGGTTCGGGCCAACCGCGAGGCATGGATCCGGGGGAGTCCAGGCGGTGGCGCCGATGGCGGGGAATGCGGGGTCGGCCTCCGTGCGGGCGACCGGGCGCTGCACGGCGAAGTCGAGGTCGTTCGGCACGCCCTTCGCAAGTGGCGGCTTCTTGTGGGCGGGCAGCAGGCTGCCGGGCCGGCGCTGCGGTGTGTCGAAGGTACGGCGATCGATCGGCTCCGCGACGGTGCGCGAGTCGAAGATCGATGCCGAGGTCGAACCGATCACCGCAGGACCGCCGACGGTCATCTCGATCGGCGGAGGAATCGTGGCGGGATCGCGGCCGGACGGAGGCGTCATCCCGTCTGCCGTTGGCGCGGCGGGAACGGCGGTCGAGCTCGTCGAGACCCCGCGTTCGCCGCTGGATGTCGCGCAGCCCGCGGGAAGCCCGAGGCAGGACAGGGCGAGGAGGAGAGCGGACGCCACGCGGGAGTGCTGCATGGGCTCACTGTACCGCAGCCCCCGTCGGGCACCAACGAGAACCACGCGCTCCGTGCACGGGAGCCGGTGCGTTCGCCCCGCGTGACCGGCTCGTCGGGACATTTCCGGGCGTCAAGCGCTCACCGCACCCGCGTGAAGAACTTCCGCTGCCCTGCCGGTCCGAGGACCAGCTTTCCCTCGAAGAGCGCGCAAGCAACGGGCGTGGTGCCACCATCGGAGGAACGCAGGTTGAGCGTCGCGCGTTCGCCCTCGCGAGTGACGGTCCAGGTGCCGCGTTGCACGACGTCGGCCGGCGAATCGAAGGTCGCTCCCGGGCCGCCGCCAGCGCTGCGGCTCGAGATCGTGTAGCGCCCATCTGCGGCGAGATCGAGGATGCGCTCGGTGACCATCGTCGCCGAGCCGCCCGCGTCGAAGCCGCCGCCCGCCGAAAGCACTTCCTCCGTGCTCCACGTTCCGATGAAGGCGGCATCGGCGGCACCGACGACCTCCTTCACCGGGATGAAGCGCACGGTCGCGAAGATGTCGCGGGCGATCTTCTCGTTGCGCGCGATGTCCTTCTCCATGGCGAGGATGCCGACGCCGACCAGCCGCCCCTTCTCGGCGCGCGCGATCACGCGGACCTGCATGCGGCCACCGTCGGCGGTCGGTACCGAGGAGCGGACGACAACGCCGCCGCCGGGCAGCTTCTCGACATCACCCTCGCGCGCGATCTCGTCGGTCGCGAGCAGCGCCCGGGCGGCCTTCAGCGCGGTTTCACCGTTCGCAAGCGGGCTCGGGTCGTCCCAGGCAACGGAGGTGAGCGCGTAGAACTCGGGAAGTTGACCCTCCACCAGGGGCACCGCCGGCAGGACGGTCGTGGTCGGACCTTGCTGCTCCACACGCCACTTCGCGTCGTGGCGGAACCCGTAGCCGCCGATCTCGTTCAGCGTTTCCCTGGTGCCGTCGGCAGCGACCTCGCCGGTCGTCTTGGCCGGTGTCTTGCCGTCCGTCTTGCCGTTCGCGTCTCCGTCCTGCATGTCGGTACGTCCCGCAGGCTTCGCTGCTGCGTCCGTCGGACTCGCCGCGCCGATCGCGCGCACGCTTGCGGCGAGGGCCGTCGCGGCGGCGGTGCGGCTTGCGATCGACTTGTCCGTGCAGAGCGCAAGCACGGTGACCATCTTGCCGCCCACCACCCGGCATGCGACGCAGACCGGGCGTGTCTGGCCGGCCTCGTCGGTCGCCTCGTAGTTCGCGGTCAGGATGCCGTCGGCCCGTCGCTCGACCGCGCCCTTGCGCACGAGCTTCGACGCCCCCTGGAAGCTTGCGAGCAGCAGGGCGTCGAAGCCCGCGTCGTCGGCGACCTTGGCCGGATCCGCGCAATCGGTGGAACTCGCGGCGTAGAACTCGGGGTCCTGCTCGTCGACGGCATCGAGGCTCGGGATGAGCAGCACCATCGCGCCCTCGATCTGGCTGAGCCACGTCGGTTCATGCTCGATCGCGAATCCGCCCGCAGTGCACTCGGCAGTCTTGCGCGACGGCTTCGAGGGTGCCGCGTCCGACGACGCGGGCGTCGACTGCGCCGTTGTCATCGCGAACGCGAGGGAGGGCGCGAGGAGCGCGTTGAGTGCGATCGTGGCGACGAAGAGGCGTGGGCTCGTGTGGCGCATGGTCGAAGCCTACCGAAAGCGCGGCTCGTCGAACGATCGAACAGGCCGAAAGGCCGCGGAAACACGGAGGAACGACGGGGAAGTCGGTCGGACGCGGCGATCGGTGGTCGGTAGGAGAGCATTTCTCCATTCCGTGCATCGATCCTGCGAGAAGTCCATGGCTCTCCTCGGAGAGAGGGCAACAGGCGGAGTCGCGCTCTTGGAGTGCGACCCGGACACAGGACGCTCTCATCAGGATCCGAACACTTCTCTCCACAGGACCGACACATGCACTCCCTCACCAGACTCCTCTCGCACTCCCACGCATTCTCCTGCCTCGTCGTTTCCGGCGCCGCATTGGTGGCCGCGGCGACCGCGCACGCCAACCTCCTCACCAATCCGGGCTACGAGGTCTCGACGATCACCACCGCGAACAACGTGCTCAACAACTTCATCGGCTTCCAGGGCGTCTGGGGTCCGGAGCTGGGCACCATCACCGGTGCCACGGGTGGCGTGACGCCGTTCGCGGGATCACAGATGCACAGCCTCACCAATGCCGGTGGCGTCGCGACGCAGACCTTTCAGGCGGTCGACGTGTCGAGCTTCTCGGCGCTGATCAACGCGGGCAACGCGCAGATCGCGGCAAGCGCCTTCTTCAACACCGTCGGCGGCTACACCGGTGCCCAGTCGTCGGTCGTCGTCCTCTTCTTCAGCGGTGCAACGTACTCGTCGTTGCTCGGCAACTCGGGCTTCGGTGGGCTGAACCTCGATGCGAACCCCCTCACGTGGGAGAACCGCTCGGTTACCTCGATGATCCCGGTCAACACCACATGGGTCGTCTTCCAGGGGGCCTACAGCAACGCCTCGATCGGCAACAACCCCGGCTTCATCGACGATGCGTTCATGGACATCACCGCGGTGCCTGCGCCGGGCGCGCTCGCGCTTCTCGGCTTGGCGGGCATCGTCGGACGCCGTCGCCGCTGATCGATCGACCACGACACCACGTGCACCGCGCGGCGAGCTGCAGTTGGCCTCGCCGCGCGGTCACTTTGGTTCTGAAGGGTGGCTTCGGTCAATCCCACGCCGCGAGGAGCAGCGAAAGATCGGAGGCGCCGACCGATCCATCGCAATCGATGTCGCCGATCGTGCCGCCTCCCCAGTTGACGAGGAGCAGCGAGAGATCCGCAGCGGAGACGCTGCCGTCCCCGTCGAGATCCGGGCCCGAGCAGGTCTCGAGCACGACATTGTCGAGCGAGCCGGTGTCGGCACCCGTCTGATACTCGCAGCGAATCTGGAGCGAACTCAGCGCGCCCAGCACGGTTTGGATCTGCGTATCGGTCGCCACGGCGCCGCTGAGACTGTTCAACCGCCAACCACCTGCGGAGAGAGGCACGGTGTAGCTGCCCCATGCACCGACGGGAGGGTTCACGGGCGTGTCGAAGGCGATCGTGATGCCACCACCGGTCAGGATCACATCGCGATCGACGAACTGGTTCGCGGCGCCCGAGTAGACCTGGCGAAGATCGAAGTGCAGCGACCTTCCGTAGGCCTGCGACTTGTCCCCGAGGAACTTCGCGGGTGCCACGAAGAAGATGACGCCTCCCGAGACGGAGTCGACCACCTGGATGTGTCCCGCCGGATTGCCGCCGTTCGCGATCCACTGGACAGGAGTGGCCGTGTCGCCTTGTGCGGTCCAACCGTCCGCGTTGGTGTCGAAGGTGCTGGACACGTCGGCCGCCGCGGACGAAGTGACGAGGCATGCGGCGAGGCATATGGCGGTGCGTGTGGCGGCGAGCGGAACGTGCGGAAGGCGCAGTAGATCGGTTTGTCGAGGCATGGGATTCTCCGTGGGGATCTGGGCGGTCGTTCCTCCATCATCAACAGTCTCCATGCCGGCCTCTCTGGACGAAAGAACCGAGGATTCGTTCGAAATGGACCGGCAAGGGACCTGCTCCATGCCGCCTCCGATGCAAAGAACCCGGCCCGGAACGTATGTCCCGGGCCGGGTTGGTGTTGCAGACACGCTTGCCGCGAGGCTTACGGGCAGGTTCCCCATGCGCTCAGGACCGCGGCGAGGTCGACTCCATCGACCGCGCCGTTGCCATCGATGTCGCCGGCGCAGCCAGCGCAGGTGCCCCAGTCACTGAGGACCGACGCGAGATCGCCGCCGTCCACCGCGCCGTTGCCGTCGATGTCGCCGGTGCAGGCGTCATCGGCGCGGATCACCGTCACCGACATGTAGTCATGGAAAGTCTCGTCCGCGGTGCGTTCGGCGTACACGAGGAAGCGCATCGAGCCGTCGGCCGCGATGTAGTTGCCGATGTTCGAGCGGATCGAGGCGACGAGCGTTTCGTCTTGATTACCCGCGAACGCGTCGACGTAGCGGTTCTGGCCGGTGCGGCCCTCGAAATCGCCCCACTGGCCCAGCGCGTTGTTCCAGACGTAGAGCTCGACCTGCGTGCAGTTGGCCGAGAATCCTTCCCAACGCACCTTGATCTCGTCGATGTCGGTGGTGGAGCCTGGGATGACGAAGCGGAAGAGGTTCGTCGCCTCGGCGCCGCTTGCCACGGTCGCACCGATGTAGCGGTTGGTGTCGGCGCTGGTGCCGGTCGCGTTCGAGGTGGCGAGCGCGGTGTAGTTGGCGGCGGTCAGCGCGGTCGCGACGGGCGACGCGTTCGTCGAGCTCCACGCCGTGGTCTGGCTGCCGAAACCGAACTTGTTGACGCCCGCGCCCGAGGCGAAGTCGAGCACGGTCGCCGTACCCGACGCGATGCGGAACGGGTTGCTGAAGGCGGCCGTGGTGTCGCCGTCCGTCGAGCGCGCGGTCACGCGGAGAAGCGCGTTCGTACTCGAGCCGGCGGGCACGGTCCAGTTGTAGGAGCCGCTGTCGGCGATCGCGCTCGCGATCGTCGTCCAGGTGGTTCCTCCGTCAAGCGAGTAGGCGAGATCGACGTTCGCAAGCGCCGCGTTGTTCGTGTCGGTCGCGTTCCAACGGATCGTCTGCGTGGAGCCGTTCAGCCACACGTCGCCGCCCGCGGGCTCGATCACATGCGCGGCCGGCAGCGCGCTCGTCGCGCGCGGAACCTGCTTCACGATGCAGTGGATCGCGCCCGAGGCCGAGATGATGCTCGAGCACTGGATCGGGACGATCTGGACGCCCGGGCCGGCCGCGGCCTGCCACTTGGCGAGCGCATCGGCGTCGCGCGTGTTGTAGGCCGAGTTGCCGCCCGGCGCGAGCGCCGTGCCGTAGCACGGGATGAAGATGCGGTTGTTGACGCGGAAGGCGTTGGCGTAGGTGTAGTGGGTGGAGCCCACGTTCCACGCCTGCGGACGGAAGACCTCGTAGCCGAGCGCCTGCATGTACGGCACGGCGTTGTTGGTCACGCTGAGCGCGGTCGTGTTCGAGCCGGCGATGAACTCGCTGATGACGACGGTGTTCTCGTCGACGAGGTACATCCACATGTCGACGTGGCCGGTGCCGTCGACCGAGAACGGAAGCTGCGGCATGATGTGCAGCGTGTCGATTCCCTGGAACGACTGGTGCAGCTCGCGGATGAGCGCCTCGTTGTGCCCGCCGCTCGTCGGGTTGTCGAGGTTGACGAGCGCCGTGCAGAAGCCGGTGCGGTTCGGGCCGGGCTGGAAGTTGCCGCCCGAGTAGTAGAGGCCCTGGTCGTAGGTCGGCACGCCGAGCGTCGCATCGCCGACGAGGGTCGGGATGAAGTTGTCCTGCGGACGCGTCGGGTAGTAGTGGCTGTCGACCACGGCGAGCGTGCCGTTCTGGAAGATGAAGTGCGGTCCGTAGTCGCGCATCCACACCGAGTTGTTCGGCTGGACGATGAAGACGACCTTGCTGAGGTTCGCACCCGCGGCGGTGAACGCCGAGGCCGCCGAGCTCGCGGTGGTCTGGTTCGCGACGACGACGTAGGCGATCTCGTCGTACTGGGCGCTGCCCGTCAGGCTTGCGACCAGCGCGGTGACGACCGAGTTCCACGTGTTGCCGTACTGGTAGAGGACGCCGCGCGTCGGGGAGTACTCCGGTGGCGACGAGACGAGCCCGGTCGACGGAGCATCGGCGAGGCCGCCATCGCCGAGGTTGATCGCGTACGGCGTCAGGCGCTGCTTCGGGTCGAACGGCGTACCGCCTTCACGCACACGGGTGAGCGTCGACTTGTGCTCGGCCTCCACGCCGGGTTGCGCTTGCGGTGGCTTGGCTTCGGACGGCGAGGCGAGTGCCGCCGCGCACGGGAGCGCGAGTGCCGCCGCGCACGGGAGCGCGAGTGCGAATGCAACTCCGAGCCCGATGTCGCCCCTTCGGCTGGTAGTACGGTTGGACGGGAGTTTGGCCGTGGGAGTGGTGACGTTCATGGGAAGGAGGGAGTGCATCGGGTCGTTCAGTGGAGGTTGAGGGGCCTGTGCAGCACATGCATCCATGGCTGGAGAGGGTGATCTGAAGTCGGCGCGAGAGTCGGAACTCGTGAGGTACCCAGCCGGAGGGCCAGCCCGCCCCGAAAGCGCAGCCGACCCCTTTCGCCAACCACGGCGGTGGGGGTGCACGAGTTCGCACACAATGCCACAAAATCCGGACCGTGCAACGTCCGAGGTTCGGCGTGACGGTTCCGTCGGACGCCACCTAGAGGAAGAGCAGCCGCTGCGCTGTCGGGCGCAGGCGGTCCGGGATCAGCGCGACCGCGTCCCGCAGGGCTCCGACCGAGGTCAATCGGACGACCGCGACGGCGAACAACGCGTACGAAAGCCCCGTCGCCGCGCATTCGACGAGCGCCATGAGGCGTGGGCTCACCCCCGGGGCGATCTCGAGCAGGATCTCGGCCGTGACCGTTCCGCCGAGCATGGCGCCGACTGCCGCGGACGCACCAAGCAGCGGGCCCTGGGCGATCGCGCGGGCGGTCGACAGCCACCGTGCCCGGTTCGCGCGGAGGAGCCAGACGAGTTGCCCGATGCTCATGGCAGCCACGGTGATGCCGGTCGCCACCGAGATCAACGTGGAGTCGCGGAGCAACTGCTTGGGGAGCTCCAGATCGCCGCGTTGCTGGAGGCTGGCGAGGAGCGCACCGAGCGCGGCTCCCGCAAAGATGCCCAAGCCCTTGAGGGCCTCGAATCCCGCCATCGCCTTGAACCGTTGCAGGCCCGCCAGCGCGAAGCCAAGCATGCTGACCGCGGTTGCCCAGCAGCCGGCGGCCGTGAGTGCGATCACGGCGATGTTGGCCTCGGCCCACTTGCCGCCCCAGAGCAGTCGCTCGGTGGCGGGGAAGACGGCGATGAGCAGGAAGCAGATCAGCGAGCTGAAGAGCACTGCGCCGCTCGTCGTGTGGATCACCGCCAGCGATTCGCGCCTCGGGTCGCCACGTTCGCGCGCGAAGTGCGTGGCGAGCACGCTCGACAGGGGGCCTGCCATCAAGAGGACGGGCTGATTCGCCAGCTGGTACGCGAAGTAGAAGACGCCCATGCTTGCGAGGGCGAGCATCGGCTTCACGACGAGGAAGTTGAGCTGCGAGTTCAGCGAGAGCAGGACCGACACGATCGCTGGCCACAGCAGGATCTTCGCGGTCTCCTTCACGGTGCCGCCGGACCAGCGATAGCTCACGTTGCTCATCGTGCCGTTGATGAAGTAGTAGAGGAGCTCGACCGCGGGTGCCATCGCGATCGGAATCACCAGCGCGAGGGGGCCGGTCCCGGCCCAGGCGAGGATCGCGGTCGCGACCACGCGGAAGATCGCGATCGTGACGTCGAGTCGCGCCAGTTGCGGGAACTGCAGATCGACCGCCATCTTCATGCGGCCGACGATGGAGAACGCCAGGAGCACCTGGCTCAACGCGAAGACCTCGAGGGTCTCGGCGAGGCGTGGCGGAGTCTCCTTGAAGTCGAGCTGTGGAATCGCAAGGGCGACCGCGAGCGTGGCGACCGCGGCGAGCAGTCGGAACCAGAAGCCCCACCAGAAGACGCGGCCCGTGGAGGCGTCGTAGTCCTCCGGCCGGATCGTGGGCAGGTAGTGCGAGACGCCGCCGCCACGCAGCATGCAGCTGAAGCCCGTGATGCCGACGGCAATCGCGTAGGTCCCGACCTCCTGTTCCGTGAGGAAGTTGCCGACGATGATCTGCGAGACAAGCGTGCTGCTGCGCGCGACACCGCCCGCAAGCGTCATCGCGAGCACCGCGACCGCCGAAAGCCGTCCTGGGGTCGACGACGAGGTCGAGGTCGGGGTCGAGGTCGAGGGCGTCACCGCGGCACCTCGTTTGGATGAAACGACCGCCCTACTCCGCGGAGCATGACCGAAGGAACCCGCGCTCCGTCGACGCGAGGGCTCGAGGATTCGGTCGCGGGAGGCTGATCGGCGCTCTCGAAGGATGGACGCACGGTGGGACGCACGGTGGGGACGAACGGTGGTGACGAACTTCCGATATCTCGCTCCACTCGGTCCACGAGCGGAGCGAAGGTATCGGCGAAGGCGGCTATCCGGGTTCCGCACTTCTTCGGATGCAGGGGATTTCGGGGTCGGCCGCGAACAGGGAACCCGCGCTGGCTCGTCCAGACGTTCCATTTCGTCAACACTTGAAGAGCCTGTGTGCGCATCCCCGGTCGCACGCGGCGGCGACGGCCTCGAGTGGGTAGTTTCAACGCATGCTCCCGACCGCTCTCACCATCGCCGGATCCGACCCCTCGGGCGGGGCCGGGCTCCAGGCCGACCTGAAGACCTTCCACCAGCACGGGGTCTACGGGATGAGTGTGGTCACGCTCGTCACCGCGCAAAACACCCGTGGCGTCACCGCGATCGACTTCCTCTCGGCCGATCTCGTGCGCGCGCAGCTCGACGCGGTGCTGTCGGACATTCCACCCAAGGCCGCCAAGACTGGCGCCATTGGCCGAGCTGATCTGATCGAGGCAGTCGCCGAGCGGCTGCGCGCGAGGGAGTTTCCGCTCGTCGTCGATCCGGTGATGATCTCGAAGCACGGACATCCGCTGCTCGAGGGCGATGCCGTGCGCGCGGTGGTCGAGCGGCTACTTCCGCTTGCCGAGGTCGTGACACCCAACCTGCATGAGGCCGCACGGATGACCGGAGGTCGCGTGGATCGCGCCGACGACATGGAACCCGCGGCGCGGCGGATCGCATCGATGGGACCTCGTCATGTGCTCGTCAAGGGCGGGCATCTCGCCGACGGCGCGATGGATCTTCTCTTCAGCGATGGCGTCGTGCGCACGTTTCCTTCGGAACGCCTTGTCTCGACGAGCACGCATGGAACCGGCTGCACGCTGGCTGCCGCGATCACGGCGAGGCTGGCGCGTGGCGACGATGTCGTGACGGCGGTCGACGGCGCGCGGAGCTACGTGCGCGAGGCGATCGCGCGTGCGCCGGGGCTTGGTCGGGGGTCTGGTCCGGTCGACCACTTCGCGCGCGTGCCGTGAGCCGCCTTCGCAGTACACGCTCCGACGAGCCGCCGGCCTACCTTCGACCTGGCCGCCCTATCCTGCGCGTCCATGACCGCGCCCGCCGACCCTTCCGGATGGAATCTCCGCGCGACGTATGCCGCGCTGCCGGACCCGTTCTGGGAACGCGCCGAACCCGCGCGGTTCCCGGCGCCTGAGCTCGTCGCGTGGAACGCGCCGCTCGCCGAATCGCTCGGGCTGGCGTTCCCTGCGGGCGAACCCGAGCGCCGTGCGCATCTCGCGCGGTTCGCGACGGGAGCGTGGTTGCCGCCCGGAGCGGTGCCGATCGCGCAGGCCTACGCGGGGCATCAGTACGGCCACGGCACGATGCTTGGCGATGGGCGCGCGATCCTCATCGGAGAGCAGGTCTCTCCTGCGGGCGAGTCGTTCGACCTCCATCTCAAGGGTGCGGGGCAGACGCCGTTCTCGCGCCGCGGCGACGGGCGCGCGGCGCTTGGCCCGATGCTGCGCGAGTTTCTCGTCAGCGAGGCGATGCACGCGCTCGGTATCCCCAGCACGCGCAGTCTCGCGGTCGCGACGACCGGTGAGATGATCCCGCGCGACGGACTCAAGCGTGGAGCGGTCCTCGTCCGCACCGCGGCGAGCCACATCCGCGTGGGCACCTTCGAGTATGCCGCGGCGCTCGGCGATCGCACGCTGCTCGAGCGCCTGACGGATCACGCGATCGCGCGGCATGACCCAGATCTGACGGCCGAAGCCGACCGCGCGGCGCTCTTCCTCGGGCGCGTCGTGCTCCGGCAGGCGCGCACGATCGCGCGCTGGCAGTCGGTTGGATTCGTGCATGGCGTGATGAACACCGACAACATGGCGGTGTCCGGCGAGACGATCGACTACGGGCCTTGCGCCTTCATCGACGCGTTCGATCCGGAGAGCGTCTTCAGTTCGATCGATCGTCATGGTCGCTATCGCTACAGCCAGCAGCCCGCCATCGCGCAGTGGAACCTCGCGCGGCTCGCAGAGTCGCTGCTTCCGCTCATGATCGCGCATGAAGGCGATGAGGCGCTGGCGGTCGATCGCGCGAACGAACTGCTCGGCGCGTTTCCCGCCGAGCATGGCCGCGCGTGGATCCAGTGCTTCCGAGCGAAGCTCGGGCTTGTCGCGGAGGAGCGCGACGACGCGGCGCTCGTCCGCGATCTCCTCGCGTGGATGCACGCGGCGAAGGCCGACTTCACGAGCACGTTTCGGGCGCTTGCGGAGCCATCGCCGGTGCCCGACGCGTCACGTGCCGAGTGGGATGCGCGTTGGCGCGCTCGGCTTGCGCGCGAATCGGACGCCGGGTGCTCGGCACCCGCGCGCATGCGTGCCGCGAATCCGGCGGTGATCGCGCGCAATCATCGCGTGGAGGCAGCGCTCGCCGCCGCGGAAGCGGGCGATCTCGCTCCGTTCGAAGCGCTCCTCGCGGCGCTTCGCCGGCCGTTCGCGCCGACCGCCGCCGATGCGGCGCTCCGCGAGCCGCCACCGCCCGAGTTCTGCGGCTACCGCACGTTCTGCGGGACGTGAGCGCGGAGACGCGCGTCGACCGGCGTGGAGAAGCGGGGGAGGTCCCCCGCGGTACGATGCCTCGCGAAGCCACCCCGATGGTCGAGTGCCTCGGATGATCAAGTATCTCGGATGATCAAGTATCTCGGATCGAAGCGCGCTCTCCTCGACATCCTGTGCGACGCGATTGCGCGCGTGGCACCCGGTGGTCACGTGCTCGATCTCTTCTCCGGCACGTCGCGCGTCGGGCATGCGCTCAAGCGTCGCGGGCATCGCGTGACCGCGAACGACCACAACGCCTACGCCCACGCGCTGGCGCGCTGCTACGTCGAGGCCGATCTCGACGACGTCTTCGACGAGGCGACGCGGCTGATCGCCGAACTCAACCGGATCGAGGGAAGGCCCGGCTACTTCACCGAGACGTTCTGCGTGCGCGCGCGCTTCTTCCAGCCTCGGAACGGCGCGCGCATCGACGCGATCCGCGAGGCGATCGCCGCGATGCGCTTGCCGCCCACGCTCGAGGCGGTGCTGCTCGTTGCGCTCATGGAGGCCGCCGACCGCGTCGATTCGACCACGGGCGTGCAGATGGCGTACCTCAAGGAGTGGGCGCCGCGATCCTTCAACGACCTCGAGCTGCGCATGCCCGACGTCCTCGCGCGCGGTCGCGGCGGCGCGTGCGCCGCGCGCTGCACGGATGCGCTCGACGCGGCGCGCACGGTCGAAGCCGACGTCGCCTACGTCGATCCGCCGTACAACCAGCATTCGTACCTCGGCAACTACCACATCTGGGAGTCGCTCGTCCGATGGGACAAGCCCGAGGTCTACGGCGTCGCGTGCAAGCGCGTCGATGTCCGCGAGCGGCAGAGCGTGTTCAACTCGCGGCCTCGGTCACGCGTGGCGTTGCAGGAACTTCTCGCGGCGATCCGCGCGCCGGTCATTCTCGTCTCCTTCAGCAACGAGGGCTATCTCTCCCGCGAGGAGATGGAAGACATGCTGCGCAACGTGATGGACGGACGAGGGACGCTCGAGACGATCGAGATCGACTACAAGCGCTACGTCGGTGCGCAGATCGGGATTCACAATCCCCGCGGCGAGAAGGTCGGCAGGGTCAGCCACCTGCGCAACAAGGAACATCTCTACATCCTCTCCGCACCCACCGCCGCGAGCGGCCGCGACGACGCCGTGGTTGGCTGCGCGGCGGGCAGGTAGATTCGGAACTCGGTTCCGCGACCGGGCTCGCCCTTCGCGTCGACGACGAGGATGGGGGCTCGTCGCCCACCTCGGTCAGCATCGTGCTGCCGTCCGCAAGCCGCTGCGCGGGTTGACCTCGCTTTGCGTGCCGGCGAACTCGAAGTCGATCTTGCCGGCCGTTCTGCCCTTTCCGGGCTCGCCGCTCGGATCGGGCACGACCTCGACGAGCGCGCCGTGCGGGCGCGAGCCGCTCCGCGAGAGGGCGAGGAACCGGTGCGCAACGGAAGTCGCCGACTCCTCTCAGTACGGGAGCACGGAGATCAGCGCGTGCAGAAGGACCGAGGCGTTCACCGAAGCGTCCCTTCGGGGAGGTCGAGGCACCAACCGGTGCAGAGATCGTTGCCGAACGCGGACCAGTCGTCGAGCATCCAAACGACCTTCTTCTCGCGGGTCACCTCGACCATCTGCGGATGATCCGGCCCGGCGTGCGTGTTGCCGAAGACGACGTTGCCGTTCGGAAGGACCTGCAGGCTGGTGACCCAGCAGAGGTGAATAGGCCGGCCGTCGGGGCGCTTGAGCTCGTCGCGCTCGATCGACCAGACGGCCTTCTTGTCGGGCGTCACCTCGATCACGCGGTTGTTGTTGCCACCGCCGATGAGCGTGTTGCCGTTCGGGAGGCGCAGCGCGTTGAAGACGCAGAGCCCGTGGCCGTCGTGGCCGCCGGTCGCGGGCTGGTTGTTGAGATCGAGCGCGTACTCCCAGATCACCTTGCCCGACTGGTCGTACTCGCGCACGAGTCCGAGACCCTCGTGACAGGCGAGATAGGTGCCGGAAGCCGTCTTGCGCACCCGCCGCGTGTCGCGGTGCCAGTCGGGATGCTCGACGGTGATGGGCACCGACTTCACGATCTCGCCCTTCGGGTTCACCTCGATGATGCGCAGGTTGCCCGTCTCCGCGATCATCGTGTCGCCGTTCGCGAGTCGCTGGAATCCGTGGATCTCGACGCGGTCCTCGTAGGGTGCGACGGGATGGCTCGTCCATTCCCACACGGTCTTCTTGTCGCGCGTGACCTCGACGATGCGGTTCGGCGCCGGGTGCAGCAGGAAGTTGCCGTTCGCGAGCACCTGCAGGTCGTGCGAGTTGTGGCCGCAAGGGAACTCCCACGAGATCGTGCCGTCCGGCTCGCGGATGACGACGCGGCCCTTGTCCTGCCCGATCACGCGATGCGCGACACGATCGCCGGTGGCGTGCGCCGGTTCGCCGCCGGCATCCTGCGCGACGCGTGCGTCGGCGTTCGGTACGCCCTCGCGGGGCGCATCGACGACGTGCGGAGCGACGGCGGCGAACGGGAGCGAGATCGCGAGGAACCAGTGGAATGCGAGCATTCGCGCAGGGTACCGCCCGCCTCAGGTGCGGGGAGCGCGAGGATGCCGGTCGGCGGCTCAACGGCGCTCGGTGTGGAGGCTCGACGCATCGGCGCGCTCGGGTGCGATGTCGCGGACCTCGTCCTCCTCGTCGCCCACCGCCGCGAGCCAGACCGGGGCTCCGACGATCATGATCAGGAGATACGCCCCCGCGATGCCAAGCGCGAGCCCCTCGGACCCGAGTGCGATCGCCGCCGCGAGCACCGCCGCCATGCCGAGCATGATCACGATCCGTACGGCGATGCGGCCGCCGACGCGTCGACGCTCCGCCAGCCGGTCATGCTCCTGCCGGTGATGCGCGAGCCGCCACGCCCGTCGTCGGCCGACGCCGAGCAGCACATCCGCCGCGACGAGTGCGAAGAAGCACGCGACCGCCGTCATCGCACGCGGCGAACCGAGCGCGAGCATCACGACGCACGTCGCCGCCGCGGCGATCCCGCAGACGACGAGGGCGCGGTGCACCCAGCGGATCGAGGTCGGCGCGAGTTGCGGCCGTGAGGTTGGTTCGACGGTCCGCTGCATGAATGGATCGTTGCAGCCTTGGCGTCGCGGGCGACGGGGAATCTGCCCGGGATACGACGACGGCGCGAGCTCACGGCGCGGTTGGCGCGCGCAGCGTGTGACAGCGGTTGCCTCCGGATGTGCGTCACATGCGCGGCTTCAGCCACGCGATACCCTCGCCGACGCAGGCCTGCGGCAGCGAGAAGTGGTCGTCGTTCGGGTACTCGCGCACCTCGATCGTGCCGCCGAGCTGCTTGACGGCCTCGATGTAGCCGCGCTGCCAGACGACGGGCACGGCCGTTCCGCCGGCGAAGCCGTCGATGCAGACGAGGATGGGCGCCACGGGTTTGCGTGCTGCCGCGGAGCCCGCGACGATCGCCGCCTTGCACGCGTCGAACTTCTGTGGATTCGGATGCAGGATCGCGCCCTTCAGGCGGAAGAGTCGGCCGATGGTGTCGTTGAGGTGGTGGATCGGCTGGTTGTTCCAGGCCGACTCGATGATCTCGACGCCGAGCGGCGTGAACATGTCTGACAGCGCCAGGCTGGTGGGATTGGCGGCGTGAATGCCCGCGAACGTCATCACGAGATGGGCGTCGGGCGCGGCCTTCGCGTCGCCGAGGGCCGTGGAGGGGCCCGCGGCGGTCTCGAGTGCGATCCTCGAGACACCCGGAGACATCGCCACCACTCCGACGAGCCGTAGGTTGCGATAGTCGTCGGCCTCGAGCTCCGCCACCGCCGCGGCTGCGCCGCCGCCTTGCGACCAGCCCATGCAGCCGAGGCTGCTGCCTGCACCGATGTCGAGGGTTCGGGCCGCGTGCACGATGTACACCGCATCGCGCGCGTTCGTGCGGTTGACTTCGTAATGGTGCATGCCCGGTGTGCCGAGGCCCTGGTAGTCGGTCGCGCACACGATCCAGTCCTGGTCGATGAGCGCCTGCAATCCGGGAACACCGCAATCGATCTGCGCGCGCGACTGCGGAGTGAAATACGTGACGAGTTCGCACGCCGGATCCGGCTGCGCGGAGGGACATCCTGCGTCGCCGAGGCCGGTGGTGCCGTGGCACCAGGTCACGATCGGGCGGTTCGTGCCCGAGGCGATCGGAGCAATGACGAGTCCGCTCGAGAGGTGCGAGACGCCGTGCATGTCCCGCGACACGTAGAGCACGCGCCAGGCCTGCGCGCCCTTGATCGACGTCGCGATGCGCTCGTGGCGAAGCAGCTTCCCCGGCGCTTCCTTCGGCGGCGGTGCGGTGATCGACTTGGTGTGGGTCGCCGTCGGATCCGCGCGCGTCGAGTCCGATGGATGGGGAGCGGGAGCGGACGTGCCTGCATCCCACCAGGAACGTGCGATCGGTGACACCGCGGCCGCGCCGGTAGCGCCCGCGACGTAGGTGAGAAACTGCCTGCGGTCGTTCATGGTCTCTGTGCTCATCGTGGCTCCTCGCTCCCTCCGGTCTCCTCGATGCTCGGGCCCGCGTGCGAAACGCGCGGAAGGAATGCGGATCGCGTGCCGGAGGGTACCCGATCACGCACCCCGGCCCCGATGGCCATGGCACGTCGGCACCGATGCGCGGACGAGCACGGGACGTGTCGCCGTCGCTCATGCGATTGTTCTTGCGATTCGTCGCGCGCTTGCATGGACGGGAGGCGCTGTCGGAGCTTCCCGGCCACCCGCACGTCTGATGCTCCACGGCCGACCTGCCTCGATGGACGAAAGACTGCGCCCTGAACGGAGCGGATGGCGTGCATCGCCATCGAGTCGGATCCGGTCGCCTCGCGAGGACATCCATGTGCAAGCCTTCCAAGGACAACACGCCGCCCGGTGCCGCTTCTCCCGAGCGGCTGCGCCCGCGCGACCGGATCGAATCGCTCGTACGCTCGGGGCTGCACGACGAGGCGGTCGCGGTGCTCGAGGCGCAGCTGCGGCGCAGCCCGCACAGCGCGCTCGGGTACCGCCCGCCGGCACCGGAGGCGATCGCTGCTGGACCGCCCTCCGCTTCGCTCCGGGCCGTCCAGCAGCGCCTTCCGAATCTGGTCTTCCCCCTGATTCCTGAGCCAAACCGGCTGCGAGTGATTTCGGACAAAACGGCCTCCAGCAAAGATGGAGGTTCGCGTGAAGAAGAAGCGTTTCACGGAAGAGCAGATCGCCTACGCCCTGGCGCATCCAGACGCAGTGCATGCGGAGTGCTCTTTACCGAGGCCTAACAGACAGCTGAAGACCTCCCGTCTCGGCAACCCCGCACCCTTGCCGGCCCCGGCGGCCCCGACCCCGGGGGTAGTGACCGCTCCAGCGGGACCGACCCTTTCTTAACCCGGCACCCTCCTGCGGAGAGACTCGGAGAGACTTTCGGCCCATCCGGTCCGCCAGTGGGGGTGTCCGGGCGACCCGGCGGTGAACACTCCGAGACTCGCCGCAACCGCCCGCCCTGGCCCACCCCTCGAAATCCCTGCGCACAAAGCGAAAGACGCGCCCTCGTGATTCTCCTCATGAGGACGCGTCTCTCTTGCTTTCGGCGAGGGCTGCTGTTCGCAACCACTCGAGTGTTCCATTTCCGCCTTCGGCGGAAAGCGAAGAACCTCGGTCGCAGGCGACCGAGGTTCTTCGTGAAGTAGCGGGGACAGGACTTGAACCTGTGACCTCCGGGTTATGAGCCCGACGAGCTACCAACTGCTCTACCCCGCAGGCTGTGAGGATAGCGAATCCCGCGCGAAAAGGCAAGCAGCCGTGCGATGCGCGCGGAACCGCGGGAAATCACGCAAAACCGCGCCGTCGCTCCGTAGGATTCCTCCTCGCGAAATCGAGTCCGGGCGAAACGCCGCGCGTGCGGAATGGCGACGCGCGACCCGAAGACGACCCTTCGACGACCCTTCGACGACCTCAGGAACACCTCACATGAGCAACAACGCCACCGACACGCAGCGCGTCATCTACTCGATGCTCGGCGTCTCGAAGACGATCAACGGCAAGCCGATCCTCAAGGACATCTACCTGTCCTACTTCTACGGCGCGAAGATCGGTGTGCTCGGCCTCAACGGCTCGGGCAAGTCGACGCTGCTCAAGATCCTCGGCGGCGTCGACAAGGAGTTCGAGGGCAAGGTCGAGATGGCGCCGGGCTTCCGCATCGGCTACCTCGAGCAGGAGCCCCTGAAGCACGAGACCCGGACCGTCGAGGAGGTGATCCGCGAGGGCTGCACCGAGGTGACCAAGCTCCTCGAGGAGTTCGACCGCCTCAACGAGAAGCTGTGCGACCCAAACCTCTCGCCCGACGACATGGAGAAGACGCTCGCGCGCGTCGGCGATCTCCAGGAGAAGCTCGACCTGATCGACGCGTGGACGCTCGACAGCCAGCTCGACATGGCGATGGACGCGCTGCGCTGCCCGCCGAAGGAAGCGACCTGCGACAAGCTCTCGGGCGGCGAGCGCCGCCGCGTGGCGCTCTGCCGACTGCTCCTCTCGAAGCCCGACGTCCTGCTCCTCGACGAGCCGACCAACCACCTCGACCCTGAGAGCGTGTATTGGCTCGAGCAGTACCTCGCGCGCTATCCGGGCACCGTCATCGCCGTCACCCACGACCGCTACTTCCTCGACAACGTCGCCGGCTGGATCCTCGAGCTCGACCGCGGCATCGGCATCCCCTACAAGGGCAACTACACCGGCTGGCTCGAGCAGAAGCACAAGCGGCTCGCCATCGAGGAGAAGCAGGAGTCGGTGCGCCAGAAGACCCTCGCGCGCGAGCTCGACTGGGTGCGTCAGAACCCGAAGGGCCGTCAGGCGAAGTCCAAGGCGCGCGTCGCGGCCTACGAGAAGCTCCTCGCCGAGGACAGCGAGAAGCGCGCGAAGGAGATCGAGATCTACATCCCGCCGGGCCCTCGCCTCGGCAACCTCGTCATCGAGGCGAAGCAGCTCTCGAAGGCGTTCGGCGACACGCTCCTCCTCGACAACGTCGAGTTCTCGATCCCGCCGGGTGCGATCGTCGGCATCATCGGCCCGAACGGCGCCGGCAAGACCACGCTCTTCAAGATGATCGTCGGCCTCGAGAAGCCCGACGGCGGCTCGTTCAAGGTGGGCGACACCGTGAAGCTCGCGTACGTCGAGCAGACGCGCGACTCCCTTCCCGCCGGCAAGAACGTCTGGGAGGCGATCTCGGAGGGCAGCGAGGAGATCAAGCTCGGCAACGCCAAGGTCAACAGCCGCGCCTACGTCGCGCGCTTCGGCTTCAGCGGCACCGACCAGCAGAAATCGGTCGACACGCTCTCGGGCGGCGAGCGCAACCGCGTGCACCTCGCGCGGCTTCTCAAGAGCCACGCGAACGTGATCCTGCTCGACGAGCCGACGAACGACCTCGACGTCAACGTCATGCGCGGCCTCGAGGAGGCGCTCGAGAACTTCGCCGGCACCGCGGTGATCATCAGCCACGACCGCTGGTTCCTCGACCGCCTCGCGACCCACATCATCGCGTTCGAGGGCGACGCCAAGATCCACTTCCACAACGGAAACTGGTCGAGCTATGAGGAGGAGCGCCGCAAGCGCTTCGGCGAAGAGGCCGACCAGCCGCACCGGATGAAGTTCCGCAAGCTGACGCGGTCGTAAGCGGGCGCGGGGCCGGACTCGCGGGGCGTGCGTCGCAGGCGCCGGGCATTTGTCGAGCGCAGCAGGTTCGTGCGCCCCGGTCGGGGCGGGGTATTTCGCCGCCACGCGGCGATTGGGGTGAATGCCCCGCTCCGATTCGTGCAATTCGGGTGCATTCTCGAACGTCTTCCGTCCAAGGTAGTGCGTGATGAGGACAGCTCCGACCGACCCGACCGCCGCGCTTGCGGCCTTGATCTCTGCCAACCACCGCCACGTCGCGTCTCGCGCGACCGAGGCGGATGCGGCGGCGGACGCCGTACGGAGCGATGCCCGCGGCGGATCCGCATCGCAGGCGGCGCGCACCGGGGCGCCCTACATCGCGGCGATCACCTCGGGGGTCGGCGGGCCGCAGCTCGCGACGGCCTTCGAGCTCTCGCAGGAGAGCCTCTCGATCCTCCAGGCGGGAAGTGTCGGCACCTCGGCGTTCGAGATCGCGCTTGCCGCGCCCGGTGTCGTGATCCTGCTCGTGGTGGTCCGCTTGCTCGCCGCGAGGTCGGGCACGGCCTCATCCGAGTTCACCCGTGCCGAGGCCGAGGCGATCGCGCAACTCGACGTCGTGCTCCGGCAGAGCCCCGTCCTCCGAAGCCGTCTCGACGCCCGCAAGATCCGGGCGGTGGCGATCGCACTCGACGAGTCGTCTGGCCGGGTGCACTGGCTGGGAGAACATCCCGGGCAGGTCGAGATCCTGAAGACGTCCCGGTAGGTCGGGGCCAGCGGATTCTCCGGTGTCCCGATCCGCCACCGAGCCAACGTAGACTGCCGGGATGCAGACCGCATCCGTGATGGCGGGCATCCCCGCCACCAATCTCTCGCTCTTCCGCGCCATCCGCTTCAAGGTGGGCGATCCCGCCGCGCTGCTCACGCTTCCCACCGCAGGCGGCGGTACCGAGCGCCTCCTCGTCATCCGCGACATCGAGATGGAGCGCGCGAAGCGCCACGCCCGCGCCGACCGCGTGCACTGCCCGGCCGACTTCGAGCCCGCGGGCGGCCTGTCCGGCGATCGCGAGACCGCGACCGCGCAGTCGGTCGCCCAGTGCCTCGTGTCGCGCGGCATCACGCACGTGCGCGCCGACCGCTCGCTGCCCCTGATCTTCGCGCACTTCATCGGGAAGGCCGGCATCGCCCTCGAGTGCGATACCGAGATGGGTGTCCTCGAGCGTCGCGCGAAGGACGCCCAGGAACTCGACTGGCTGCGCGAGGCGCAGCGTGCGACCGAGGGCGCGATGCAACTCGGGTGCGAGACGGTCGCGCGCGCACGTGCCGCCGCCGACGGCACGCTCGTCCATGACGGCGCGCCGCTCACCGCCGAGCGTCTGCGCACGATGATCGACGTGCACCTGCTCGGCCAGGGATACGAGAACCCCGAGTCCATCGTGGCGTGCGGCGCGCAGGGCGCCGACTGCCACGACCACGGCCACGGCATCCTCCGCACGGGGGAGCCCGTGATCGTCGACATCTTCCCGCGCAACCGGAAGACGCTCTACAACGGCGACATGACGCGCACCGTCGTCCACGGCGCGGTGCCGCCCGAGGTGGCGCGCATGCACGCGGCGGTGGTCGATGCGAAGCGCGACGCGATCCGCGCGATCCGCGCGGGCGTCACCGGTCAGTCCGTGCACGAGGCGACGCTCGGAGGCCTCGCGCGGCACGGCTATCGCGCCGGACAACCCGCGGAGCCGCGTGTGGCGGTGATCTCGCACGGCACCGGACACGGGATCGGCCTCGAGGTGCACGAGCCGCCGCTCCTCGCGATGAAGGGCCCCGCGCTCGTCGTGGGCGACGTGCTCACGGTCGAGCCCGGGCTCTATGCGCTCGGGATCGGCGGCATTCGCGTCGAGGACATGGTCGCCGTCACGCAGGATGGCTGCGAGAACTTCAACACCCTCCAGGAGGGTCTCGACTGGAAGTGACGATCCGATGCGAGGTGCGCTGGTCGGCGATGTTCGCCGACCGCCGGCGCGATCACTCGGTCGAGGCCGGGCCTTCGCCCGTGCGGATCTTGACCGCCGCGCGTGGCGGCGGAGTCGTGCCGGCGTAGTGCTGCGCCGCCGCCTTGCAGATCGCGGCAAGCACCTGGTGCAGCTTCTCGTGGTCGGGGAACGCGTCGAGGCGCTCGAGCAGCGCGTCGACCTGCTTCGCGGGCTCGGCACCGGTATCGAGCGTCTCGATCGCCGCGTCGCCAAGCTGCTCGCACGCATCGATGTACCACGCAAGCGTGGGCTTCTCCCATGTGCGCGGCGGATCGATGCGCGTGCGGATCGTCACCTGCCCGATCGCGACGACCGGGCAGAGTCCGAGCTGCGTGCGCGGCTCGCGGCAGAGGAAGATCGCGGGAACCTCGCGCTCGAGCGCGAAGAGCCGGAGGCGGCGCGCATCGGCGCCCACGAGCGGCGGCTGGAGCAGATAGCAGATCGGGGCGAGGGCGAAATCGGGGCCGGGCGCCGAGTCGAGGATCGCGACCTTCTTCGAGTCGTAGGCGGCCTGCATGCGCTGGCGGCGCGCTTCCTGAAGCGGCAGCGCGATCCGGGCCATCAGGTTGAAGTCGCCCTCGGCGCGCGCCATGTCGAGCGCCTTCGCGGCGAGGCGCTCGGCCTCGAACCAGTGGTTTCGTGCGAGCGCCTGCGTGGCCTTCGTCATCAGGCTCTGGACGGATGAGGTCTTGACGTTCGGCATGGTGCTGCTCTGGTCGGGGTCGTTCGCGGTCGTCGGTCGTTCGCAGGCGTTCGTATCGGGGCTCGCCCTCGCGTCGGCTCACGCCTTGGCGGTGGCCTGCGCCTCGATGGACGCCAGTTCCTGCGCGAGCGCCGCGAGCATCGTCGCGAATCGCTTCGAGGTCTCGGGGAACTCGTACATCAGGCAGTCGGAGATCGCGGTGCGATCCTGCGCGAGCATCGCATCGCGGAGGGTACGCAGCCGGCCATCGAGCGCGACGATGGCGCCATCGAGGTCGATGCCGCGGCGGACAAGCGCCTCGCGCGACACGATGCCAAGAGAGAGCCCGCGCGACACGGCGGTCTGCACCGAGCCCCACACGGCAAGGGCCTCGAGGAGCGACTGCAGGCCCTCGCCGAAGCGATCGGACTGCATGAGCTTGGCGGCGTTCCGCTGGATCTCCTCGGCGTTGAGCACCGCGTCGGCCGCGTGCATCATGGTGTCGCGGAGGAGCGTGGCCGGATGTGCGGTCGCGAGACGGAGTTCGCCGGCGCTGCGCGCCGTGAACTCGCCGTTCGCGAGGTCTTCCTCGCTCCAGGCGACGCCGTCGACCTGGACGTCGACGATCATGCGGCCATTGCCCTCGACGACGCGCGCGGCGGCGGCGAGGCCTTCCGCCACATCCTTGGCGTCGATGTTGGTCTGGCAGTCGTCGAGATAGATGCGCATGGGGTGCCTTCGCCTTGGGCGTTGGGAGTGACCGTCCGGGGCGGCCTACCGCCGCGGGTTGCTATCGGCCGTCCAAACGGGGGGGTTGAGCGATTCGCGCGGTTTGGAGTGGCCTTGCGGGGAGGACCGGAAAACAGGGCCTCGGCAGGGTCGAGTCGACTCGGGGACAACGCAAGCGGGCGTGGAATCGGTTCAGCGGCGGGTCTGAAGGCGCGAGGGCGGCCGGATGGCCGTCCTGAAGCGCTCGCGCGGGCGCGGAAGGCCGCCGCCCCTCAGTGGGGAGCCGAGGCGCCCTCGGGGCGCGTCGCCGACTGCGGCTGCCACATCGCCGGGACCGTGCGCTTGTCGTCCGGGCGGGCCAGTTCGCGCGCCCGGCCGTGGACGCCGGTCGAGCTCGCGAGGACCGCGTCGCAGAGGCCGTGGACCTCGGTGATCGCCGGGAACTCCCGGCGCAGGTCATCGACCCGCGAGGACATCGCTGCGCCGGGCTCGCAGTAGAGCCTGCGGTAGGCCGTACGCACCGCATCGATCGCCTCCTGGCCGATGCCGCGCCGCGTCATCTGGATGTGGTTGTGCCCACGCACGCGTGCCGGGAAACCCTCCGAGATGAGGTAGGGTGGCACGTCGCGCGACTGGCGCGCCATGCCGCCGACGAAGGCGCAGGTGCCGATGGTGACGAAGTGATGGAACGCCGCCGCGCCGCCGATGGTGGCGGCGTCGCCGATGTGGACATGCCCCGCGAGGAGCGCCGCGTTCGCGATCGTGATGTCGTTGCCGAGGATGCAGTCGTGCGCCACGTGCACGCCGACCATCAGGAGGTTGCCGTTGCCGATGCGCGTGGCGCCGCCGCCGACGGCGGTGCCGCGGTGGATCGATACCTGCTCGCGGATGTGGTTCCGGTCGCCGATCTCGCACCACGTCTCCTCGCCGCGATACTTGCGGTCCTGCGGAATGCCGCCCGCGGCAGAGAAGGGGTAGAAGACGTTGTCCTCGCCCACGCGGCAGTAGCCCTCGAGCACCACGTGGCTGCGCAGGATCGTGCCCCGGCCGATCGTCACGCGCGGCCCGATCACGCACCAGGGGCCGACCACGACACCGTCCGCGATTTCCGCGGTGGGATCGATGACGGCGGTGGGGTGGATCGTGGGCATCGGTGCTCGGGCTCTCTGACGTCTGGGGGTGTGACTTGTTCCGTCTCGATGCGCGGATTGCAGGCGCATCGATACGCGCCGGCGGGTTCACTCGATATCCGGGTCGACCATCATGAAGCGCAGCTCGGCTTCGGCGGCCGTCTTGTCGCCGACGATCGCGCGGCACTTGAGGTGGCCGGTGCGCGCGGTGGCGCGGATGTTCTCCGCCTCGAGCACGACCTGATCGCCCGGGACGACCGGCTTGCGCAGCTTCACGCGGTCGATCGAGAGGAGGATCGCGATCTTGCCGGTGTGCTCGAGCACGTTCGCGAGGAGGAGCCCGCCGAGCTGCGCCATCGCCTCGACGAGCAGGACGCCCGGCATGATGGGCGTGCCCGGATAGTGGCCCTGGAAGAACGGCTCGTTGATGGTGACGTTCTTGATGCCGACCGCACGACGGGAGCCGTCCACCTCGACCACGCGGTCGACGAGCAGCATCGGGTAGCGGTGGGGCATCAGCTTCTGGATCGCTCGGATGTCCATCACCTTGCCGTCGACGACGGTGCGGCGGAGATCGGCGGCGAGCATCTGCTCGCGCACCTTCATCGCCAGCTTCCGGTTGAGGCCGTGGCCCGAGCGCACCGCGAGTACGCGGCCCTGGATCGGTGCGCCGATGAGCGAGAGATCGCCGATCACGTCGAGCGTCTTGTGACGCACGGGCTCGTCATCGAAGCGGTAGGCGTTGTCGATCGGGTTGCCGTCGTCGCCGATCACGAGGATGTCGCGCGGCGTGAGGTGCCGGCAGAGACCGGCCGCCTGCAGTGCTTCGGCCTCCTCGCGCAGGCTGTACGTGCGCGCGGGCGCCACCTCGCGGATGTAGTCGCCCTCGGCGACGTTGTACGAAAAGGTCTGGTGCCGGATCCGGTGACCCTGCGTGCCGTAGTCGAGGTCGTAGACCACGCGCATGCCCTCGGCCTCGAAGGGCATCGCGGCGATCATGCCGTCGGGCTCCTCGATCACGATCGGCTCGCGGATCTTGAACACCTTGCGCGGTGCGTCCTGCTCGACGATGCCGGCCTCGAGGATCGGTTCGGCGAAGAGCGCCGAGGAACCGTCGCCGCACGGAAGCTCCGGGGCGTTCAGCTCGATGGTGGCGTTGTCGATGCGAAGACCGGCGATCGCGGAGAGCACGTGCTCGACGGTGTCGATCGTCACATCGCCCGACTTGAGCGTGGTGCGGCGCGGACGCGGCGCGACATGCTCGACCGTGGCCGGGATCCGGACGGGCGGATTGAGATCGGTGCGGACGAAGGCGACGCCGGAGTGCGGCGGCGCGGGCTGGATGACGACGGTCGCGTCGACGCCGAGCATGAGGCTCTTGCCGCGCACGGTCACCGGGCGGGCGAGCGTGCGCTGGCGCGGGGCAGCCTTCAGCGCGCCTTCCTTCGACGATCCGGCGGGTACCGGTGTACGGGAGGGTCCGACGCTCAGGGCGCCTTCGGCGGATCGAGCAGGTGTCTCAGTTGGCGATGCCACTCGGGGAGTTTACGGACGAGCGCGATCTCCCGCAAAGCGTTCCGGAGTTCCTGCGCCGGGAACCCGCCCCACGTGGCGCCTTCGGGGACGTCGCTCATGACGCCGGAGCGGGCGGCAAGCGACGCGCCGCGGCCGATGACGAGGTGGTCGGCGATGCCGCATCCGCCGCCGATCCGGCACCCGTCGCCGACGCGCGTGCTGCCCGCGACCCCGGTGAGGCCGCTCATGACCACGCAGCGGCCGATCTCGACGTTGTGGCCGATCTGGCAGAGGTTGTCGATCTTGGTGCCCGCGCCGATCCGGGTGGCGCCGAACTTGCCGCGGTCGACGCAGCTGTTGGCGCCGATCTCGACATCATCCTCGACGACGACGTTTCCGATGTGAGGGACCTTCGCGATGCCGCGACCGTCCGCGCTCGGTCGATAACCGAACCCGTCGGTGCCGATGGCGACACCGGAGGCGAGGATCACACGGTTGCCGAGGACGCAGCGCTCGCGGATCACGACGTTCGTGTGCAGCACGCAGTGCGAGCCGATCGAGGCGTTCTCGTAGACCGCGACGCCGGGAAAGAGCGCGGTGCCCGCACCGACGGTCGCCCCGCGCGCGATCGAGACTCCCGCACCGATCCTCGCGGTTGGATCCACGCGCGCTTCGGGGTCGACGTGCGCCGTCGGATGGATCCCGACCGCGGGCAGCGCCTCGGGAGGCGCGAAGCGTTCGAGGATCGCCATCATCGCATGGTCGGCGCTCTTGACCTTGAGGATCGTGTGGGCGCTCGCCTCCTCGGGAAGGGGCAGATCCGCCGAAACGACGATGGCAAGGGCTTTCGTGGCCGGAATCAACTTCGCAAACTTGGCGTTCCCGACGAAGGTGAGTTCGCCCGGCTTCGCCCGGTCGATCATCTCGAGGCCGGTGACAACCGTCGCCTCGATCCGCGTGCGATCGGCGCCCGCGGGAACCTCGACCGAGGCTCCGACCAGCGTTGCCAGCGCGGCGATCGAGCGCTCGCCTGCTCCGGCTCCATCAGCCACCCTTCGCCGCCTTCCACTCCTCGTTCATGAAGGCGACGAGCTTCTCGGTGACGTCGGCCTTCGGCGTGGCGAAGATGAAGCGCCGGGCGGAGATCTGCTGCATGGTCTTCGCGGCGTTCGCCGGATCCATCTCGGGCAGCGAGTCGTCGAGCAGGATGTAGTCGAGGCCGTCGCGCTCGGCAAAGCGGCGCGCGGCGTCCTTGATGGCGAGGTAGGTGTCGCGGAGGGCCCGCGCGCGCTCCATCTCGACCTTCGCGTTGGCGAACTGCTGGATCGCCCGGAACTCTCCGACGGCGATCTGCAGCTTCTGGACCGCGGCCGCCTGCGCATCGGAGCCCGCCTGGAAGCTGTCGAGCTCGGCCTCGAGATCCTTCACGACCGTCTGCTGCGCATTGATCTTCTGGTCGAGTTCCTCGGCGAGCTTCTTCAGGCCGTTCTGGATCTCGACGTAGCGCTCGATCGAGTTGTAGGTCTTCTCGAGATCGATGGTCGCGACGCGCGATGGCGTGGTATCCGGCGCCGTCTGGCCGGCATGCGGACGCATCAGGCTTGCGCCGAGCGCGAGCGCAACGGCGGCCACGGCCGCGGTGAAGAGGGTGGACTCGGAGCGGAGGAAGTTCGGGAGTCGCATGGTGTTGTTCGGCCGAATCGGATGGTTTCGCGCTCCGGTGTCGGATCGCGCGTGGATGCGGGGCGTCGGAATCACTTCGATTGCGCGGGCGTGCCGGCGGGCGCGGCGCCCGTCGCCTTGGCCGGCGAACCGGTGCGGTCGTTGTCGAGCTGCACGCGCAGCTTGTCGGTGACGTCGATGGACTTGCCCGCGTGGAGGATGCGCAGCGACGCGATCTGGCTCTTCGCCTGCGTCTCGAGCGGCGGCGCGTTCTGGCCGCGCTGCGTGGTGATCTCGATGCGCGAGTCGTCGACCACGATCATGCCGTAGCCCTCGGCCTCGGCGAGCTTACGCGCGCCCTCCCGCACCGACCGGTAGATCGCCTGCCACTTGAGGCTGCGCTCGCGGTCGACCTCGAGTTCCTTGAGCTGGCTCCACTGCTCGGCCTGCAGGCGCGCGAGGCGCATCGCGTCCATCCGGGTCTCCTTCTCGGGACCGGCGGCCATCGCCTCGACCTCCTTCAGGCTCGCATCGAGCGCGGCCTTCTTCGCGCGTCCCTCGTCCATCGCCTTCGCCTCGAGCTCCTTGATGCGCACGTCCCACTCCTTCGCCGCGGCGAGGTTGTCGAAGAGCCGGGCGAGATCGACGGTGCCGATCGCGGTCGGTGGAGCGGGAATGGCGATCGGTCGAATCGCCTGCGCGGAGGTTCCGAGGAACCCGAGCGTTGCGACGGCGGCGCCGGCGCACAGTGCGGCGATCGAGGAACGGCGGTCGAAGGACAGGTGCAGTGAGGGCATGGTCGTTTCCGTGGTCCCGGCGCGGTGGTCGCACCGGAGAGGCGCGGATTGTACGGACGAAGCCCGAATCGCGCGGATTCCCCCGCGGGGATCGGACCGCGCGTCCTGCTCCCGACGCACGTGCGCCCGATGCACGTGCGCTCAGAACGGGATCTCGGCGGAGAACGAGAAGACCTGGGTCTCGTCGCTCTCCTCCTTCACGAGGGGCACCGCGAAGTCGAAGGCAAGCGGAGCCGGGCCGAACTGCGGGATGTAGAGCCGCACGCCCATGCCGATCGCGACGCGGTACTGGTCGAGGCCGACGTCGTCGGTGACGGTGCCCGAGTCGACGAAACCGACCATCGAGAGCGTGCTGCCGAAGACGGGCTGCTCGTACTGTGCGCCGGCGAAGAACATCCACAGGCCGCCGACGGGATCGTCGGCGGTGGTGAGCGGGTCGATGTTCTGCTGCGACTTGGGGCTGATCGTGCGGAACTCGAAGCCGCGGAAGGTGCGGCCGCCGAGGTAGAACCGCTCGTAGACCGGCGCGTCGTCGCCGAGGATGTAGCCGACGTCGGTCGAGAGGCGCAGCGTCGAGCGGCGGCCGAGGAAATCCTCGCTGACCGTGAAGAACTGCGTGTAGCCGCCGCGGAACACCGTGAACGGATCGATGTCGTCGAAGCTGACGAACTGCGTGACCGCGAGGTCGAGCGCGCTGCCCCGGCTCGGCCGGAACTGGCGGTCGACGTCGGTGCGCTTCACGAACATCCCCGTCGAGATGTAGTTGGCCGGTCCCTTGTCGTCGGCCACCTCGACCGGCGTGTCGGGATCGAACCCGCTGAGCTCGACCCAGGTGTACGCGCCGGTGACGCCGACGCTCCAGAAGTCGCCGAGCTTGCGCGAGATCGAGAGCGGCGTCGAGGCGCGGTTCTCGTCGTAGTCCTCGTAGATCCGGTAGCGGTAGAAGGGCGACACGCGGAAGGCGTAGTCGGTCTCGAGGAGGTGCGGCTCGAGGAAGTCGAGGCTGAAGTTCGAGACCTCGTTGCCGGGCGCGATCGTCATCTGGAACTGCTGGCCGGCACCGCGGAACGCGCGGCCCGCGACGAGCTCGTCGAAGGTCTCGGGCGTATCGGCGATGTCGAAGTTCCTCTGCGCGACGCTGAACTGGCCGAAGACACCGGAGTCGGTTCCGAGGCCGACGCCGAAGTTGATGCTGCCGGTGTTGCGCTCCTTCACCTCGGCGAGAATGTCGCGCACCTCGCTGCGCACGTCCTTTCGGACTGCCGCTTCCGTCGCGAGCTGCTTGACATCCTCGGCGCGCTTCTCGCCCGTCGCGGCCTCGCCCGCGGCGGCTTCCGCAGCGCGCTCACCCTCCGCCGCCTTCTCGCCCTCGGTCTCGGTGCCGGTCGCCTGCGGCGTGTCCAGTGCGTCCTGCTCGTCCGGTCGCGGGCGCTGCACGGTGATGCGCACCTCGTTGAAGAGCTGCGACGCGCGCACGCGGCGCTCGGAGTTCTCGATCTCGCGGCCATCGAGCACGCGTCCGGGCTGGATGCGCACGAGGCGACGCACGACCTTGTCCTTCGTGAGGAAGTTGCCCTGGATGTTCACGAGGCCGGCGATCGTGCGCGGGCCCTCGCGCAGGCTGAGCAGCAGGTCGACCTCCGGCTCGGCGCCGACGCGGACCGTGCGGTGGTTGACGTCGACATCCACGTGGCCGAGGAGGAAGTAGGCGTCGCGCACGCTCGCGATGCTCTTGTCGATCTTGTAGCGCGAGTAGATGTCGCCGCGGTGGATGAAGAGCAGCCCTTCGATCTGCACGGGATCGAGCACGCCGAGCGGCTTGGGGCCTTCGGCGCCCATGCCCTCGATCACGACCTCGCGCAGACGGTAGCGGCGTCCCTCGCTCACGACGAAGACGACCTTGGCCTCCTTCGAGTCGGACGAGATCTCGACGCGACGGTCGACGCGCACATCCACGAAGCCGCGGTCCTTGTAGAACTTGTCGAGCGCCGCCACGTCGTCGACGAGTCGGTCCTCGTCGAGCTCGCCCTTGCCGAAGAGCGGCACCGCGGTGCCGGTCTTGATCTCGGAGGAGAGCTCCTTCGCCTCGAAACTCTCGTTTCCGACGAAGAGGATCTCCTTCACCTTGACGCGCGGACCCTCGACGATGCGAAGGATCAGGATTCCCGAGTCCTTCAGCAGGTTCTCGTCGACCGTGACCTCGGCGAGGTAGTGGCCGCGCTTGCGGTAGAGATCCTTGATGCGCGTGACCGACTGCTCGAGGAGGAAGTCGTCGCGCGGACCGCCGGCGTAGAGCGGGATCGCCTTGCGCAGCTCCTGGTCGCTGATGAGCTTGTTGCCGACGACCTGGAGGTCGCGCACGATCGGCTGCTCGACGAGCACGTAGGTGAGCTCGACCGAGCCGTCGGGGAGGACCGTCGCGATCGCGTCGACGGTGTCGAACTGTCCGAGGCGGTACAGCGTCGATACGTCGATGCGCACGGCCTGCGCCTCGAAGGGCTGGCCGGCGGCGACGCGGATGTTGTTGAGGATCTCGCGTTCGGTGACGCGCTCGAGTCCCTTGAAGACGACCTTCGAGATCGGGCGGTCCGCGAGGGTCTCGTCGTCAAGCGCGGCGACCTGCGCCGCCACGGGCGCGGCAAGCGCGACCGCGAGGGCGAGCGGCGCGAGCGCAAGCAGGCTTCGCGTCCGCAGGACGCCGAGGATGGGCGCGCGTACGGACGAACGTTGCGTCCGCGGGTGCGCGGAGTGGCACCCGGCATCCTTCGCATCGATCGGTTCGCGACCATCCGGCGACATCCGGCGCAGAATAGCGGTTCCGGGAAAGGTGCGCGTGGCGCGCGCGGTGGCGGGGCGGAAGCGGGACGGGTACCCTCCGCGCCATGACGACCGCCACCGATCTCAAGCGCACGCCGTTCCACGCCCTCCATCTCGACCACAAGGCGAAGATGGTCGAGTTCGCGGGTTACGACATGCCGATCTCGTACGGCTCGATCATCGAGGAGCACAAGTGGTGCCGTGCGAGCGCCGGCTTCTTCGACGTGTCGCACATGGGCCGGCTCCGGTTCAGCGGACGGCACGCCCGTCGCTTCCTCGACCACGTGTGCACCCGCCAGATCTGCGGCATGCAGGCGGGCATGGTGCGGTACTCCCTGATCTGCAACGAGCGCGGCGGCGTTCGCGACGACGTGCTCGTCTACTGCGTGGACGAGGACGAGTACCTGATGGTCTGCAACGCTTCCAACCGCCACAAGCTGCTGCAGCACTTCGCCGAGCGGAAGGGCCAGTTCGCCTTCAAGCTCGAGGACGAGACCGAGTCGACCGCGATGGTCGCGATCCAGGGTCCGAAGGCGATGGAGCTGATCTCGAGGATGTCCAGCACGATCCCCACGATGAAGCGGTATCGCTTCATGGTGAAGAACCTCGTGGTGATCAAGCTCCTCGTCTCGCGCACGGGCTATACGGGCGAGGACGGCGTCGAGGTGATCCTGCCCTCGTCGATGGCGAAGCTCGCCCTCGGCATGGTGCTCAAGGACATGGGTGGCTCGACCAGCGTGGTGAAGCCGGTGGGCCTCGGTGCGCGCGACACGCTGCGCATGGAGGCGGGCATGCCGCTCTACGGCCACGAGATCACCGAGGACATCGACCCGGTCTCCGCCGGACTCGAGTTCGCGATCAAGTTCGACAAGGGCATGACCGGCGGGCCGGACGACGAGCGCACCGGCACCTTCATCGGGCAGGAAGCGCTGCGGAAGATCAAGGCCGATGGACCCTCCAAGCGCCTGGTGGCGCTGTTCGTGGAGGGGCGTCGCTCGCCGCGGCAGGGGATGCAGGTCCTGCATGGTGGAAGCGTCGTCGGCGAGGTCACGAGTGGCTGCCTCTCGCCGACGCTCGACCGCGGCATCGCGATGGCCTACGTGCCGGCGGCGCTGGCTGCGGAAGGCACGGCGTTCGAGCTTGATCTCGCCGGCAAGGGCACCACGCCCGCGGCGGTGACGAAGCTGCCGTTCGTGAGCAATGTTTGAGCGCTCGCTGCGTGATTTGAGCGCTCGCAACCTGCTTCGCAACTTGCTCGCTTTCGCGTGGATGGCGCGTGTCTGAGCGCTCGCTGCGTGATTTGAGCGCTCGCAACCTGCTTCGCAACTTGCTCGCTTTCGCGTGGATGGCGCGTGTCCGAGCGCTCGCTGCGTGATTTGAGCGCCGCAACCTGCTTCGCAACTTGCTCGCTTTCGTGTTGATGCAGCTTGTCTGAGCGCTTGCAGCGTGATTTGAGTGCTCGCAAGCTGCTTCGCAACTTGCTCGCTTTCGTGTTGATGCAGCTTGTCCGAGCGCTTGCAGCGTGATTTGAGTGCTCGCAACCTGCTTCGCAACTTGCTCGCTTTCGCGTGGATGGCGCGTGTCCGAGCGCTTGCAGCGTGTTGCCGGTCGACGAAGTCGACCGGGTGCCACGACCTCGCGCGCCGGAGGCGCGCGAGGTCGTGATCGCTCCGTGTTCCCAATGTCGCGAGACGCCGCGCGAAGCGCGGCGGTCCTCTCGCGCCGATCGCCGCTGCGTCGGCTCCCCTTGGCGTGACCAGACGACCGGCGCTTCGCGTCATCCCCCGTGGCTTGTGCGACGAGGCGACCACGGCCTGCGGCCGTTGGAGTTCGTCACGCCATAAAAACACGGTCCCCCGCCTTGTGGGCGGGGGAGCCGTTCATCTTTCTCCGCGTCCGGAGACGATCCGGGGGGGAGTGGTTCTGGAAAGCGACTCAGCCGATGCGCGCATCGCGGCGCGAGATCGGAATGGGTCGTGGCGAGGGCCGACGGGAATCGGACTCCGTCGTACGCGCATCCTGCCGCGATGGGTCGCGCTGGATCTCGCGCCGGCCGATGCGGCGGGGCTCGTCGGAGTCGTCCGACTCCTGCATGAGTTGCCGGAGGAAGCGCAGCGGTCGATCGTCGGTGATCTTCTGCTGGAGGCGACGCAGCGCCTCGACCTCGATCTGTCGCACGCGCTCGCGCGTGAGCCCGACCTCGCGGCCGATCTGCTTCAGCGTGAGCGGTTCCTTGCCCTCGAGGCCGTAGCGCAGGCGGATGACGCGCGCGTCACGCTCGTCGATCTGCTCGAGGAGCTGCAGCACCAGCCGGAACTCCTCGCGCTTCGTGACCGTCTCCTCGGGCTTGCCGTTGCGATGGTCCTCGAAGAGTTCGTGCAGGTCGGGGCCGTCGCCGTGCTCGTTCGAGGGCGACTGGCTCGGGGCGTTGTAGGCCTTCACGGCGCGACGCACGACCACCAACTTGCGCACCGGGATCTTGAGGTCGTCGGCGAGTTCCTGGGTGGAGGGCTGGCGGCCGAGCTCTTCCTCGAGCCGGCGCGAGGCTTCCTTGCAACGGGCGATCAAGTCGACCATGTACGCCGGGATGTGGATCGGCTGGACGGCGTTGATGAGCGTGCGCTTGATGGCCTGCTTGATCCACCACGACGCGTAGGTCGAGAAACGGGCGCCCTGGGCCGGATCGAAGCCTTCGACCGCCCGGATCAGGCCGATGTTGCCTTCCTCGATCAGGTCGGCGAGCGACAGGCCGCGGTTCGCGTAGTTCTTCGAGATGGAGATCACCAGGCGCAGGTTTGCGCGGATCATCCGATCCTTCGACGCGAAGCAGTTGTCATTGATGATCTTCCAGCCGAGATCCTTCTCCTCCTCCGCGGTCAACAAGGGGACCTCGTTGATCTGGCGCAGGTAGAGCTGAAGGTCAGACTGCAAAGACGAACGACCCATTGGAACCTCGCTTGGGGGACGAACACAAGTGGTCCAGCGATGGAGCGGTGGAGAGCCTTCGATCCGCGCGCGGGCGCTCGGACGGGGCTTCTCGCCTCTCAAGGGTTCCTGCCTCGGACGGTCGTCTGGATACTCGGGAAGCCTCCGCAGCCTCACGACTCCATGCCGACGCGTACCTCGGTGCCCTCTGGTCGTGCTGCGTCGAGTGGGCCTTCGCTGCATGACGCAGCGCGGGCCGGATGCGCATCATGCGCTTCCGTCCCTGACAGCTCCCTCGACGCCGCACTTCCCTGTGGGCGGAACTCTCCGTGCGCATTGTGGTGTGGAGCCAGCCTCGGGCTCCTCCTCTCCGCGCACGCAACCTCTGGAACACAACCTCCGTCTGGTGCGTCGGCTCAGCCCAGCCGACGCTTGACAGCATATACAGCGCCTGCGAAACCTTGTGTTCGAATCGCAACGAGTGGTGCGAACTTTCCGTTTGGATGGGCCGATCCCACGGGTGGGACCGATCGCCATGAACGTCGACCTCGACCGCCTGCTCCGTGACTTCCCATACGAGCCAGGCCGCCTCAACGCCCGCCTGGTGCGGTTGGAGGACGGCCGGGAGGTGCTGCAGGTCCGCGTCGAGATGGGGCTCCTTCAGATGGAGGCGGCCGGTCGGCCCGACCGGAAGCCGATGCGGTTCGACCCCGCCGCCGCCATCCGGGCACCGATCGGGGCCGTCGAAGCGGCCGCGATCCGCCTCGAGCTCGTCCAGTACCAGCAGCGGGCGATCGCCTTCCTCGCGATCGGAGAGGCCCGTCGGGCGTTGGGGGATGCCGATCAGGTGCTCGCCGCGTCTGCACATCTCGTCCGCTGGGCGCCCGAATCGGAGGTCGAGTGGGCCGAGGGGGCGAGGTTCTCGGCCATCGTCCTTCGGACGCGGGCGGCTGCGGCGATGCTCGCGATGAGCGGCCGCGGCCGGGAGGCGGGCGCGATCATCGACGCAGGAATTGCGCTACTGCGGGACTCGGCCGAACGGAGCGGGATCGCCGAGCACTTCGATGCCCTTGGCGACGTCACCGCGCTGAAGGCCCTGCGCGACACGCTCGTGCCGCAACTGCCGCCCGCGCAGCGATCGGAGCTGGAGTCTCGGCTTCGTGCGGCGATCCAGAGCGAGAACTTCGAGCTCGCCGCGATCCTGCGCGACGAACTGCGGCTTCTCTGACGGGGTTGCCCGCGTGATCGCGCGACCTCGGCGTCACTGCGACGACGGCGCCCCCTGCAGCTCGATGTAGAAGGTCTTCTCCTCGCCATCGCGGAGCACGACCACCTGCACCTTGTCACCGATCTCGTGCGTGCGAAGTTCCTCGACGAACTCGTTGCGCGTGGCGATGTCCTTCTTGTTCCACTTGACGATGCGGTCGCCCTTGAGGAGGCCGCCCTTGTCCGCGCTGCCGTCCTTGGTGACGTCGACGATCTCGAGTCCGCCGTCCTCGAGCTCGCGCGTGCGCAGACCCGCGCGCACGCGCATCGGCTGTGCGCGCATCGGGCCGGCGGTCGTGTCCATCTCGAAGCGCTCCGGGCGCTGCGCCATGTCGCGGGCGAGTTCGTACCACAGCTTGATCGCCTCGACCGACGCCTCGCGGTCGATCAGTTCGGAGACATCGCGCGAGGTGTGGTAGTCGTCGTGGAAGTCGGCGATGATCGCGAAGAGGATCGGCACGCCCGCCTGCTGGAAGCTCGCGTGATCGCTGCCGCCGCCGCTCCGCTCGCCGCGCACCACCGTGAGCGGGCTCCTCGCGTAGATCGGCTCGGCCCACTCCTTCATGCCCTTCGCCTTCGACTCGGTGACCGAGAGTCGGCCATCCTTGATGCGGCCGATCATGTCGAAGTTCATCATCAGGACGGTGTCCTTGATCGGGTAGATCGGATTGTCGACGTAGTAGCGGCTGCCGTTCAGGCCGCTTTCCTCGGCGGAGAAGCCGATGAAGACGATCGTGCGCAGCGGGGTCTCCGCGGGCAGCGCGTCGTATTGCTTCTTCAGCATGTCGCCGAGCAGGATGACGCCCGCCGAACCCGAGGCGTTGTCGTCGGCGCCGGGATGGAGCTTTCCCGGCCCTTCGCGCGAGCCGAAGTCGCCGTTCCCGAGGTGATCGAGGTGGCCGCCGATCACGATCGCTTCGTTCGCGAGAGTGCCGCGTCCCGGGAGGACGCCGACGATGTTCTCCGCGCGCACGGGCTTCTCCTCGATGCGCCCGGCGACCTTGATCGCCGTGGTGCCGAGGTCGAAGCTGCGCGGCGCATCCGCGGGCGGTTCATCCGCAAGCTTGCGGAGATCCATCAGCGAGCGCGTCTCTCCGCAGGCGGCCACGAGCTTCTGCCCGGCCTCGGTCGACATCATGAAGACGGGGACGTCGGACATCGCGCGTCCACCGCCGGCGGTGGTGAGGCTGTCGATGCGAGGGTCGTCGGCGCCGGGGGTGTTGACCACGATGATCGCGGCCGGCTTGCGCTTGGCGACTGCGCCGATCTTGCCCGCGAATCCGGCGCGCCCGGACCAGCCGTCGCCGTTCGACCAGCGCGACTTGCCCTCGGCGTTCATGGGTTCGAAGCGGAGGACGAGCGCGATCTTCCCCTCGAGCGAGTGACCCTCGGCGAAACTCGAGTAACCCTCGGGGCCATCCTCGATGCCGTATCCGACGAACGCGACGGCGCCTTCGGCCGTGCCCGAGCGACCGAGCGACGTGAGCTTGAAGTCCTTGTCGGCGACGAGGGTGAACTCGGAACCCTCGGGGCCGGCGATCGACTCCTCGACGACCTCGCGCTTTCCGCCGAGCGAGAACGGCTGGCGGTAGGTCTTCGCGCCGCCGTCCGAGGGCTGGAAGGCCGGATCGAGGCCGGCGCGGACGAACTGATCCTCCATGTAGTCCATCGCGCGCTCCATGCCGCGCGTGCCGGGGAGGCGGCCCTCCATCCACGGGCTGGCCAGGATGGTGAGGTGCTCGTTGAACGCCTGGACCAGCGGCTCGGCGGAGCCGATCGCCTTGTGGATCTGCGGGCGATCAGTCGCAGGCGCGGTGTTGTCGGCGGGGGCGGGCGCCGCGGTCTCGCCAGCGGTGGTGCCCGCGGCGGAAGAATCGGCCGGAGTCGGCTCCGCAGTCTCCTGTGCAAGGGCGGCCGGAGAGGCGACAATCGCGGCCGATGTCACGAGCACGCGCAACAACCCGGCGATGGAGTGCGAGGGAGTCGGACGCGGGAGCGTGGTCTCGTGCTGCTTCATCGCGGGGTGTTCCATCGCGGAGTTCATCATCTCTGGTCTCTTTCTGGATCTGGGCGCTGCTGACGGCCGCCGTCGTCGGCGGGGGAGGATTTTCTACCACGGTCGGGGCCGCGCCGTCGCATGAACGCGCGCGATTCACCGCGATTGCCTCGAGACACCCGCAGGATGGGCCTCACGTCGACCTCCGGTTCCGGGTGGATCGGGCCGAGTTTGTGATCGAGGCCTCGATGAACCTCGTGTTCCTCGACTGGATGCTCGCCGTACCGAGGGAGGACCCGGAGCGGATCGACGACAGCGAGCTTCCAGGGCTGTCGGCGCGGCTCGAGCAGTACTTCGCGCAGCAGATGCCGGTGCGGATCGACGGGGTCGTCGTGCCGCCGTCGATCAGGGCCGTGCAGGTGAACGCGCCCGATGAATCGCTGCTGCCGCTCTTTCCGATCAGCGGCTGGCAGGGGCTCCGCAAGATCTTCTTCAATCTCGCGTACCCGCTGAAGGCCCCCCCCGACGAGATCGCGCTGGCCTGGCCGGCATACCCGCCGGACCTTCTCTCTCCGCTGCCGGCAAAGCCGCCGCTCGAGATCGCCGCCGAGTGGACCGCAGATGGACTGCGATCGCAGGTGCTCTTCACCCGCGCCGAGCCGGGATTCACGTGGCGACGGCCGTCCGGGGATCTGTCGGCTCGGCTCGAGAAAGTGCCGACGCCGCCGGAGCCGGAGCCGCTGGTTCCTGCATTCGCGACGCTCGCGATCGTGCTCTTCGTGGTGGCCTACGGGGCCGCGGCGATCGCGCGTCGGCCTCCGCTCGTCGCGCTGGGCACCGGACTTGTCGCGGCGGTGGTTGTGATCGTGGTGCGTCCGAGCGGGCCGAGCGTGCTTGCGTTCGGCGTGCGTGCTCCGAGCGCGATCGACGAGGGCGAGGCGTGCCGCACGTTCGAGGCGCTGCAGGTGAACCTCTATCGTGCGTTCGATTACGACCGCGAGGAGTCGATCTACGACGCGCTCGCGCAGAGCGTGGACGGCGAACTGCTCGAGGAAACGTATCTCTCGGTGCGGCGCGCGCTCGTGATGGAGGAGGAGGGTGGTGCGATGAGCCGAGTGGTCGCGGTGCGGCCAATCACGACGCGCGTGGTCTCGCAGGGCGAGATCGACGACGGCGATGCGCGTGTGCGGGCGTTCACCGTGGATGCCACGTGGCAGGTCGACGGACGCGTCACCCACTGGGGGCACATGCACGACCGCACCAACGAGTACGACGGACGGTTCACCGTGGCGGTGACGCCCGAGGGTTGGCGCATCCACGATGCGGAGATCACACGACAGGAGCGCGTCGATGGCGGGGGAGCCGCGGGGCCGACGCCCGTGATGCCGGCTGAGGACGGCGAGCTGTAGGGGAGTTGTCGAGTTTCGACAGTCGTCGGCGTCGACGTCGACTCGTGGGGCTTCCCACCCGTTGGGTGCCCGGGGATGAAATCCTCGGCACGGGTGATGTTGCTCGTCGACCTTGTCATCCGTCGACCGGCACGTGTGCCCGCCGACGGAGGCGAAGCCGGAGTCTGCGGAGCGGATGACGTGCGCTGTCGCCGGATCGACCCCCGCATCCCCTGTTCCGCAGACTTCGTCTGCGGGCACACGGGTCGAGCGTCGTCCCGGGTTCGACAAACATCAGTTTGGCCCCGCGTCCTGCACTCCCCGGAGTCCATGACGGAGCGCGGTCGTTGGTCCTACAACGTCACGCCACGGGCGTCGTTGGATCGGGTGCCCGGGGACGAAGTCCCCGGAACGGATGACAGTTCTCGTCGACCCTGCCATCCGTCGACCGGCACGTGTGCCCGCCGACGGAGGCGAAGCCGGAGTCTGCGGAGCGGATGACGTGCGCTGTCTCCGGATCGACTCCCACGTCGAGCGTTCCCGGGACTTCATCCCGGGGCACCCAGTCGATGGTCGCGAGCACTCCAAGTCCGACACGACTCGGCCCCCGAGGATTCACTCCGAGGGGTGCCGACGAAAGCGAGCGAAAGCGAAGCGAGTCGCGAGCGCTCCAATTACGACACGCGCGAGCCCGACTTCACCGGCCGCTGCACCGTCAGGACAACGACGTCGCGCTCGTCGGCGCCGGGCTTGGCGTCGCCGCTCGGTGTTGCGCCCTCGGCGAGTGGCTTCAGATCGCTCGCCGCGAGGATCATCCCCTGGCTCACTTCGCCGCGCAGCTGACGCGGCTCGAGGTTGGCCACGATGATCACCTGCTTGCCGACAAGCGACGCGGGGTCGTACCACGCGCGGATGCCCGCGCAGACCTGACGGCCTTCGGGCGTGCCGTCGTCGAGACGAATCTTCAGGAGCTTGTCGGCGTTCGGATGCGGCTCCGCGGCGAGCACGGTCGCGACTCGGAGGTCGAGCTTCGCGAAGTCCTCGAACTTGATGTTGGGCAGTGCCGTCGTGGTCTCGGTCGACATCGTGTTGGTTCCGTGAGGTGCCCCGCCTGTGGCGAAGCAAGGAAATCAGCCGTTCGCCGAGGCCTGTGCGGCGGCATCTGCGGCGGCCGCCGCATCCTCGTCCGCCTCGAGCGTCGACATCTTGAAGTCGTAGCGCTTCGAGAGGGCGTCGAAGCTGAAGAGGTCGGCGGCGCTGATGCCGTAGTCGGGATCGTTGACGAGGCCGATCGACTGCGGACTTGCCGCGAGCGTCGCATAGGCCTCCTTCGTGAGCGGGTTGAGCGACGAGATCTGGAAGACCACCATCGAAAGTCGGTCGGGCGCGGGCACCGTGAACGTGCGCTCCGAGAGCGGCACCGAGGCGAGGTCCTTGGTGAAGGGGAGCTTCGCCGCCTTCTCGGCGAGCAGCGCGATCGCCTTCGAGTCCTGGCCGAGCCCGGGGATCTCGCCCGGAAGACGGAATCCGTACTGGAGGAACTGCGGGTTCGCCTCGCGGATGTCGTTCGCCGGCACGACCGACGCGCCGAAGCGCGCGGCGACGGCCTCGAGTCCCTCGTCGACCGCCTGCTTCGCGAGCGCGGGCTCGTTCTTCTCGAGCCACTCGAAGCGCGACAGCGCCGCCACGTCGGCGGCGACGGCGTCGCGCACGTCGGCGAGCGCGGCGGCCGCGCGCGAGGGCTCCGCGGCGATCATGCGAACGAAGGTCACGTCACCCGTGGGCGACTTGAACGGCGGGCTCGCCACGTTCACCTGGAACGGCGCGAGATCGTTCGGCTTCGAGAGTTCCTTCGCACCGAGGATCATGGTCGAGAGCGACGTCGGCTGTCCGAAGCGGTCCGTCATCAGTCCACCGAATCCGAGCTTCGTGTCGATGTCGCCGACGACGAGCCAGTCCGTGCCGCTCGAGGCGTACGACGGCGCGGGCACGGCGAACTCGGTCGCTATCGACTGGGCGAGCGCCTCGAGCGCCACCATCTGCGTGCTCCAGTCGGCGGGCAGCACGAAGTGGATGCCGTCGCGCTTGATCGTGCGCTGCGGCAGCACGAGCTGATCGGAAGCGAACTTCGCGATCGCGTCCATGCGCTCGTCGACGAGCTCCTTGAGCGTGGTGGAGCGGACGGTCGCCTCGTAGGTGGCGAACTGCGCCGAGCCGTCGGCGGGGGCGCCGTACTTGGCCGGATCCAGCGCGAAACGCTTCTTCAGCGCCAGCGTCGCGAGTTCGGGCGCGTTCTGGAGGCCGGCCTCGACGGTCGCGCGGGGGATGGTCATCCACTCGAGCTTGAACCGGTCGGGGACGCGGTAGCCGAAGTTCTCGCGGCCCTTCATCGTGTCGAGGGGCGCGAGCTTGTCGGCGAACTTGGTGAAGTGGGCGGTGAGCGCCGCGTCGTCCGCCGCGGTGGCCTCGATCGTGCTCGAGGTGCGCGCGTCGATCACGCACAGGTTGCCGCTCATTCCGAGCGACGCGAGCGCCGCGGTGTTCTCGAGGCGGCGGTCGCTGATGCGGTCGACGTTGGTCGCGAGGCTGACGAGGCGGAAGACGCCCTGCATCTTGGTGAGCGCGCCGAGCACGGTGTCGCGGCTTGCACGCGACTCGCGCATGAAGAGCGCCATGAGCTGATCCGGCGTGGTGCCGATGGCATTCTGGGTGCCGTTCGTCTTGGCCTCCTCGGCGCGGCGCTCGGCCATGGCGACGAGGAGCGCCTCGCCGTCGCCGAGATCACCGACGAGACCGGCCTGCTTCGCCTCGTGGGCGAGGAGCCACCAGTGCGCGGGCTCGCGGTCGGCGCCGAGCTGCTGGAGCATGCCGCTTCCGGCGAGCTCGATGATCTGCATCTCCTGGCGTGCGTTCTCGAGGTCGGCGCCCGTGACCTTCTGGCCGCCCGAGTAGGTGGCCCAGACCGCGCCTGATACGGCGCTCTGCTGCGCGCAGCTCTGGATCGCGGTCGGCATCAGGAAGGTGATGAGGAGGAGCGTGCCTCCGACCACGAGGATCCACTGGTTGTACTGGCGCAGGAACTTGAGCATGGTGGGAGAGGGTATCGGAAAGGCCGTGGCGGGATGCACCCGAACGGCGGTGGGGGATGGGCCGAGGGTCTGGCCTCAAGAGAACGAGGCCGAAGCATGCGCTCCGGCCTCGTGATCGAACAGGGGGTTCTGGATGCGGGCCGGCCGGGCCGCCGAGATCAGCGATAGAACTCGACGATCAGGTTGGTGTTCACATCGAACGGGATCTGGTCGGAGGTCGGGTTGGCGACGCACTTGACCGAGAGCTCGGCGGGGTTGACGGCGATCCAGCCCGGAACCTGGTGGCCGGGGATCGACTCCATCTGCTCGCGGCAGAGCTTCTGGGTCTTCTCCTTGATCGTGACGACGTCGCCGATCGAGAGGGAGAACGACGGTCGGTCGACCTTCTCGCCATTGATCTTCACGTGGCCGTGGACGACGAGCTGACGGGCGCCCCAGATGGTGCGCGCGAAACCCGCGCGACGGATCACGTTGTCGAGACGGAGCTCGAGGAGCTGCAGGAGCACTTCGCCGGTGTTGCCCTGGCGGCGGCCCGCTTCCTCGAGGTAACGGCGGAACTGCCGCTCGAGCACGTTGTAGTGGAAGCGGAGCTTCTGCTTCTCGTCCTTGCGGATGCCGTAGGCCTTCTGGCGACGGCCGCGGGCGCCGTGCATGCCGGGAACGACCAGCTGGCGCTTCGTGGTGTGCTTCGGGGTGTCCGCGATGGGGACGCCGACCTTGCGCGAGAGCTTCACCTTCGGACCGAGATAGCGAGACATAGTGAGGAGTTCCGTTCGGTTGTAACGATGCTGATTCGTTGCTGACGCGTTGCGACTTCGATGCTGACATGTCCGGGCGATCGAGCCCGACGTGCCATCCGACCCCCCGTCGTGCGCGACCCGCGCAGCCGTCGAGAGGGCGAACCCCGCGAAAGCCGCGACTCGCGGACCCTCTAGGGGGAAGGGAGAGTAGAACGGAAACGCCGCTTTCCGTCAAGCGTTCGGGTCGTCGCCGCCTGCTCGGCGCGCGGCTCAGTAGGCGCGCGCGCCGTCGTTGCCGCGTCGCCAGTTGAGGTAGGCGGTGTTGAGGACCCGATAACCGCCCGGAGTCGGGTAGTTCCCCGTGCCGGTGTGCTCGGGCATCGCCGAGCGGAGGCCCTCCACCGTCTGGTAGAGGACGTGCAGCTCGCCCTTCCAGTGGAGTGACTTCGACCGGATCAGCTCGGCCACCTTCCGCTCGATCTCCTCGTGGGAGAAGAGTTCGTACAGCCGCGCGACGTGGTTCTTCATCCGCTCCGGCGGCCGCGCGGCCTGTTCCTCGCACTTCGCGGCGATCTCGTCGAGCACGCCGTCGACCCCGCGCTCGCGCGCGAGCGACACCGCCGCCTCGAACGCGATGAAGCGTCCGAGCTGGCTCATGTCGATGCCGTAGCAGTCGGGGTACATGATCGGCGGGCTCGCGCTCGCGACCACGATCGCCTTCGGATTGAGGCGCGCGAGCATCGTCACGATCGACTCGCGCAGCGTGGTGCCCCGCACGATCGAGTCGTCGACGACCACGAGCGTGTCGTCGGGGAAGACGGTGCCGCGGGTGATGTCGTAGATGTGGTTGACGAGGTCCTTGCGCGCGGCGTCGTGCGTGATGAACGTGCGCAGGCGCTGGTCCTTGTGCGCGATCTTCTCGCCGCGCACGCGCCCCGCGAGCGTGGCCGCGATCGACTCGCGTGTCGCGGTTCCCGACTCGACCATGCGCCAGATGCGCTCGGCGGCGACCTTCTGGCGGATCTCGCCGAGCTCCTCGAGGAGGCCGAGGTAGGAGGTCTCCGAGGTGTTCGGGATGAAGCCGAACACCGCGCGGTCGAGGTCGCCCTTCAGGAGCGAGACCACCCGCGGCGCGATGTTCCGGCCGAGCTGCTTGCGCTCGCGGTAGATCGATGGATCGTTGCCGCGCGAGAAGTAGATGCGCTCGAACGTGCACTGGCGCAGCGCGAGCGGCTCGGCGAAGCGCTCGAGCGAGAACGTGCCGTCGCGCTTCGAGATGAGCGCGTGTCCGGGAGGGATCGGCTCGATCTCGCGCGGATCCGTGTCGAAGACCGTCGAGATCGCCGCGCGCTCGCTGGCGACCACGATGCACTCGTCGCGCACGAGGAAGAAGCCGGGGCGGATGCCCGCGGGATCGCGGCAGACGAAGCTGTCGCCGTTCCCCAGGAGCCCGCCGAAGACGTAGCCACCGTCGAAGTACTCGGTCGCCTTGCGCAGGACGCGCGCGAGATCGAGCTGGCGCGAGACCTCGCGCGCCAGCTCGGCGCCCTCGAGGCCCTGGAACGAGCCCGGGCCGAGCGTGGCCTCGAGATGCGCGTGCTCGCGATCGAGGAAGTAGCCGATCTTCTCGAGGACGACGCCGGTGTCGCTGTCGCCGACGGGATGGAGGCCGTACTCGACGAGCTTCGCGAAGAGTTCCGGCGAGTTCGTGAGGTTGAAGTTGCCCGCCATCGCGATCGAGCGCGACTCGGTGTTGGTGCGCCGGACGTACGGGTGGCACATCGAGCTCGTGCGGCCGCTGTGCGTGCCGTATCGGAGGTGGCCGAGGAGTACCTCGCCGAGCAGCGGAAAGCGCTTCTTGAGCTTCGTCTCGCTCATCTGGGCGAGTTCGTCGTCGGTCAGCCCGCGTGCCGGCGAGAGCGCGTCGTCGAAGAGCCGCTCGATCGGGTTGCGCTTTGCGGTGCGCTCGCGCTCGAGGAAGGGATCTCCCGCGGGCATATCAAACTTGACGCAGGCGATGCCCGCGCCGTCCTGGCCGCGGTTGTGCTGCTTCTCCATCAGGAGATACAGCTTGCGCAGACCCCACAGCGGGTCGGCATGCTCCTGCTGGAACCACGACAGCGGCTTCCGCAGACGGATGTAGGCGAGGCCGCATTCATGGGTGAGCGCGTCGGACATCGGGGGCCGGAGGGTAGCGGAGGCCGCCCGCGCGCGAGGGCCGAAGTCGCGGGGATTCAGCCCAGATCGCTCGTACCGGACGCGGTCACGACAGGGATGACCGGCCGACCGGCGAGCGCGGCGCGCTGCATCGCGAGCCATGCATCGCGCGGTTGAAGAAAGCGCCCGATCCGCACGCCGTCGAGGAGCAGGGGGACGAGCATCGGCAGCCCCGGCAGCAGCTCGTCCGTGATCGGCGCGAGCGTGTCGGCGGTGAACCGACCGCGTTCGTCGAGGCCGCGATACACCTGCAGCGGTTCGGTGTGGACGACGTGCGCAAGTCCCGATGGGAGCGAGCCGTCCGCGCCGAAGGGTGCCGCGCGGCCGCACCACCAGGCGATCGGTTCGCCGGGCATCGCGATCGAGCCGGGCGGCATCGCGGCGAGCGTGCCGCGGTGGGTGCTCTGGTCGGATTCGGCGTAGCCGAGCGCGAGGTCGCGCGTGCCGTTCGCGGGCGGGTTCGCGTCGAACTCCGGCACCTCGAAGGGCTCCGGGCCGACCACGACGAGGGCCTCGAGCCCCGCGTAGATCGCGCGTCGGAGCGCGTGCTCGGCGGCCTCGCAGGCGTCGAGCAGCTCGACCGGCCACTCCTCGCCGCGCCAGAGCCGGTCGAGTTCGCCCGCGGCCCTGCGGATCGACACCTCGGCGAGCGCGCGCGCGTGGGGTCGGTCGATCTCGGGCACCTGCGTGAGTTCGCCGAGTGCGGCGGTCGTGGCCTCGATCGCGATGAGGTGCGCGATCGAGTCGCGCAGGCGGGTTTCCGTGACCGGAATGGCGCGGCTCGCGCGGGCGAGTTCGGTCCAGCGCGCGACCAGCGCGATCCACGCGATCGGCTCGAGCGGAGGCTGGCTCACGCGCGTGCTCCTCCCCGCATGCGGATCGGCGCGATCGGTGCGCGCGGTTCCGCGATCGAGAGTCGCGCGGCGAGCGAGGGAAGTTCCTGCTCCCACAGCCGTCGCACGAGCGCGGGATGGTTGCAGTCGCGCGAGAGGTGGAGAAGGACGACGTGCGCAGGCTCGTCGGGCCACGCGATCGTGCGCACGGCCTCCACGCACTGGCCGTTGGAGAGGTGGCCCTTGCCTCCCATGATGCGGTCCTTCAGGACGCGCGGGCGTCCCGAGGCCTCCTGCATCTCCGGGTCGTAGTTCGACTCGATCGCGAGGATGTCGACGCCGCGCAGGGCGTCGAGCAGCGGCTCGTTCGCGCGTCCGATGTCGGTGGCGAAACCGAGGTCGCCGGCGGGCGTCTCGATGCGGAACGCCACCGTGCCCGCGTCATCATGCGGGTTCTCGCAGGGATGGACGCGCAGCGGCCCGAGTTCGAAGGCGGCGCCGCTCGGATCGAACGGCTCCAGCGCGACGTCGGGGTATCCGCGCGCGAGCGCGTGACGCACATGGCGCGTCGAGCAGCGCATGCGGAGGCCCGTCTCCATCGCGATGCGGGCCCACCCCGACTGGGCGTGGTCGTTGTCGAAGTGGGTGAAGAGGATCTCGTTCGTCTCGGCGAGGTCGAACCCGAGGAGCGCGAGCTGGCCGCGCACCATGCGCGGAGAGAGGCCCGCATCGATGAGGATCTGTCGCCGCGATCCGGGCGTGGTGACGCGAAGGATCGAGGCGTTTCCCGACGAACTCGACCCGAGCACGATGAACTCGAGGAGCGCGTCGACGCTGCGCTCGCGCGGAATCGAGGAAAACAGTGGGCCGAGCGCGGCGGGCAGCATGGCGCTACTCGTCCGACGCGGCGGTCGCGAGCGCACCCGCGGTGGAGCGGGCGCTCGTGATGCGGCCATGCCGCGTGGCGATGCCGCGCCTCGAGGCCTTGATGAACGCGAGGAACTCGTCCGCGATCGGATGGCCGGCGAACTCTGCCACGCGCGCCACGCGTGCCGAGTGGATCTCGCGGCTCCGGACGAGGATGCCGTAGATGCTCCGCACCATCTCGATGTCGGACTGAGGGATGCCGGCGCGGCGCATGCCGATGCGGTTGTAGCCGCCGATGTAGTTGAACGCGGATGCGGTGAAGAAGGGGCAGACATCCTTCGTCATGCCGACGACGCCCCCGATCATCGCGCCGCGACCGACACGGCAGAACTGATGGACTCCCGACCCGCCGCCGGTCACCACGCGGTCGCCGATCTCGGCATGGCCCGCGAGGAGCGTCGCGTTCGCGAACGTACAGTCGTTGCCGACCTGCACGTCGTGGGCGGCGTGCGCGCAGGCCATGAAGTAGTTGCGGTCGCCGATGCGGGTCGGCCGGTCGTCGCGCGTGGCGCGGTGGACCGTCGCGTGCTCGCGGAAGACGTTGCCGTCGCCGACGATCGTTCCCGAGCCCTCCTTCGTGCGCGCGAAGCCCTTGTCCTGCGGCGCGAAGCCGAGCGCGGCGCCGGGATAGAGCGTGTTGCCCGCGCCAAGCGACAGCGGCCCCTCGAGGTGCACGCCCTGGACGAGCACGGTGCCGGCGCCGATCGAGATGCGACCGCGGAGGACACAGAGCGGACCGATCTCGACGTCGTCGGCGAGCTGGATGTCGCCGTCGAGGATCGCGGTGGGGTGGATCTTGGGCACGGGGCGATTGTACGGAATGCGTCCTGCGGCGTACGCTCCGCGGCGGTGGAAACGCTCGTCGCCAACCCCTACGTCGAGGTCGTCGATCTCGGCCGCATCGCCTACGGTGATGCGCTTGCGGTCCAGCGCGCGGCGCACGAGCGCGTCGTGGCGGGCCGCGCGAGAGGTGTGCCGATGCGCGTCTTCCTCCTCGAGCATGCGCCGGCGGTGGTGACGGTGACCCGTCGGCCCGAAGCCGCGTCCCACGTGCTCGCCGACGACGCGCTGCTCGCCCGGCACGGGATCGAGCGCGTCGAGACGGATCGCGGCGGAGACGTGACCTACCACGGTCCCGGGCAACTCGTCGCCTATCCGATCGTCGACATCGAGCGGCTTGGTCTGCGGGTGCACCCCTACGTCCGGTTTCTCGAGCAGTGCGTGATCGACGTGCTGGCCGAGCACGGCCTCGTCGGATTCCGCGATCCCTCGGCCACCGGCGTGTGGGTCGGCGGGGGCGTGCCGGAACGGAAGATCGCGGCGATCGGCGTGCGACTCTCGCGCTTCGTCTCGCTGCATGGGCTGGCGCTCAACGTCGATCCAGACCTCTCGCACTTCGGCCTGATCGTCCCGTGCGGACTCACGCGCCCCGTGACGAGCATGCGCGCCGAGCTCGGCGCGCGCACGCCCGACCTTGCGGCGGTCAAGCGTTCCGCCGCGGCGTGGTTCGCGCGCGAGATCGCGCGGCACGCCGAGGATTCCTCGCTCCGCGTCGAGGAGTCCCCGCTCCGCGTCGAGGAGTCCCCGCGCGCGGAAGGGTCCCCGACCGACGCGTCCGGTGACGCGGTTGCGGGTTGAGTACACTCGCGGCATGAAGCGTCTGCACTCGATCGCCCTCGGCCTCTCCGTCCTCTGCTCCGCGAGCGCTCTGCTCGTCTCGCTCTCGGTCGCGCGTGGCGAGCGGCACGATTCCGCTGCATTCGCCGCGTATCCCATGCACCCCGCCTGGGCGCCCTCGAGCGACCTCGGCCCGGCCGACGGGCTGCTCCTCGCGACGGAGGCGGGAAAGGATCCGATGCGTGTCCACGCGAAGGACGGCCGCATCGCGTGGGGCGACCGCTCGACCAACCGCGTCTGGAGCGTGGCGTCGGTCGACATCGACCGGGTGATGAAGAAGATCTTCGACGGCGCGAGCTATGTCGAGAAGCGCCGCGAGGCGCAGGAGAGCGCGAAGACCGAGGAGGCCGAGTTCAACAAGCGCGCCGAGGATCTTCGTGCCAAGTACCAGCCGGCCGAGGGCAGTGCGCCGCCGCCGGAGGCGCAGCGCGAGATGGCGATGCTGCAGCAGGAGTACAACAAGTGGCTCGAGGGCATGCGCGCGCGCGACGAGAAGATCGCGGCGGAGCAGTTCGAGCAGGCGTACCGCGAGCTCGTCGCGGCGGTCGAGGCCGTCTCCGAGAAGGAGTCGATCGACCTCGTCTTCCGCTTCTACCCGACCAGCGAGCCCTTCAAGGCGAACCGCGCGGGCGAGGCCCTCGCGCAGATCCAGGCGCGCACGTTCCTCAAGTACCCGGCCGCGATCGACATCACGCCCGACGTCATGAAGGTGCTGAACCTCAGCGAGTGATCGCGGCCGCCGATTTCATCGGCCGCGCGAAGCGGGTCGCGAGCGCTCGTCCTGAAGGCGGTCGCCGCTGCGGCGGCTCCCTCCGGCGCCATGCACGCCAAAGCGAGCAAGTTGCGAAGCAGGTTGCGAGCGCTCAAATCACGTTCGGGCCCCTGAAGCGCGCGAGGCGTCGCTTCAGCAGCCCCCTCCGGCGCCATGCACGCCAAAGCGAGCAAGTTGCGAAGCAGGTTGCGAGCGCTCAAATCACGTTCGGGCCCCTGAAGCGCGCGAGGCGTCGCT